>NZ_JBEXPR010000002.1:105024-376953 GCF_040612135.1 Streptomyces sp. NPDC006458 | reverse complement strand
ACTACCGAGGGCACTGCCGTAGGCGGCGGCCGCCCCGCCGGCGTCATCGATGTCGTCGAGCCCGTCGATCCCCCGGTCGCCCTCCTGCCGCTCGCGGGGGGCCTTGCGCTCGATCAGCTGCCGCACGAGCCGTACGAGTTCGTTCGGTTCGAAAGGCTTGGCGAGGAACGCGTCGACGCCGACGTCGAGGCCGGTCTCCACCTCGTACTGGGTGCACGCGCTGACGATGGCTACAGGGAGGTGCCGGGTCCGCGGGTCGGCGCGCAGCCGAGCGGCGGTCCGCAGACCGTCGAGCCGGGGCATGACGACATCGAGTGTCACGACGTCGGGGCGGACCTGATGGATGACATCCAGACACTCGACACCATCGGCCGCGGTCACGACCTCGATGCCCTCCAGCTCGAGGTTGACCCTGATCAGCTGCCGGATGACCTTGTTGTCGTCCACAACAAGCACCCGGCCCGACGCGCCTGGCACAAGCCGAGAGTAGGTCCAGACCGGCCATCGCGTCCGGCTTTTCCCGACTTCCACCCCCCGCGAGGGACACTCCGCGCCACCCGGAAACCCGTTGATGACCACCCCGATAGAGCTGGTAGTGTTCTACCCGTCGCCGCGAGCAACACGCTCCGCAACCGACACGCCCCCGTAGCTCAGGGGATAGAGCAACGGCCTCCGGAGCCGTGTGCGCAGGTTCGAATCCTGCCGGGGGCACCCGTAATACGGTGCCCGAAGACCCCGTCACTAGCGGAAACGCTGAGTGCGGGGTCTTGGTGTTTATGCAGCCGCATGCCGCTCGAAGCGAGCGTATGTCGGGGTCTGTGGACGAGGCGTGGACGGGATCTTGGAGTCTCCAGGTGTCCAACATCAAGGGGAAGCTTCAGCCAGCCCTATCCAGCAGAGGAGGATGCGTAGCAGGATAGGTAGCATGAGTGAGCCTACCGGCAAGTACTCGATCACCATGCCGCGCGATATCGCCGAAGCCGCCAAGGCCCGCAGTGGCCCCTCCGGACTGTCCGCTTACGTCGCCGCAGCCGTCGCCCGCCAGATCGAACGGGACAACCTCAACGAACTCATCACGGTGGCGGAGGCCGAACACGGCCCCATCACCGACGAAGAGATTCAGGCTCTGCGCGACCAACTCCACCAAGCCCGAGAGCAGCAGACCCAAGGCGGGGCGAACGCCGCGTGACCCCCTCCCCCGCCACCCCCGGCGGCACCCTGGTTCTCGACAGCGAAGGGCTGGCCAAGGCCGTCCTGCGCGACCGTACTGTCACCGGCTGGCTCGCCCTCGCCCGCGCCGACGACCTGCGGGTGATCACTTCCGCAGCCACCCTCGTGGAAGTGATCCACCCACGGATCAATCGCCCAGCGCTGGAATGGACCCTGTCCCGCCTCGTCATCGAACCGGTCACCGAGCCCATCGCCCGTCACGCCGCCGCCCTCCTCGCCGACGTCGGTCTGCACGGCCACAAGTACGCCATCGACGCCATGCTCAGCGCCACGGCGCTGGCTGCCCCCGGACCCGTCACTGTTCTCACCTCTGACCCCGAGGACCTCGCTGCGCTCTGCCACGGGCGCGTCACCGTCATCAAGATCTGAGGGCACACCACCCCGCCTGATCAATGACGATGCCCACGCCCGCATACAGCCGGGCCGGCCTTGAGTCATCGGCCCCCGGAAGCCGGAAACTCGGTATGGGCACACACCCCCGGCCATCAGGACGAGAAGCCGTAGGACCTGCCCGCTCGCCCCGAAACGCCTCCCCATACCGTGGTGCTGACGAGCATCAGACTGAAGTTCGCCACAAGACGACCAAACAGGGCATTTCACTTTCGCGGCGGTCAGCCGCAGTACCGTGCGCTCGTCGAAGCTGACGTGCAGCAGGTGGTCGACCACGCCGTCGATGACTTCCGAGGCGTCCAGGGGCACTTGGTCGGGACGCGCACCATCTCCAGGGGTACGTACGGCTGCGGATCATGTGGCGCCGCCGGGATACGGCAAGATCAGCATGCGTCCCCGGACAGCCGTCTGTCGCGCGCAAGACCGGGGCCGCCGTACAGACGACGGCGACTGGCACGTGGGCCGGACAAGGCGAGCGCGTGTTCCACGAGGGGTGCCGCACGCACCGGGACGCATTGCTTCTCGGTAGGGTTTCCCTGTGACCGAACTCGCTGTCCGCGATGCCCCAACAACCCCTTACGAAGCCTTCCTTGGCACCCAGCAGGGAGAGCCGTCCGCCGCCGCGTGCGAACGCTGGGCGGATGAGCACACCGATGCCCCGGAGGAGCCACGGGCGCTGGTAGACGCCGGATGGCTCACGGTCCGACACGGCGAGGCCGAGGCGGCGCTGTCTCTGTTCCGGCGCGCCGCCGCATGCGACGGCGAGTACCGTCTCGACGCCCACGTCGGCATCGTCGACCAGCTGTACGCGCTGGGCCGCGCGGAGGAGGCCGAGCGCGCCCAAGACGACCTACGGGCTCGCCTCGATACCGAACGCGCCGGGGCGGCGCGGCTTCGGGTCATCAACGACATGATCGAGGCGCTGACTGAGGCCGGGCGGTACGAGAGGGCACTTGAGTGGTGCCAGGCGGGCCTGGACCTCGTCACCGCGGACGACGACAACCCGCAGGCGGTCGAGTACCGGCACGGGCTGCTCATCGACCGCGGCTTCCTACGTGGCGAGTTGGGAATCGAGCTTGACGAGGACGATCTCGCCGCAGAGGCCGAGGCGAACGCCTCCTTCGCGCAGTTCCGGGAGGGACTGCTGGAGACGCTGTCACAGAGGCCGTCGGTGGACGTGCCCGAGGACGGGGAGGCGTTCGACGGGATCGTGCTGCGCTGGGTCCGCGAGGACTTCACCGCCGTCCGCGCCCGCTGGCCGGAGTCGACCGCCCACTACGGCGACGACTACGACACCTACGCGGAGCGGCTGCAGCGCGAAGCGCGCGCGTACAGCGACGCCGGTGCCGCCCATGTCCGTATGGTCAGCGCCACCCTCGCCGAGTTCGAGGCGTACACACGCGGGCAAGCCCGTGACGCGGACGCGGCGGAGACCCGGCGTGCCTTCGGCGAGTGGTACGCCCTGACGGGACATCCCGAGCTTGTCCTGTTGTGGCCGCCGGCGCGCAATGGTCCGTGCTGGTGCGACTCGGGCCGCAAGTACAAGAAGTGCTGCGGTGCACCCACGAAGAACTGACGCCATGGCGGGAAGGCACTTGGGGAGAGTGGGGCTGCTGGTGGGCGCGATACCGGAGCGGGAGCTCGACACGATGGTCGAGGAGGCCACGGTCGATGCTTACGGCGAAGATGAGGAACTGGCCGGGTTCCACGCGGTCCTCACCGACCGGCTCGCGCTGCCCTTCAACACCCGGGTGCTGGGCGTGGACGTAGTGGTGGAGGACCTCGATCTGCGGCCCGGAACTGGAGTGGTGGCGCTGTGCCGCCACAGCGCACACCGGCAGGCGATCGGCTTGCTGGACCTGCCTCTGCCCGACCCTCCACCCCAGGGCTTCGAGTGGATCGAGGCATTCCGCCGCTGGGCACCGTAATGACCGTGCCCCTCCATCGCGCCAACCCGACTCGCACACTTGCATGACATATAGGGCATTTCCCCTTGACGAGGTGCCCAAAGACCCCGCCATCAGCGAGTTCGCTGAGGACGGGGTCTTCGCGTATGTGCAATGCGGGTGCCGTTCGAGATGCCCCGAGTCCATCGGGCAGCAGGGCCGGTTCGCGAGTCCCGTGCTTTCCGCCGAGGCCCCGGCAGGTCTGGGCCGAAGCACGGTCCTGTCACTGGGGAGGAGATCCAGGCTCTGCGCGATCAGCTCCACCAGCCCGCCAGGAGCAGACGCCCGGCAGACCTACCGCCTGGTAGGCGCGTAGTAACCTTGCCCGGCGAGGCGCACGCCTTGGCTTCCGTCGCAGGTGAGAGGGCCTGAAGGTCCTGCCACCGCTGGCCGCCGGAGCCGTGTGCGCAGATGAGGTGCCTGAAGACCCCTGCCGGCCATAGCTGGACGCGGGGTCTTTCTGTACGTGTCCTGGAGAACTGAAGTGCGAATAGGCAAGAGGGCCGCCCACGCGAAGGCGGGCGGGGAGCGGATCGTCGTGCTGGACGGGCTGCGGCTCGTGGCTGCGCTGATGGTCGTCTGCTACCACTACATCGCCTTCGGGGAGGGCTGGGAGGGGTCGCAGGCGCGGCTGTTCCCGGTCGTCTTCCGGCCCTCCGCCTACGGGTGGCTCGGTGTCGAGCTGTTCTTCATGATCAGTGGGTTCGTCATCTGCATGAGCTGCTGGGGGCGGACCCTCCCGGACTTCTTCGTCTCCCGGGTGATCCGGCTGTACCCCGCCTACTGGATCGGCGTGCTCGCCACCACCGCCGTGGCCGCCGTCGTGGCCGGCGGTGTCGACCCGCTGCCCTGGCGCGATGTGCTGGTCAACCTGACCATGCTCCAGTGGCCCATGGGGGTCGACCATGCCGACGGGGTGTACTGGACCCTCTGGGCCGAGCTGCGTTTCTATCTGCTGTTCGCGCTGGTGGTGTGGCGTGGGGTGACCTATCGGCGGGTCGTCGCCTTCTGCTGCCTCTGGGCCACCGCCGCGCTGCTCGCCGGGGGGTACGACATCAGCCCGCTGGACGACCTGCTCGTCGTGCCGCACTGCTGGTTCTTCATCGCCGGACTGGCCTTCTATCTCATGCACCGCTTCGGGCCCGACCTGCTGCTGTGGGGCATCGTGGGTCTGTCCTTCGCCATGGGGCAGCACACCGTGATGCAGACCTGGCGCCGGACGCTGGAGCACGTGGGGCACAACATCCCCGGCTGGGGCGTCACCGTCGTCGTCGCTGTCTTCTACGTCGTGATGGCCGGGGTCGCCCTCGGGTGGTTCCGGCGGGTCGGCTGGCGCTGGCTGCCCGCGGCCGGTGCGCTCACGTACCCGCTGTACCTGCTCCACGAGTCCATCGGCTGGGAGGTCTTCCACCGCTTCCAGGGCTCGGTCGGCCACTGGGTCCTGCTCGGTGCCACCGTCGCCGCCATGCTCGTGCTCTCCCATCTGGTGCACCGCTGGGTGGAGCGGCCCGTCTCGCGGCGGCTCAAGCTCTCCCTCAGGGCGGCTTTCGACAGGGTTCGCGGTGAAGGTGGCTCCGGCGCCCGTTCCGTCTCCTTGCCGTCCCCGTCCCGTCGTTCGAGTCCGGTGCCTCCGGGCTCACGGTCTACGCCCCGGACAACCACGGTCCCGAGGTCGGGGTGAGCGGGACCGGGGGGTCGAGGCGCGGCTGAGGCGGCGGGACGGTCGGGCGTCGGGGCCCAGGCAGACCCTCGTCACGCCGTCCGCTTGCGGGTCGTCGACTTCTTCGCCGCCGTCTTCTTCGCGCTCGTGCCGCTCTTCGCGCTCGTGCTGCTCTTGGCGGTCGAGGTGCTCTTCGCCGTCGACGTGCTCTTCGCCGCGGTCTTCTTCCTGCCGCCCTGCGCCGTCTTCGACGTCGACTTCTTCGCCGAGGCGGCTGTCTTCTTCGCGGCCGTCTTCTTCGCGGCCGTCTTCTTCGCCGCGGTCGACTTCTTGCCGGCCGGCTCCTTCGGCTGGGCGCGGGAGGACGTCCGGCGTTTGGGCAGGTGGGTGACCTCGGCGTCGGCCGGCTGCTCGCCCCGGGACTCCTTCGCCGCGCGGACGCTGCTCTCCAGGGCCGCCATGAGGTCCAGGACCTTGCCGGACTCGGCCGGTTCGAAGGCCTCCGGGAGCGCCTCACCGGAGGCCTTGGCGGTGATGACCTCCTCCAGGGCCTCGCGGTACTCGTCGTGGAGATCGTCGAGGTCGACCTCGCCGAGGGTGTCCATCAGGGCGTCCGCGAGGTCCAGTTCCTTGTCACGGACCGTGACCGAGGAGTCCGGGGCCACCCCCTCGGGGGCGCGGACCTCGTCGGGCCACAGCAGCCCGTGCATGGCGATGGCGTCGTCCACGACTCGCAGCATGCCCAGACGCTCGCGGCCGCGCAGGGCGTACTTGGCGATGGCAACCTTGTTGCTGCGCTTGAGGGCCTCGCGCAGCAGGGTGTACGGCTTCGCCGCGGGCGCGCCGCCCGCGGCCAGGTAGTAGGCCGCGCCCATCTGGAGGGGGTCGATCCGGTCGGCGGGCACGAAGGCGACGATCTCGATGGTGCGGGCCGTCGGGATGGGCAGGTGGGACAGATCCTCGTCGGTGATCGGGACGATCGAGCCGTCCGCGTCCTCGTAGCCCTTGCCGATCTCCGACTGGGTGACCTCGCGCTCCTCCAGCTCGCAGAACTTGCGGTAGCGGATGCGGCCGCCGTCCTCGGTGTGGATCTGGCGGAAGGAGATCGAGTGGCTCTCGGTCGCGTTCACCAGCTTGATGGGGATGCTGACCAGACCGAAGGAGATGGCGCCGTTCCATATCGATCGCACGTGCAGCACCTTTCGAGGCAACGAGGCGATATCGCCCGATTTCGTGTGATTCTCATCGTATGACGCCGATCACGGAGGTGGAGGGACGGCGGCTCGCGCTCAGCAACCTGGAGAAGGTGCTGTATCCGGCGACCGGGTTCACCAAGGGCGAGGTGCTGCACTACTACGCCACGACCGCCGAGGCGCTGCTTCCGCATCTGCGGGACCGGGCGGTCTCCTTCCTGCGCTACCCGGACGGACCCGAGGGACAGGTGTTCTTCACCAAGAACGTGCCCCCGGGTACGCCCGACTGGGTCACCACCTCCGAGGTGCCCCGCTCGGAGGGCCCGGCCCGGATGGTGGTCGTGCAGGACCTGCCGTCGCTGATGTGGGCGGCCAATCTGGTCACCGAGTTCCACACCCACCAATGGCTGGTCGGCTCGCCCGACGAGGCCGACCGGATCGTCTTCGACCTCGACCCCGGGGCGCCCGCCACGATCGTGGACTGCTGCGAGGTCGCCCTGTGGCTGCGCGAGCGCCTCGCCGCCGACGGCATCGAGGCGTACGCCAAGACCTCCGGCTCCAAGGGGCTCCATCTGCTGGCGGGTGTACGGGGTGCCGACTCCGCGCAGGTGTCCGACTACGCCAAGGCGCTCGCGCTGGAGGCGGAGCGGGCCATGCCCCGGCTGGCCCTGCACCGGATGACGCGCAGCCTGCGGCCGGGCAAGGTGTTCGTCGACTGGAGCCAGAACGCCGGGCGCAAGACCACCGCCGCGCCCTACACCCTGCGGGCCCGGCGGGAGCCGACCGTGTCCGCGCCCGTGACCTGGACCGAGATCGAGCGGTGCGGGGCGCCCGAGCAGCTGGTGTTCGGCGCGGCCGACCTAGGGCCCCGGTTGCGGGACCACGGCGATCTGCTGGCGCCGCTGCTCGACGCGGACCTCGCGGGCGAGCTGCCGTAGCTGCCGTAGCTGCCGTAGCTGCCCCCGGCCTACAGCCGCTCCCAGGTGTGCCGGTCCCTGGCCATCGCGTGCAGGGCCTCCACGTCGGCCGGTTTGAGTGCGCCGCCCAGCCGGGCCAGGCCGCCGAGGTCGGCGTCCTCGACGACGCGGACCTCGCGGGACGGGACGGAGACGGTGAGCCGGGCGGTGGGGCCGGCCAGGGCGAGGAGGGGGCGTACCTCGGCGGTCAGGGCGTAGGAGGCCCGGTCCGCCTCCATACGGACGCGGCGCAGCAGGGGGCCCGCCTCCGATCTGCCAACCGTCACCTCCGGGTCGGCGATCAGTACCCGCAGCTTGCGCGCGTACAGGGCGTGGACCGCGAACACGCCGCCCGGCCCGATCGCCAGGTGGTGGATGCGGGCCCCGCCGGGCAGCGGGACCGAGTGCAGGGCGTGCCAGCCGGCCCCGTCCAGCCCGTCCAGCGCCGCCCCCACCGCCTGCTCGGCCAGCAGTGCCCGGCGCCGCGGGTCGTTCCGCAGCCGGTGCGCCGGGCCGGGGTCGCGGTCGAGGGAGACCAGGATGGCCTCGCCGGGGCGGTTGGGCGCCAGGTCGTCGTCCGGGTGCAGGGCGAGCCGGGCCAGCTCGGCGGGGGTCGGCGGCGGAGGCGGCCCCACGGTGACGGGGCCGGTGACGAACGGCCCGAGGGCCTTGAGGACGTCTTCCCGGCGGTCCTCGCCGAGCAGGTTCACCCGGCCGGCCTCCCGGTCGTACCAGGCGAGGGTACGGCCGTCCCTGAGGCAGACGTAGAGCCGCTCACGGCCGAGCCGCCAGGTCGGTACGACGCGCAGTGAGGTCATGCAGCATCACCCCTTCGACCATGGGAACAGGGAGGGTGCTCCAGGGGCAAGAACCCGATTACATTTGAGAGTAGTTGGGCAGGTCCCGGGGTTGGGGAGGCGCCGTTGCGTACCCGTAGGAAGCAACCCGACGTACCCGCTCCGCAGCACCCTTGGAACGAGGTGGTGCCCGGCCTGTGGATGGGCGGGCACGAGTTCCGGGGGCGCGCGGGGCGGCTGGAGAACGCGGTGGTGCGCGACGAGTTCGATCTCGTGCAGACACTGCTGCGGCTGCCGGGCCACGGGCCCGACAGCGGGGTCGAGCACCATGTCTGGCCCATCCCGGACGGGCCGCTGGACGGCACCCAGCTCGCGGGGGTGATCCGGCTGGCCGAGGCGGCGTGCGAGGCGCTGGACGCGGGCCGCCGCGTGCTGGTGCGCTGCTTCCATGGCT
This sequence comes from Streptomyces sp. NPDC006458, assembly GCF_040612135.1. NCBI lineage: Bacteria > Bacillati > Actinomycetota > Actinomycetes > Kitasatosporales > Streptomycetaceae > Streptomyces > Streptomyces sp. NPDC006458. The sequence continues at coordinate 368,327 of NZ_JBEXPR010000002.1, read as the reverse complement.
ACAACCGCTCGGGCCTGGTCGTCGCCCACGCGCTCATCCGCGGGGGTCGTTCGCCCGAGGACGCGATCCGCCTCGTCCGGGCCCGCCGCTCGCCCTGGGCCCTGCACAACGAACTCTTCGAGGACTACCTGCGGGCCGGTCTGCCGACGGCCCGGCTGCTGGAGGAGCTGGCGGAGTAGCCGGGCGGGGTGGAGCGGTTGCGCCCCGCGACGAGACGGGGTGGAGCGGTTGCGTCCCGCAACGAGACGGGGTGGAGGAGGTCCGCGGCGCGTCGGGGCAGGGTGGCCGGGTTTCGCGGCGCGTCGGGGCAGGGCCTCCCGTTCCGCGCCGTGTCAGGGCAGGGGCTCCCGTTCCGGGGCGCGACGGAGCAGGGCCTCCCGTTCCGGGGCGCGCCCGACCGGAGCCGACGAGTTCCCCGGCACGTCCTGCCGGAGCCGACGAGTCCCCGGCACGTCCTGCCGAGGCCGACAAGATGCACGCCACACCCGGCCAGCCCACGGATTGCACGCCGCACCCGGCCGGGGCCCACGGGTTGCACGCCGCACCGGCCGGGGCCGACGAGTTCCCCGGCGCATCGAGTGCGGGGCCCGTCCTTACACGTTAATAAGGTGTACGGGGCCCACCGCCGTCCCGATCAGCAGGAGTCCCGTGCCGCCCCTTCGCCGCCCCTCGCGGGCTCTTCTCGCCGCCTCGGCCGTCGCCGTGCTCGCGCTGGTCAGCGGCTGCGGTGACGCGGACGGGCTGCGCGCGGCCGGGGCGACACCGACCGCGACCGGTCCGGCCCGGCTGTGGCCCGAGCTGGCGCCCGCCTCGTCGCCCGCGTTCGACTTCGACGAGGCGGAGACGAAGGTGATCAAGGGGGTACGGGTCGCGGACGGCATCCGCGACGTCGACCCCGTGGCGATCGTCCGGGCGGAGATCGAGGGCAGCCCCAAGGAGTACGCCGGCGAGAAGGCGACGTACCGCGAGACCGCGCGGCGGATGGCCGACTGCGCGGACGGCGCGGGCCACGGCCGCTGCCCGGTGCTGCGGCCGTACTACCGCGACCTCACCGGCGACGGCCGCGACGAGCTGACCCTGGGCTTCCGGCAGCTGCCGGGGACGCTGACCGCCGTACGCGTGTACACCGTGGAGCGGCACCGGCTGGTGCAGGTCATGCACTACGAGGACGCGCTGAGCCGGGTCGAGCTGGCCGGGCACTCGGTGATCGTCCGGTCGCCCTCGGAGGTCGCCGGGTACGAGTACCGGTTGCAGTGGACCTGGGACCCGGACCAGAAGGCGATGCTGCTGACCCAGGACGAGATGCTGCGCATCGGGGAGGGGTCCACCGCCCCGACACCCTCGCGCTCGGCCGTCTCCCCTTCGCCTTCCTCGTCCCCGTACCCGTCCTCGTCCTCGTCCTCCTCCCCGACCTCGTCCCCTTCCCCTTCCCTCATGTCCTCGCGCTCGGCGACGCCCCCCGCGGCCTCCAGCCCGGCGGCCACCCGATGAGGCTCACCCCGCCCGGCACGCTCGCCGCGAAGACGGCCGTGTTCATCACGGTGATGTGCTGCGCCCTGGCCGCGCTGCTCGGCGTACTGGTCCATGTGTCGGTGACCAACCAGACCGTCGGCCAGGCCCGCGAGCTGGCGCTCGACCGGCTGGAGCAGGCGGCGGAGGCCTACGAGACCGGGGACACGCCGATGCCCGGCGCGGGGGTGGACCCCGAGGGGCTGCCCGCGCGGCTGCGGGCGCTCGCGGCGGGCGGGGAGCGCGGCACGATGGTCGCCGACCACCGCGGCCGGCCCACGATGTGGGCGGCGGGCCCGGCCGACGCCGGGCGGGCGCTGGCCGTCCAGGTCGACTACTCGCAGCAGGCCCGCACCATCGACGGCCTGGACCGGGCGATCCTGTGGTCCTCCATGCTGGCCATCGGGGCGACCCTGCTGGTCGGCGCGCTCGCGGTGCAGCGGGTGACCCGGCGGCTGCACGCCACCGCGCGGGTGGCCCGCCGGATCAGCGCCGGTGACCTGGACGCGCGGGTGCACGACCGCCGCTCCCAGGACCCGGGGCGCCCGCAGGACGAGGTGGCCGCGGTGGCCGCCGCGCTGGACTCCATGGCGGCCTCGCTCCAGGGCAAGCTGCTGGCCGAGCAGCGTTTCACCGCGGACGTCGCCCACGAGCTGCGCACCCCGCTGACCGGGCTGCACGCGGCGGCGGAGCTGCTGCCGCCGGGCAGGCCGACGGAGCTGGTGCGCGACCGGGTGGCGGCCCTGCGCACACTGACCGAGGACCTGCTGGAGATCTCCCGGCTGGACACCGGGCGGGAGCGGCTGGACCTGGAGACCCTGGAGCTGAGCGCGCTGGCCGGGCGGGTGGTGCGGGGCGCGGGCGACGCGACCGAGGTGCGGATCGTCCGGGACGTGACCGTGGAGACCGATCGGCGGCGGCTGGAGCGGGTGCTCGGCAATCTGGTGGCCAACGCGCACCGGCACGGGCGGGGTCCCGTCGAACTGACCGTTGACGGGCCGGTCGTGACCGTGCGCGACCACGGGGACGGGTATCCCGAGTACCTCGTCGAGCACGGACCCCAGCGGTTCCGGACCGAGGGGGGTTCGCGGGGGCACGGCCTCGGGCTGACCATCGCGCTGGGGCAGGCGGAGGTGCTGGGGGCGCGGCTCGGGTTCTCCAACGCGGCCGACGGCGGGGCCGTCGCCCTGCTGCGGCTGCCCGAAGAGGCGGTTGCTCACCTGGCTCACTAACGCGTGCGGGTCCTGGGCGTGGCTCCTAACGTGGCGATTAGTCAGCTTTCGTCTGCTTCATGGAGGTCCACATGTCCCTGCGCTCCCGCCTCGTCATATCCCTGACCGCCGCCGCCCTCGCCGCCACGGCCGCCGCCACTCCCGCCGTGGCGAAGGACGACCCGGGCGGGAACGGAAACTCCAGCCAGAGCGGCAACGCGAACCAGAACGGTAATTCCAACCAGACCGGCAACTGGACCCAGAACGGCAACCCCAACCCGAACGGCAACGCCAGCCAGAACGGGAACTCCAGCCAGAGCGGCAACTGGACCCCGAACGGCAACGCCAGTCAGAACGGCAACGCCAACCCGAACGGCAACGCCAGTCAGAACGGGAACTCCAGCCAGAGCGGCAACTGGGCCCAGAACGGGAACGCCAACCCGAACGGGAACACCAACCCGAACGGGAACACCAACCAGAGCGGCAACGCCAACCAGAACGGGAACACCAACCAGACCGGCAACGCCAACCAGAGCGGAAACTCCAACCAGACCGGCAACTCCAACCAGACCGGCAACTGGTCCCAGAACCAGAACGGCAACTGGAGCCAGGGCCAGAACAGTCAGGCCCAGAACAACCAGACCCAGGGCACCCAAGCACAGAGCAACCAGACCCAGAACACCCAGGCACAGAGCAGCCCGACCCTGTACCAGGGCGTGGTGACCGCGAGCACGCTGCTGCTGCGCAGTGCGCCGAACCGCGGCAGCCAGGTCATCCGAACGGTCCAACAGGGCCAGATCGTGTCGATCTACTGCAAGACCACGGGCGAGACCGTCGACGGCAACTCGCTCTGGTACCTGCTCCCCGACGGCACCTGGGCCTGGGGGTCGGCGCGGTACATCGACAACATCGGGCCCGCGCCACGCTGGTGCTGACCGGCCACGGACGCCCCGCCGACCGCAGGACTCATCCGGCGCGTAAGACTCATAGGGCTCATAGGGCTCATAAGGAGTCCTGTTTGGGTAAGTTCCGGACATGACGAAGGCCGGAACCGGAACCGTCGCGACGGCTGCGGACGCGCCCGCTCCGGCGGTGCGCCTCCCCCGGCGCCGGGGCGTCGAACTCGCCCTCATCGTCCTCGCGGTCCTGCTGTCGGTGTACGGCTACTGCGCCGTGGGTCTGGCCAGGACCGGCACCGTCCCGCCCGGCGCCGCCGGTTACGGCGCCGGGCTGGGCGTGCTCGCCCTGCTGGCGCATCTGGCGGTGCGGCTGCGCGCCCCGTACGCCGATCCGCTGCTGCTGCCTATCGCGGTGCTGCTCAACGGGCTGGGCCTGGTGCTGATCTACCGGCTGGACCTGCAGACGCCGGGCGACCGGGCCGCCCCCACCCAGTTGGTGTGGTCCACCCTCGGGGTGGCGCTGTTCATCGTCGTCGTCGCGGCCCTGCGCGACCACCGGGTGCTCCAGCGGTACGCGTACGTGTGCGTGGCCGCCGCTCTCGGGCTGCTCGTGCTGCCGATCCTCTTCCCGGCCGTCAACGGCGCCCGCATCTGGATCCGGATCGCCGGGTTCTCCATCCAGCCGGGCGAGTTCGCGAAGGTGCTGCTGGCGGTGTTCTTCGCCGCGTATCTGGCCGCCAACCGCAGCGCGCTGGCGTACGCGGGCCGCCGGGTGTGGTTCGTGCAGCTGCCCACCGGGCGCGTCCTGGGGCCGATCGTCACCATCTGGCTGCTGAGCGTCGGGGTGCTGGTCCTGGAACGCGACCTGGGGACCTCGCTGCTGTTCTTCGGCCTGTTCGTGGTCATGCTGTACGTCGCCACCGGCCGCACCGGCTGGATCGCGGTCGGGCTGCTGCTGGCGGCGCTCGGCGCGGCGGCCGTGGGCTGGCTGGAACCGCATGTGCACAGCAGGATCGAGGACTGGCTGCACCCGTTCGCCTCGATCGAGGCGGGCGACGGGCCCAACCAGCTCTCCCAGTCGCTGTTCGCCTTCGCCGCGGGCGGGGTGCTGGGCACCGGCCTGGGCCTCGGGCACTCCGTGCTGATCGGCTTCGCCGCCAAGTCGGACTTCATCCTGGCGACCGCCGGGGAGGAACTGGGCCTCGCCGGACTGTCCGCGATCTTCCTGCTGTACGGCCTGCTGGTGGAGCGCGGCTACCGGGCCGGGCTCGCGCTGCGCGAGCCGTTCGGGCGGCTGCTCGCCGTCGGGCTCGCCTCCATCGTGGCGCTGCAGGTGTTCGTCATCGCGGGCGGGGTGACCGGGCTGATCCCGCTGACCGGCATGGCGATGCCGTTCCTCGCGCAGGGCGGCTCCTCGGTGGTCACCAACTGGGCGATCACCGCGCTGCTGATCCGGGTCAGCGACTCGGCCCGCCGCCAGTACGACGGGCAGGAGGCCGGATGACCCGCCACATCCGGCACGCCGCCGTGTTCTGCGCGCTGCTGCTGGTGGCGCTGCTGGTCAACGCCACCCGCCTCCAGGTCGTCCAGGCCCAGCGCTACGACGACAGCCCGGCCAACCGGCGTGAGGTCATCGCCCGTTACGGCCGGCCGCGCGGCGACATCCTGGTCGACGGCCGCCCGGTCACCGGCTCACTGGACACCCAGGAGCAGCTGCGGCACGAACGCACCTACGACAACGGCCCGCTGTACGCCCCGGTGACCGGCTTCGCCTCGCAGAAGTACGGCACGAGCCTGCTGGAGCACGCCGAGGACCCGGTGCTGTCCGGCACGGACCCGATGCTGACGCCGTTCCCGCTGTGGAACGCGCTGACGCGGGCGCGCCCTCCGGGCGGCGACGTGGTCACGACGCTCAACGACGCGGCGCAAAGGGCGGCGTACGACGGGCTCGACGGCCGCAAGGGGGCTGTGGCGGCGATCGAGCCGGCGACCGGGCGGATCCTGGCGCTGGTGTCGACGCCGTCGTACGACCCGACGGTGCTCTCGGGCAACGGGCCCGACGCGACGGACGCGTGGGCGCGGCTGAACGGGGACCGGGAGAAGCCGATGCTGAACCGGGCGGTGGGGCAGACCTATCCGCCGGGGTCGACGTTCAAGGTGGTCACGGCGGCGGCGGCGCTGGACGCGGGGGTGGTCACGGATGTCGACGAGGCGACCGACTCGCCCGCCCCGTACACCCTGCCGGGGACGACGACGTCGCTGACGAACGAGTCGGAGGGCTGCGAGGACGCGCCGCTGCGGGTGGCGTTCATGTGGTCCTGCAACACGGTGTTCGCCAAGCTCGGGGCGGAGGTGGGCGTGGAGCGGATGACGGCGACGGCGGCGTCGTTCGGCTTCAACGACACCGGGTTGCGCATCCCGTTCACGGCGGCCCCGAGCACCTTCGACACCACGGTCGACAGGGCGCAGCTCGCGCTGTCGTCGATCGGGCAGTACAACACGCGGGCCACACCGTTGCAGATGGCGATGGTGGCGGCGGCGGTGGCGAACGGGGGGCAGCTGCGGACGCCGTACCTGGTGGACCGGACGACCACGGCGGACGGTACGACGGTGTCCACGCCGGTGGCGCGGCCGGTGCGTCAGGCGATGCATCCGGCGACGGCTGTGCGGCTGCGGGAGCTGATGCGGGACGTGGTGGAGGAGGGCACCGGCACCAACGCGGCGATCCCGGGGGCGATCGTGGGCGGCAAGACCGGCACGGCCCAGCACGGGATCGGCAACTCCGGTACCCCGTACGCCTGGTTCGTCTCCTGGGCGCAGGGTGTGCGGGACCTGGAGCCGAAGGTGGCGGTCGCGGTGGTGGTGGAGGACGGGTCGGTGGACCGGGAGTACATCACGGGCGGCGGTATGGCGGCGCCGATCGCGCGGGCGGTGATGGAGGAGGTACTGAACTCGCCGCCGGGCCGGACGGGTTGACACCCGGTCCGGCCCGGCCCGGCGGTCGGGGTCACACCGTGGCGGCCTGGGAGGGAAGTTCCTGGACGAGCGCGGCGGGCAGCGCCACGAAGGCGCTCACGCCCGTGCCGTGGGTGGGGCGCAGTTCCACATGGGCGCCGAGACGGGAGGCGAGGGCGCCCACGACGTGGTGACCGAGGGTGAGGGCTGCGCCCGTCCGGCGGGGGCCGAGGACGGTGTCCGAGGCGCCATCGCGGCCGGAGAGGACCTCGTTGGCCTCGGCCATGCGCGGCGGGGACATCCCGGCGCCGCGGTCGACGACGGCGATGCAGTACTCGCCCGCGTCGCGCCAGCCGTAGACCTCGACGTGCTGTTGGGGCGGGCTGAACACCAGCGCGTTCTCCACCAGTTCGGCGAGCAGATGGGACAGCTCGGCGACACAGTGCCCGCGGATGCCGCACTGCTCGATGTCGGCGGCGACCACCCGCCGGTACTGCTCCACCTCCGACACGGCCGAGCGCACCACGTCGGTGACGGCGACGGTGCCCTCCCAGGAGCGGGCCGGGGACTCCTCGCCGGCCAGGACGAGCAGCGACTCGGCGTTGCGGAGCATGCGGGTGGCGAGGTGGTCGAGTTCGAACAGCTCGGCGAGGGCGGCGGGGTCGAGCTCCTGGCTCTCCAGGGTGGTGATCAGGCCGAGCTGGCGGTTGAGCAGGCTCTGGTTGCGGCGGCCGAGACCGGCCAGGGACTGGGTGCTGGTGCGCCGCAGCACGGCCTGTTCGACGGCGAGGCCGACGGCGGTGTGCTCGACGTTGCGCAGGGCGGCGGCGAGCCGCCTGATCTCGCGTGCGGCGCCGGGTAGCGCGGATGGTTCGGGCCGGTCGGGCCCGGCGTTGTCGGGGGCGGCCTCCTGGATGCGGCGTACGGCAGCGGGCAACCGGGTCCCGGCCACCGCGTCGGCCTCGTCGGCGAGGGCGCCGAGGGGCCGGGTGATGGAACGGGCCGAGAACACGGCCAGCGCGGCGACCACGGCGAGGATCAGCGCGCCGAGGGCGAGGAAGCCGTAGAGCTCGCCGGTGGCGTCGGACCCGGTGTCCGCGGCCCGGCCGCGGACGTCGTCGCCGATGTCCTTCTGCACCGCGTGCAGGTCGTCGACGAGGGTCGTCATGTCCGCCCACCACCGGGCGGGGTCGACCTCCAGGGCGGAGCCGTCGGCCCCGCGCTCGGCCCGGGCCTCGTAGTCGGTGACGCGTCGGGCGGCGGCGGTGGCGAAGGCGTCGTCGAGTGCGGACTCCTGTGAACTGCCCGCGAGTTGGCGGAACTGGGAAAGGGCCGCGACGCGCGTGGCGCGTACCTCGGTGAAGGCGAGGTACTCGCCGGAGCGGAACCGGCCTGCGGCGAACACCCCGTTGAGGGAGCCGCGTTCGAGGGCCACGGCCTCGGTGGCGCGGGCGAGCGCCTGGAGTGCCTGTGCGCCGCGCGCGATGCCCCGGTCGCCGTCGGGGACCCCGGCGGACTCGGCGTCGATGAGGGCGGTGACGGCCGTGGTGTAGGCGCGCAGGGTGGCGGTGCGGTCGGCGGTACCGGCGTCGACGGCGGTCCGGGTGGAGGTGAGGGCGGCGAGCGGGACGTCGGCGTCCCGCAGGGCGGACACGGCGGCGCCTGGCAGGTCGCCGCTCTCGTCCTGGAGCAGGGCGCGCAGCGTCCGCCGGGTCTCGTCGGTGCGTTCGCGCTGGGCGGTCACGTCGTCGCGGTACTCCTCGGCGCCGCCGAGCAGCCCGTTGGTGAGGCCGCGCTCGCGCTGCACCTCGCGGACGAGGTCCTGCACGCGCAGCAGGACCCCGACATGGGTCTCGGTCCCCCGGGCGGCGGACCACGCGGCGGCGCGGTCGGCGACGCCCAGGCCGACGAGGGTGAGCAGGAGGCAGGTCGGGACGGCCAAAACGATGGCCACGCGGCCGCGGATGGAGTTCCAGCCGGGAAGGGTGTGCGACCTGAGGGCAGTGGACCGCAGGGCGGTCATAACGTTCGCCGTCATGCTCGACGAATCTACGAGCCTGCCGGTCAGGAGGGGTTTCCCGGTCGTAAGGCGCCTGTGCACTCGCCCTCACCGCGCGGCCGGGCGGGCTGTGAGAGGGGGACATGTGCGCGCGTACCGAGCGGGGCCGGGTCCACTAGTGCCCCGGCAGGCAGCGTTTGCCCGTCAAGGAGCGGCGTCCGGCGCGTGCTCTCGGTGTGCCGGGTGCAGGCCCTCGTACTGGATGTACTTGGGTCTGTGCCCGGTGCGGCGAGAGGGCGTGCCGGGCGTCGCGACGGGGCGAACGTTGCCTGTCGGGGCACTAGTTCGCGCGCGAGGGATTGACGGGCTTGCTGACAGGCAGTCTCATAAGACTCCTGACCGGCGGGTAACCGCCACGCCCCCGTACGACGAGGTGGATCAGCCATGACGACCCTGACGGAAGCCGACGCGCTCGACGGGCTGCGCGACGCGCTCGGTCTGCTCAAGGACCGGGAGCAGGTGGCCGAGCGGCTGCTCGCCTCCTCCGCCAAGCACTCCTTCGACCCGGACGAGGAACTGGACTGGGACGCGCCCTTCGAGGAGGGCAAGTGGTTCTGGCCGCCGGAGCTGGTGTCGCTGTACGGCACGCCGATGTGGCAGCGGATGAGCGAGGAGCAGCGGATCCTGCTCTCCCGGCACGAGGCCGCCGCACTGGCCTCGCTGGGCATCTGGTTCGAGATCATCCTGATGCAGCTGCTGTGCCGCCACATCTACGACAAGGCCGCCACGAGCGCCCACGTCCGCTACGCCCTCACAGAGATCGAGGACGAGTGCCGCCACTCCAGGATGTTCGCCCGGCTGATCAGCCGCGGCGGCACCCCCTGGTACCCGGTCAGCCGGGTCCACCAGAACCTCGGCCGCCTGTTCAAGACGATCTCCACCACGCCCGGCTCCTTCACGGCCACGCTGCTCGGCGAGGAGGTCCTGGACTGGATGCAGCGGCTGACGTTCCCCGACGAGCGGGTCCAGACGCTCGTGCGCGGTGTCACCCGCATCCACGTCGTGGAGGAGGCCCGGCACGTGCGCTACGCCCGTGAGGAGCTGCGCCGCCAGATGCTGACGGCTCCCCGGTGGTCCCAGGAGTTCACCCGCGTCACCTCCGGGGAGTTCGCCCGGGTGTTCTCCGTGGCCTTCGTGAACCCCGAGGTCTACACGAACGTGGGCCTGGACAAGCGGGAGGCCATGGCGCAGGTCAAGGCCAGCGGGCACCGCCGCGAGATCATGCAGAACGGGGCCAGGCGGCTGACCGACTTCCTGGACGACATCGGCGTGCTCAGGGGTGCCGGCCGCCGGCTGTGGAAGTCGTCGGGACTGCTGGCCTGAGGGGCGGGGGCGGGCGACGGGCGGGCCCCGGCGGCCGGGCCCGGCCGGACGAACCGGCGGCCGGTCCTGCCCCGAGCCTGCGTCACACCCCGGCGGCTACCCTGCACCCATGACCCCCTCCGCCCCCGCCTACCGCCGCCTCAGCGTCGAGGAGCGCCGCAGCCAGCTCCTCGAAGCCGCGCTCTCCCTCTTCGCGCACCGCGCGCCCGAGGACGTCTCGCTGGACGACGTCGCGGAGGTGGCGGGAGTGTCCCGGCCGCTGGTGTACCGGTACTTCCCGGGCGGCAAGCAGCAGCTGTACGAGGCCGCGCTGCGGTCCGCCGCCGAGGAGCTGCGGAACTGCTTCGACGAGCCCCGTGTCGGCCCGACCCCGCCCCGGCTCGCCCGCGCCCTGGACCGGTACCTGGCGTTCGTCGACCAGCACGACGCCGGGTTCAGCGCCCTGCTCCAGGGCGGCAGCGTGGTGGAGACCTCCCGTACGACGGCCATCGTGGACGGCGTACGGCGCGCCGCGGCCGAGCACATCCTCAGCCACCTGGGGGCCACCGACCCCGGGCCCCGGCTGCGGATGACCGTCCGGACCTGGATCACGGCCGTGGAGGCGGCCTCGCTGATCTGGCTCGACGAGGGCAAGCAGCCGCCCGCGGAGGAGCTGCGGGACTGGCTGGTCGAGCAGTTCTTCGCGATGCTCACGGTGACCGCCCGCAGGGACGCGCGCACCGAGGCGGTCGTCGCCGCGCTCACCGGCTCGGATGACTGACACTTGAGCCGTGAAGAGTGAAGACACCCCGTTCGAGGGCGGGCCGCTGGACGGCCGCGTGCTGCCGGTCCTGCTCGGTATGACGGGGCACCCGCCCAAGACGTACCGCGTCCCCGTGCCCGACCCGGCCGGAGGCGGCCCGACCGTGCTGGTCTACCGGCGCGTACCGCGTGGCGAGGGCCCGCACATCGGGCTGCGCGACCGCTGGAAGTACGCCTACGACCCGCGGGGCGACCAGAGCGGCGGCCGGCGGAAGTGGCCCTGGCCGAGGCCACACGCCACGCCGGGCGGCAAACCGGACGACACCCACGGGTGACGGTCTTACGCCGCCTCGCCGACACCCGGCGCGCGAACCCCCGAAGACCCGTCCCATGCTCGCGGTGCGGAGCGAGACCGCTCCCCACCGGAGGTGATGACGTGTCAGGAAGGCTTCTGCGACTGGTCTGCACGGCGGCGGTGGCGGCCCAGGCCGTCCTCGCGGCCGCTCCCGCGACGGCCGTCCCGAAACCGGACCCCGTCACCGCGGACCGCCCGGTGGCAGAGCTGCTGACGGACCTTCAGCGGCTGTACCGGGAGGCCGAGAAGGCGACCGAGACCTACAACGCCACCGAGGAACGGCTGAAGCGCCAGCGCGCCGAGGTCACCCGGCTCGACGGCGAACTGGCCCGCGCCCGCCTCTCGCTGCACGACAGCCGGGGCGCCGCCGGACGGCTGGCCCGCCAGCAGTACCAGAACAGCACGGACATCTCGCCGTACGTACGGCTGCTGCTGGCCCGCGACCCGCAGCAGGCGCTCGACCAGGGCCATGTGATCGGCCGGCTCGCCCGGGGCCGCGCCGAGACGGTCGGCCGGCTCACCGGCACCGAACGCAGGGCCGACGAACTGGCCCGCAAGGCGCGCCGCGCACTGGACCGCCAGCTCACCCTGGCCGCCGACCGCGGGAAGCAGCGCGACGACGTGACCGGCCGCCTGGACGACGTGGAGGAGCTTCTCGCCTCCCTCACGTCCGAACAGCTCACCGCCCTGGCCGACTTCGAGAAGCAGGACATCGACCGGGCCCAGCAGGAGGTGATGTCCGCCCCGGGCGCCCCGAGCACCTCCCTGGAGCCCACCCGGGCGGGCGACGCGGCCCTGCGGTACGCCGTGCAGCAGATCGGCAAGCCGTACGAATGGGGCGCCGAGGGCCCGGGCACCTACGACTGCTCGGGCCTGACCTCCCAGGCCTGGGCGAGCGCGGGCACCTCCATCCCCCGCACCAGCCAGGAACAGTGGGCCCAGCTCCCCCACATCCCCCTGAGCGAGCTACGCCCCGGCGACCTGGTCATCTACCACCCCGACGCCACCCATGTCGCCCTCTACCTGGGCGAAGGCATGATCGTCCACGCCCCGAGAACGGGAGAACGCGTCACAGTGGCGCCCATCGCCTCACTCCCGATCCTGGGAGCGGTGACCCCCCAAGGCCAACGCCCATAGGACGACCTCCTCAGCAACCCGCAAACGCGCACCCTTAAAGGAGGCCCGGGAACGTACGCCCTTTAAGGGGCGCGGGGAACTGCGCGAACACCCACGACGAACCCGAGGCCGCCCACCACCCAAAGGGGCGCGGGGAACTGCGCGAACACCCCAACGAACCCGCACCCGCCCCCGCACCCACCCCCGCCGGCGACGGCGATCAGGCGAGAGACTCCAGGTAGGCCCCGGTCTTCTCCGGCTCATAGAAGAAGTTCTCGAAGTCCGCCGGATCATTGAACCCGTTGGCGAACCGGTCGGCCGCGGCCGGAATCTGCCCGGCGGCCCCGATCAGGTTCAGCACATGCTCCGGCGGCGGAGCCAACATCGCGTTGCTCCACTTCACGACATGCTGCGCAGTCCCCCAGTACCGCTCGAACGTCGCCCGCATCCAGTCCTCGTCGAACTCCTTCTCCCCCTGCTCCAGGATCGACGCGAGGTACGCCGCCGCACACTTGGACGCGGAGTTGGAGCCCTGCCCGGTGATCGGGTCGTTCGCCACGACGACATCGGCGACACCCAGCACCAGCCCACCGCCCGGCAGCCGCCCGACGGGGTTGCGCACGGTGGGGGCATATCGCCCGGCCAGCGTGCCACCCGCATCGGTCAGTTCGACCTTCGTGGCGCGCGCGTACTCCCACGGCACGAACTTCTCCATGAGTTCCAGGGTCAGGGAGAGGTGCTCCGCGGGGTCCTTGACGCCCTGGAAGGCGTCCAGCGGGCCGCCGGGTATGCCCTCCCAGAAGAGGATGTCGGCCCGCCCCGAGTCGGTGAGGGTCGGCATGACGAAGAGTTCGCCGACGCCGGGGACGAGGTTGCAGCGCACCGCGTCGTACTCGGGGTGCTCGGGGCGCGGCCCGAGCCCGTGGACGTAGGCGACCGCGAGGGCACGCTGCGGCTCGCTGTACGGGGAGCGCGAGGCGTCGCGGCCGAACATCTGGACCAGCTCGCCCTTGCCCGCCGAGACCAGGACGAGGTCGTAGGCGCGGGAGAAGTAGTCGAGGTCGGAGACGGCGGCGCCGTGGATGACCAGCTGGCCGCCGCGCTGGGCGAAGGTCTCCATCCAGCCGGCCATCTTCAACCGCTGGTCCACCGACTGCGCGAACCCGTCGAGCTTGCCGACCCAGTCGATCGCGCGCTGCGAGGGCCCCGGGTCGAACGAGCCGGGAGCCGCCACCGAGACGCCGAGTCCCTGGATCTTCGGGGCCTGGGACTCCCAGAAGTTCAGCTGGAGATCGCGCTCGTGCTGGAGTGCCGTGTGGAACATGCACTGCGTCGACATGACCCGGCCGGAGCGGATCTCGTCCGCGGTCCGGTTGGACATCAGGGTGACCTCGTACCCGTGCGACTGGAGGCCGAGGGCGAGCTGGAGGCCGGACTGACCGGCTCCGACGACGAGTATCTTCCGCATGCGGGTTGCTGTCTCCTACTCGGGGGTTTCGTCGAGCGCGTGGCCGACGAGAGCCAGAAGGGTCTCGATCGCTGAGATCCGGCGCCGCGCGTCCATGATCATGACAGGTACGTGCGCGGGGAGGGTGAGGGCCTCGCGCACATCCTCCGGTTCGAACACCTCGGTGCCGTCGAAGTGGTTGACCGCGACGACGTACGGCATGCCGCAGCTCTCGAAGTAGTCGAGCGCGGGGAAGCTGTCCTTCAGCCGCCGGGTGTCGGCGAGCACGACCGCGCCGATCGCGCCGCGCACCAGGTCGTCCCACATGAACCAGAACCGCTGCTGGCCCGGTGTGCCGAACAGATAGAGCACCAGGTCGTCGTCGAGCGTGATCCGGCCGAAGTCCATCGCCACGGTGGTGGTGAGCTTGCCGGGCGTGGCGGTGAGATCGTCCGTGTCCTCGCTCGCCTCGGTCATCAGCGCCTCGGTCTGCAGGGGCGTGATCTCCGAGACGGCGGTGACGAGGGTGGTCTTGCCGACGCCGAAGCCGCCGGCCACGACTATCTTGGTGGCGATGGGGGCGCGGGCGCGGTCCGTCTGCCAGGATTTCGGGCTCTCGTCCTCGTCGACGAGAGGGGCGACGCCCAAGGAGGAGGCGGCGTCAGAGACGACGGAGTCCACTCAGCACCCTTTCGAGCAGTGCGCGTTCCGGCCGGCCCGTGCCGTGGCCGGTGCCGGTGCCGTACACCCGGATCTTTCCCTGGTCCGCGAGGTCGCTCAGCAACACGCGGACCACGCCGAGCGGCATCCTCAGCAGCGCGGCGATCTCGGCCACCGTGCGCATACGGCGGCACAGTTCGACGATGGCCCGCATCTCCGGCATGACCCGGGTGGAACCGTTCGTCAGCTCCCTGCGCTCCGGCGGCGCCTCCAGCGCGGGCGTGCTCGCGACGAACGTCTCGACGAGCAGGACATGGCCGAAGCGGGTGCGGCCGCCGGTGAGCGAGTAGGGGCGTACGCGGGCGGGCTTGCGGTCCCCGCCGCGGACCGGGAGGCGTGTGCGCGGGACGTCTGCGGTCATCGGGTGCTCCCGGCGGCGTCGGACTCCAGGGACTTGCGCAGTTCGTTGCGGAGCTCGGGGGTCAGCACATGTCCGGCGCGGCCGACGAAGAGGGCCATGTGGTAGGCCACCACGCTCATGTCGCAGTCCGCCGCGCCGTGCACGCCGAGCAGGGAGCCGTCGCTGATCGACATCACGAACAGGCTGCCCTCCTCCATGGCGACCATGGTGTGCTTGACGCCGCCGAACTCCATCAGGCGGGCGGCGCCGACGGTGAGACTGCCGATCCCGGAGACGACGGTGGCCAGGTCGGCGGAGGAACCCCGTGGGCCGGACGGCCTGCCCTCGGACACCTGACGGGCCGCCTCGGCCCTCCCCGGGTCGGAGGAGAGCAGCAGCAGCCCGTCGGAGGAGACCACGGCGACGGAGAGGATGCCGGGCACCTCCTCGACCAGGTTGGTCAGCAGCCAGTGCAGATTGCGGGCCTCACTGCTCAGTCCGAAGGTACTGGGCGCGGTCAACTGCTTGCCTCCTCGACTGTGCCCCCCGTGGCTTCATCGGCTTGTGCTTCTCGTGCCGTTCCTGCGGCAGGGGTTCTCGTCTGCGTGCTGTGCTCGGCTCCTGCGGCAGGGGTTCTCGTCTGCGTGCTGTGCTCGGCGATCTCGGCCCGTACGTCGCGGTATCCGGCCTCCGCCCCCCGGCGGAAGCCGCCGAGACGGCGGCGCAGGGCCTCGGCGTCCACGGATGTGCCTCGCTGGCGGGGGGCCTGGGCGGGGGCGCTGATCCGCGGGGTCCGCTTGGGCAGGCCCTTCTCGGTGAGCTGCTCCTCCTGCTCGTCGGGCACGCGCTCGTGCGTGGTGGGCTCGTCCGGGGCCGGTGCCAGGACCGGGGGCTCGGCGAGATCCTGCGGTGCGGGGGCGGGTACGGGGGCGGGTGTCGGCTCGTGCGCCGGGGCCGGGGCGGGCCGCTGGGCGGGCGCAGTGGGCGCGGGCGCCGCGGCCGAGCGCTCGACCGGCGTCTCCGGCGCGGGCGCGGGTACGGGGGCCGAGGGCCGGACGTGCTCCTCCGGCGGAAGAACCGGCGCCAGCAGTTCCATGGTCGTCTCGGCGGCCGACTGCGGCCGCGGCCCCTCGCCCCCGGCGTCCGGGGCGTCCACGGACTCGGCGCTGTCGGCACCGTCCGCGCTGTCGGCACTGTCCGCGCTGTCGGCACTGTCGGCGCTGTCGGCGCTGTCGGCGCTGTCGGCGCTGTCGGCGCTGTCGGCGCTGTCGGCAGTCTCCGCTACGGCCCGCTCCGCCAGCCGCACCAGCGGGTCGCCGTCGGCCGCCCGGCCGGGCAGGACGTTGGAGTTGGCCTCCGCGTCCGCGCCCGGCAGGGAGAAGGAGAGGGTGCCGCCGGAGGCGGGGACGCTGCCGGGCACGGCCGCGTGCGGGGCGTCCGCCAGCAGGGAGGTCGGTACGACGACGACCGCCGCGATGCCGCCCTGCTTCTGGTCGCGCAACTGGACGCGGATGCCGTGGCGGTGGGCCAGGCGGGCGACGACGTAGAGGCCGAGACCGAGACCCTCCTCGCCCTCCTCGTCGTACGGGGTCTCCGGGTCGAACCCGGCGAGGCGGGAGTTGAGGCGGTCCAGGCGCTCGTCGGCCATGCCGATGCCCTCGTCCTGGACGGAGAGCATGACCTCGCCGTTCTCCAGCAGCCAGCCGGAGATCTCGACGGGCAGGTCGGGCGGGGAGAACGAGGTGGCGTTCTCCATGAGTTCGGCGAGCAGATGGCTCAGATCGTCCGCGGCGAAGCCCGCCACATGGGCGTGCGGGGGCAGCGCGGCGATCCGGACGCGCTCGTAGCGCTCGATCTCGCTGACCGCGGCGCGGACGACGTCGACGAGCGGGACGGGGTGCGCGCTCTGCTGGACGTGCTCGGTGCCGGCGAGGACGAGGAGGTTCTCGCTGTGCCGGCGCATGACCGTGGCGAAGTGGTCCAGCTTGAACAGCGTGGCCAGCCGGTCCGGGTCCTGCTCGCGCTCCTCCAGGCCCTCGATGACGGCCAGTTGCCGCTCGACCAGGCCCAGCGTGCGCAGGGCGAGGCTGACGAAGGTGGAGCCGATGCTGCCGCGCAGCCGCTCCAGCGCGGCGGCGGAGTCGGCCAGTTCGCTGCGCAGGCCCTCGCGGGCGTCGGCCATCCTCTGGCGCTGGCCGACCAGGTGCTTGCGGTCGGACTCCAGGGTGGCGATGCGCTCGTGCAGCGTGGCCGCGTGGGCGTGCAGGGCGTTGACGGAGCGGACGACCTGCGCGAACTCGTCGTTGCGGCCGGTGAACCTGACCGGCTCCTCCGCCGCCGGGTCCGCCGCCTCGGCCAGGCGCTTGGAGCCCAGGCGCAGGACGGCGAGCGGGCGGGTGAGCGTGCGGGCCATGGCGGTGGCGATGCCGACGGCGAGCAGCATCAGGGCGCCCAGGGCCCCGATGCGGATCTCCAGCTCGGTGACGTCGTCGTCGCGCAGCCGGGAGAGGTCCTCGACGCGCTGGTTGTAGAGGGCGGACTCCACGCCGCGCATGGTCTCGACGCGGGCCGACAGGGCGGCGTCCAGCTTGTCGCGGCTGGTGTCGAGTTCGTCGTCGGAGAGCGTGGGCTCGTCGGTGAGTCCCGCCAGGTACTTCTCGGCGGAGTTGACCTCGGGGCCGGTGACCGTGGACTCGTAGGACGAGCGGGCCTTGGCGGTGGCCGTGTCCTGGAAGTCGGCGAGGGCGGCGTCCGAACGCAGCCGGGCCTGCTGGGCGGCGGCGGTGAGGGCGTCGCGCTGCTTGGCGTCGGTGGAGACGCGCGTCTCGACGTTCAGGCCGGTGATCGGGTCGTAGGTGGTCTCGGTCCTGCTCGGCACGTCCAGCGCGGCGAGCAGCAGTCCGCGGGCGGCGGCCGCCTGCTGGACGGCGGAGTCCAGCTCGGCGAGGGCGTAGGTGCCGGAGCCGGCCCGGGGCGGGAGCTGTTCGGCGAGGTCCTCCGCGAGGCGGTGCAGCTCGGCGATGGCGGCGGAGTAGGTCTCATGCGTTTCGAGAGCACTGCTCTTGCCGGTGAGCGCCGCTCTGCGCAGGGCGGCGATGCCCTCCAGATCCTCCCTCAGCGCGCCCGGGGTGTCGGTACTGGCGCGCAGCTCCTCCACCTGCCGGTCGACACGGGCGCTGCGCTGCTCCGAGGGCGCCTTGTCCTTCGGGCGTCCCGCCGCGACGAACGAGGTGACCTCGTCCCGCTCGTCCGCGAGCGAGTGGGCGAGCGTGAGCGCGTCCCGGGTCTGACCGGCGAGTGTCACCAGGTCCTGGGTGTCCTTCAACTGCCCCGAGGCGGCGAGCACGGAAGGCGCGCCCGCTCCGGCGATGGCGGCGGCCACGACGGTCACGGCGACGATCAGCCGGTTGCGTACGTGGGTGGGCCGCCCCTTGCCGACCGGGGTGCCGGGCTGCTGCTCCGGGCCTCCTTCGGGGGCCGTCTGCCTGCCTGTGCGCCGAGGCCGCGTCTTCTGCACCGGTGCTCGCAATCCTGTACTCGTGTACTCATGGGCCCCGGTGACGCTCCGTCAATCGGTGCAACTGGTGCGCGCACACCGGGTTACGGCTCCAGACCCTCCCAGTGGCGGTGGGCAGTGGTCGTGCATCACCAGACCCGCCACCCGAAGGAGTGAACATCGGAGGGGAGTTGGCGGGCAAGTTCCCCCGGCCGACGTGAGGGCCTTGCGGCGCGCGCCGGTTGGACGTGGAGGGCGGGCTTTGACAGGATTCGCCACCACGCGTTCCCGGAGTACGGTATTCCACCCCAAACCCGGCGCCTGACCTGCGCCGGTGCGTCGATTCCCGGTCGCTTGCCAGCCTTTTGCGGAGGACGTGAAGGGGTCGTGCAGACTGGCTGGATGCGAACGGAACTTGTCTCGGAACCCGGCGACCGGGCCCGCCCCAATGAGGACTTCGCGAGTGTCGGCGCACCCGCCTGCGGACAGGGTGGTGCGCTGGTCGTGCTGGACGGCGTGACACCGCCGAAGGGCGGCACGGGGTGTCTGCATTCCGTCCCCTGGTACACGGCACGTCTGGGGGGCGCACTGATCGAACTGACCGTTTCACTCCCGGATGTTCCCCTCGCCGACGCCCTTTCCCGTGCCATCGCGCGTACCGCCGGGGCACATGAGCGAACCTGTGACCTTTCTCACCCTCGTACCCCTCAGGCCACGGTGGTCGTAACGCGCTGGAGCGAGCACACGCTGGAATACCTGGTCCTTTCCGACTCGGCGCTGCTGCTGGAGTCCCCCGACGGCACGGTCACCCCGGTCCTGGACGACCGCCTCGACCGCCTGCCGCGCGATCTTCTGGTCTCCGACGAGGTCGCCGACGCCAGGGCCCGCAACAAGGAGGGCGGCTTCTTCACGGCGGCCGCCGACCCCGAGGTGGTCTCCCGCGCCATCACGGGCACGCTCCCCCGCGCCGAGGTCCGCGCGCTGGCCGCGCTCACCGACGGGGCGACCCGCTGGACCGAGAGGTTCCACGAGGGCGACTTGACGGACCTGTTCACCTACGTGCGCAAGCAGGGCCCGAGGGCGCTCGTGGAGTGCGTACGGGAGCTGGAGCGGGCGGACGCGGAGCGGCGGACGTTCCTGCGCCGCAGCAAGACGCACGACGACGCGACGGTGGTGTACGCGGAACTCTGAACGCCGGAACTCCGAACGCGGAGCTCCGGACGCGGAACTCCGGACGAAGTCCCACCGGCCGACGCCGGCCCCCAAGCGGTCACCGCGGCCGAACCGCCGAGCACACCCACTCACCGACGGCCGAACCGCCGAAGCACACCCAGTCACCGCGGCCGAGACTCCGCAGCCCGCTCGCCCCCGCGGCCGAGACTCCGGAGCCCGCTCACCCCCGCGCCCGACCCGCCGAGGCACACCCACTCGCCGCGGCCGAACCTCCCGGCCTACTTCTCCATGCCGCGGTTGAGCTGATGGAGCAGCCGGGCCAGTTCGGCGACCTCGTGCCGGTCCCAGTGGGCGAGTTTGCTGACGTAGCGGGCGCGGCGGGCCTCGCGGACCCGGCCGACCCGGGAGCGGCCCTCCTCGGTGAGGTGGACCAGCCAGGCGCGGCCGTCGGCGGGGTCGGGTTCGCGGGCGATCAGGCCCAGCTCCTCCAGGGCGCGCAGCTGGCGGGACATGGTGGCCTTGCCGACGCCGATGTAGGCGGCCAGGTCGGTGGCACGCCGGCCGCCGCTCTCGTCGAGCCGTACGAGCAGGCCGTACGCGGAGGACTCCAGGTCCGGATGGACCTCTCGGGCCATCTCGCCCTGGTTGGCGCGGGCCCGCCGCAGAAAGACCGTCAGCTCGCGTTCGAGGGCGAGGAACTCCTGGTCCACACCACTCGCCGAGGCAGTGGATTCTCCATGGCGCTCGCCGCCGTTTCCGTGCTCGTGCACGTCAGCACCCCTGCTCCGGTTTCCCGTTCCTGAAAGTTTCCGCCAACGGCGACCATCGCCGCAGCTCGCCCAGTATTTCGCAGGCATAGACCAACGGCGGCATCCGGAGCCCCTTCCCTCCCGCGGGTCTACGTGCGTAGCTTCTCTACGAGGCAAATACTGGCATGCCCACGCCATGCCACGCGTCTCCCCCCACCGAGCCCACCGAGTCTCGAAAGGCATCACCATGCCCGTGCACAGACCCGGAAACACTCGCTCCAGGCGCCTCACCCTCGCCGGAGCCCTGCTCGCCGCCCTCTCCCTCCTGCTCGCCACGCCGTCCTCCGCGGCCGACGTACCCCCGCGCGGCTCGGCCCACATGGGTATGGGCGTGATCCCCCACGACGGCCAGAGCGGCACGCCCGTGCCCGGCGACGCCACCCAGACCGAGGGCGTGGACGTCAGCAGCCACCAGGGCAACGTCGCCTGGACCACCCTGTGGAACAGCGGGGTCAAGTGGGCCTACGTCAAGGCGACCGAGGGCACGTACTACCAGAACACCTACTTCGCCCAGCAGTACAACGGCTCGTACGGCGTCGGCATGATCCGCGGCGCGTACCACTTCGCCACCCCCGACACCACCAGCGGCGCGACCCAGGCCAACTACTTCGTCGACCACGGCGGCGGCTGGTCCCCCGACGGCCGGACGCTCCCCGGCGCCCTCGACATCGAGTGGAACCCCTACGGCGCCGCCTGCTACGGCAAGACGGCGTCGGCCATGGTCACCTGGATCGGTGACTTCCTGAACCAGTACAGGGCCCGCACCGGACGCGACGCCGTCATCTACACGGCCACCAGCTGGTGGAAGCAGTGCACGGGCAACTACGCGGGCTTCGGCGCGAGCAACCCCCTGTGGATCGCCCGCTACGCGACGGCCGTGGGCGAACTCCCGGCGGGCTGGGCGTACCAGACGATGTGGCAGTACACCTCCACCGGCCCCACGGTGGGCGACCACAACAAGTTCAACGGGGCCCTGGACCGCGTTCAGGCGCTGGCCATGGGCTGATCCGGTGCGGCGAAGGCCCGGGCCTCCCTCACGGGAGCCGGGTCTCCTCCTGTTTCCCCTGGCGTCCGTCACGCCGCCAGGGGAACCTCGGGCGCCGCGCCGCTGACGGCGGGCGCGAGCGCCAGTTCGAGGACCTGACGGACGTCTGTCACGGCGTGGACGTCGAGCTTGTCCAGCACCTCGGCCGGGACGTCGTCCAGGTCGGCCTCGTTGCGCTTGGGGATGACGACGGTCGTCACCCCGGCGCGGTGGGCGGCGAGCAGCTTCTGCTTCACACCGCCGATGGGCAGGACCCGGCCGGTCAGGGAGACCTCACCGGTCATGGCCACATCCGTCCGCACGAGCCGTCCGCTCAGCAGCGAGGCCAGCGCGGTCGTCATCGTGACGCCGGCGCTCGGGCCGTCCTTCGGCACCGCGCCCGCGGGGAAGTGGATGTGCACCCCGCGGTCCTTGAGGTCGCCGACCGGGAGCTCCAGCTCTGCGCCGTGGGAGCGCAGGAAGGACAGCGCGATCTGCGCGGACTCCTTCATGACGTCACCGAGTTGACCGGTCAGGGTCAGACCCGCCGCGCCGGTCTCCGGGTCGGCCAGGGACGCTTCGACGAAGAGGACGTCACCACCCGCGCCCGTGACGGCGAGGCCCGTGGCCACACCCGGGACCGCCGTGCGCCGCTCGGCCGGGTCCTGCGCCGACTCCGGCACATGGTGCGGGCGTCCGATCAGAGCACGCAGATCACCGTCGCCGATCGTGAGCGGCAGCTCCCGCGCGCCCAGTTCGTGCTGTGCGGCGACCTTGCGCAGCAGCCGCGCGATGGACCGCTCCAGGGTGCGCACGCCCGCCTCGCGGGTGTACTCCCCGGCCAGCCTTCGCAGCGCGCTCTCCTCAAGGATCACCTCGTCCTTGTCCAGCCCGGCGCGCTCCAGCTGGCGCGGGAGCAGGTGGTCACGGGCGATGACGACCTTCTCGTCCTCGGTGTAGCCGTCCAGCCGGACCAGCTCCATCCGGTCGAGCAGGGCCTCCGGGATGGCCTCCAGGACGTTGGCCGTGGCCAGGAAGACCACGTCCGACAGGTCCAGCTCCACCTCCAGGTAGTGGTCCCGGAACGTGTGGTTCTGCGCCGGGTCCAGCACCTCCAGCAGGGCCGCGGCCGGGTCGCCCCGGAAGTCGGACCCCACCTTGTCGATCTCGTCGAGCAGGACGACCGGGTTCATCGAACCGGCTTCCTTGATCGCCCGCACGATCCGCCCGGGCAGCGCGCCCACATAGGTACGCCGGTGACCGCGCACCTCGGCCTCGTCCCGCACACCGCCGAGGGCGACACGGACGAACTTCCGCCCCATCGCGTGGGCGACGGACTCACCGAGCGACGTCTTGCCGACACCGGGCGGTCCCACCAGAGCCAGCACGGCCCCGCCACGCCGTCCACCGACGACACCCAGCCCCCGCTCACCGCGCCGCTTGCGCACGGCGAGGTACTCGGTGATGCGCTCCTTCACGTCCTCCAGACCGGCGTGCTCGGCGTCCAGGACGGCCTTCGCGCCCTGGATGTCGTACGCGTCCTCGGTGCGCTCGTTCCAGGGCAGCTCCAGGACGGTGTCGAGCCAGGTCCTGATCCAGGAGCCCTCGGGCGACTGGTCGCTGGACCGCTCCAGCTTCTCGACCTCCTTGAGAGCGGCCTCGCGGACCTTCTCGGGCAGGTCGGCGGCCTCGACGCGGGCGCGGTAGTCGTCGGACTCCTCGCCCTCCTTCTCGCCGTTCAGCTCGCGCAGCTCCTTGCGGACGGCCTCCAGCTGCCGGCGCAGCAGGAACTCCCGCTGCTGCTTGTCGACGCCTTCCTGTACGTCCTTGGCGATCGTCTCGGCGACGTCCTGCTCGGCGAGGTGGTCGCGCAACTGCTGGGTGGCCAGCTTCAGCCGGGCGACCGGGTCGGAGGTCTCCAGCAGCTCGACCTTCTCCTCGATCGTGAGGAACGGTGAGTAGCCGGAGTTGTCGGCGAGCGCCGAGACGTCATCGATGGCCTGCACCCGGTCGACGACCTGCCAGGCACCCCGCTTCTTCAGCCAGGTGGTGGCGAGGGCCTTGTACTCCTTCACGAGCTCGCCGACATGACCGGGCAGCGGCTCGGGCACCTGCCCGTCGATGCGGGTGCCCTCCACCCACAGGGCGCGGCCGGGCCCGGTGGTACCCGCTCCGATCTTCACGCGGCCACGGCCGCGGATCAGCGCGCCCGGGTCGCCGTCGGCCAGCCGGCCGACCTGTTCCACGGTGCCGAGCACACCCGTGCCCGCGTACGTCCCGTCGATCCGCGGCACCAGGAGCACCCTGGGCTTGCCGGGTTCGTCCCGGGCGGCGGCCTGGGCGGCCTCCACCGCGGCCCGTACTTCCGTGTCGTTGAGATCCAGCGGAACCACCATCCCGGGCAGCACGACCTCGTCGTCGAGCGGCAGCACAGGCAGGGCGAGCGGTGTGGACTCAGCAGCCATGATCTCCCCTTCGGCAGTCAAGTTGAGCTATGCCGACTCAATGCACGGCGACGCCAGGATGTTCCCACCCCCCTGTTCGCCCTGAGCGATCACCTCCGCCACTCCCCCCACGGACCCCCTACCGTCAACACAGGTAATACCCAATAACCACCTGCACTCATTACCACGGGGGACGCGATGAACGAAACCGTAAGGTCCTGGATCGACGGCTGGGTGATCTCACGCGGGGCGGCCCGGCCGATCACCGAGCCCTGGGGCTGGACGATCGACGTGGGCCAGCCCCAGCACGTCAGCCGGCACGTCCTCGGCCGGACCGGCGAGGACGTGGACGAGCAGACGGTCCGCAAGGTGGCGGAGTCGGTGACGGGGGCCGGGGTCTGGCTGAAGGCGTTCCGCGACCCGGCGGAGACGAGGGCCTGGCTGAACGCCGACTGGTGGATCGACCCCGAGCCCGGCTACCTGATGACGACCCCGCTGAGTCCGTCGGAGCCGGCCCCCGCCCCGCTCCCGGACACCCACCGGCTCCGCCTCTGGACATCCGCCGGGGTGACGAGGGCGATGATCACGGCCCCCGACGGCTCACTCGCCGCCCGCGGCCAGATAGCCGTCACCGGCCCGACCGCCGTGGCCGACCAGATCGAGACGACCCCGGCCCACCGCCGCAAGGGCCTCGCCTCCCTGATCATGCGCACCCTCCAGCACACGGCCGCGGCCCAGGGCGCCCACACGGCGATCCTCGCCGGCACCCCGGCGGGCCGGGCCCTCTACGAGTCCCTCGGCTGGACAACGGAGGCGACGCTGACCAGCGCGAAGTTCCTGGGGTCCGGGGGCGGGGCGGCGCAGTGAGGACCGCCCGAGGCCGGGAAGCCGCGAACGGCGAGGAGGGGACGTGTCGGGGGGTGTCCGCCCGCAGCGGCCGCCGCCAAACCCCCTCAGCCCCCGTAGGAGGCCAGACCGGCGGACCGAGGACGGACACCCCCCGGCGCGGCCCCGCACCCCCACCCGGAAGCAGCGCTGCACCAACCCCCACCGAACGCGAGCGGGCCGCCGCAGGCGCGGCGACAACCCCCACCGCACGGCAACAGGCCGCCGCAGGCACCCCACAACCCCGGCCACACCACCCCCGCACCCCACCCGGAAGCCCGCGGCGACAACCCCACCGCACAGCAACAGGCCGCCGCAGGCACCCCACAACCCCGGCCACACCACCCCCGCACCCCACCCGGAAGCCCGCGGCGACAACCCCAACGCACAGCAGCAGACCGTCGCAGGCACCCCACAACCCCGGCCACACCACCCCCGCACCCCACCCGGAAGCCCGCGGCGACAACCCCAACGCACAGCAACAGGCCGCCGCAGGCACCCCACAACCCCGGCCACACCACCCCCGCACCCCACCCGGAAGCCCGCGACGGCAACCCCCACCGCACCCCACCCAGAAGCAGCGCGACGGCAACCCCCACCGCACAGCGGCAGACCGCCGCAGGCACCCCCGCACACGACACCACCCACACTTTCGAGTGGCACCCCCGAATGAACTCGCAGCGAACGCAAGGCGCTTGAGCCACCGCGAAACCCAGGAAAATCCGTCAGCAAACACTCCCCGAAGTGCCACGATGGACCGATGCCCACCTCCTACGACATCCCCGGCGCACACGACACCCCCCAGGTACTCGACCGCCGCGAGGGTCCGTACGGCGAGGTCGTGCTGCGCCGCCACGGAAATTTGCTCCAGATCATCGCCAACGGCTGCTTCCTGATGGACACCTCCGACGGCCGCTCGGAACGCCGACTCGTCGACGCGGCCCTGGCAGCGCTCGACGCCCGCCCCACCCCCCACCTGCTGGTAGGCGGCCTGGGCGTCGGCTTCTCGCTCGCACACGCCGCAACAGACCCCCACTGGGGCCGCATCACCGTCGTCGAACGCGAACGAGCCGTCATCGACTGGCACCACCACGGCCCGCTGGCCGAGTTGTCCCGCCAGGCGAGACAGGACCCTCGTACCCACATCGTCGAGGCCGACCTCGTGACACACGTCAATGAGACATCCGCCACGTACGACGCACTCTGCCTCGACATCGACAACGGCCCTGGCTGGACGGTCGACGAGGAGAACTCCAGCCTCTATTCACCCGCCGGACTGGCAAGCTGCGCAAGGGTGTTGACCCCGGGCGGAGTGCTCGCGGTATGGTCCGCCCAACCCTCCCCGGGTTTCGAAGAAACCTTGTGGAATGCCGGATTCCAGCAAGTGCGTACCGAAGAGATCCCCGTTGCCCGGGGCGTTCCGGACGTCGTGCACCTCGCCGTCCGACCTGGATAGCAAACCCGCGGTGACTCCCCGTACGCTGCAACCCTGACGCCGATCATTCAAGCGTCAATCGCAGACATGGGATCACCCCACTGATTCCGGTAAGCACACTTCAGGGGCGGGCGATGGAGCAGACACACACCTCCCACAACAACGGCACGGCGGCGGCCGCTCCGGGCGCACAGCGCCGGGTGCTGGTGGTCGAGGACGACGCGACGATCGTCGACGCCATCGCGGCCCGCCTGCGCGCCGAGGGATTTCTCGTGCAAACCGCCGGCGACGGCCCGTCGGCGGTCGACACCGCCGAGGCATGGCAGCCCGACCTGCTGATCCTCGACATCATGCTGCCGGGCTTCGACGGCCTGGAGGTCTGCCGCAGAGTGCAGGCGCAGCGCCCGGTGCCGGTACTGATGCTCACCGCGCGTGACGACGAGACGGACATGCTGGTCGGGCTCGGCGTGGGCGCGGACGACTACATGACGAAGCCGTTCTCGATGCGGGAGCTCGCGGCACGCGTGCACGTGCTGCTGCGCAGGGTCGAGCGCGCCGCCCTCGCCGCGGCCACCCCGCGCTCGGGCATCCTCCGCCTCGGCGAGCTGGAGATCGACCACGCCCAGCGCCGGGTCCGGGTGCGCAGCGAGGACGTGCACCTCACGCCCACCGAGTTCGACCTGCTGGTCTGCCTGGCGAACACCCCGCGCGCGGTGCTGTCCCGCGAGCAGTTGCTGGCGGAGGTCTGGGACTGGGCGGACGCCTCCGGCACCCGCACGGTCGACAGCCACATCAAGGCACTGCGCCGGAAGATCGGTGCGGAGCGGATCCGCACGGTCCACGGCGTGGGCTACGCGCTGGAGACCCCGACGCCATGAGCGAGGGGCGGCCGGCCGCACGGAGGAGCCCCGGAGAACCCTGGGGCGGCGTACGCCCGTTCTCGATCAAGACGAAACTGGGCGCGCTGGTCGTCATCTCGGTGCTGATCACCACCGGTCTGTCGGTGATCGCGGTGCACACGAAGACGGAGCTGCGCTTCATCACGGTCTTTTCGATGATCGCCACGCTGCTGATCACCCAGTTCGTGGCTCACTCGCTGACCTCGCCGCTGGACGAGATGAACCTGGTCGCGCGGTCGATCTCGTACGGCGACTACACCCGCAGGGTGCGCGAGAACCGGCGGGACGAGCTGGGCGACCTGGCGCAGGCGATCAATGTCATGGCCGACGAGCTGGAGGCGCAGGACCGTCAGCGCAAGGAGCTGGTGGCGAACGTCTCGCACGAGCTGCGCACACCGATCGCGGGCCTGCGGGCGGTGCTGGAGAACATCGTCGACGGGGTCACACAGGCGGACCCGGAGACCATGCGGACGGCGCTGAAGCAGACGGAGCGGCTCGGCCGGCTGGTGGCGACGCTGCTGGACCTGTCGCGGCTGGACAACGGCGTCGTGCCGCTGAAGATGCGGCGCTTCGAGGTGTGGCCGTATCTGTCGGGCGTGCTCAAGGAGGCCAACATGGTCGCCTCCGCGCGCGCGGGCATCGCGTCCGGCTCCGGCAACCACACGCGCGCGGACGTGCATCTGCACCTGGATGTGTCGCCGCCGGAGCTGACCGCGCTGGCGGACCCGGAGCGGATCCACCAGGTGGTGGCCAATCTGATCGACAACGCGGTCAAGCACAGCCCGCCGTACGGCAGGGTCACGGTCAAGGCGCGCCGGGGAGCGTTCCCGGACTCGCTGGAGCTGGAGGTCCTGGACGAGGGGCCGGGCATCCCGAAGTCGGAGTGGCACCGGGTCTTCGAGCGGTTCAACCGGGGCTCGGTGAGCCGGCCGCACGGTCCGGGCAGCGACGGAGGCACCGGTCTGGGCCTGGCGATCGCCCGCTGGGCGGTGGATCTGCACGGCGGCCGGATCGGTGTGGCCGAATCCGAGCGGGGCTGCCGGATTCTTGTCACGCTCCCGGGGACCCCCCGGGCTGGGAGTTGACGTAGGGTTCGAACCGGAGTCCCAAGATCCACGGGCGTCCGTACTGACGGACACGTGTGATCAGGTACAGGTCCGCGCCGACCAGGCGTCGGACCTGCATCGACGCACCCTCACACGACCGGAACCCCGCTTGTTTCCCGCCATTTACGGCACCGAAACACCGTCTCCGATGTGACTTACGCGACGATGAACGGGCCCAGCCTGACCTTCCCGGTCTTGGAGGCGTAGCCTTTATTCCCGCTGTCCATCACCTTGTGAAGCGGAAGAGGGCGGTTGCCGCCGTGTCGCCACAGTCCCCCAGTAACTCATCGAGCATCTCGACCGACGCCGACCAAGCGGGGAAGAATCCCGCTGCCGCGTTCGGTCCCAACGAGTGGCTCGTCGACGAGATCTATCAGCAGTACCTCCAGGACCCGAATTCGGTAGACCGAGCCTGGTGGGACTTCTTCGCCGACTACAAGCCGGGGGCCCCCGCGTCCCAGGCTGCGGCGGGTACCGCGGCCGCGGCGCCCGCCCCGGCGCCCGCCACGCCGGCCGCGCCCGCCACGCCGGCCGCGCCCGCGGCTCCGGCGGCGCCCGCGCAGGCCGCTCAGCCGGCCGCCGCCGCCCCGGCGCCCACCGCGGCCCCGGCCCCGGCGCCGAAGCCGGCCGCCGCGGCGAAGCCCGCCGCGGCTCCGGCCGCGAAGCCGGCGGCCGCCAAGGCCGCCCCGGCGACCGAGGCCCCGGCCGGTCCGGAGTTCGTGACGCTGCGCGGCCCCGCCGGCGCCGTCGCGAAGAACATGGACGCCTCGCTGGAGATGCCGACCGCGACCTCGGTCCGCGCCGTCCCGGTGAAGCTGCTGTTCGACAACCGCATCGTCATCAACAACCACCTCAAGCGGGCCCGCGGCGGGAAGATCTCCTTCACGCACATCATCGGGTACGCGATGGTGCAGGCGATCAAGGCGATGCCGTCGATGAACTGGTCCTACCAGGTCAAGGACGGCAAGCCGACCCTGGTCAAGCCGGAGCACGTCAACCTCGGCCTCGCCATCGACCTGGTCAAGCCCAACGGCGACCGCCAGCTGGTCGTCGCGGCGATCAAGAAGGCCGAGACGCTGAACTTCTTCGAGTTCTGGCAGGCCTACGAGGACATCGTCCGTCGCGCCCGCGACAACAAGCTGACGATGGACGACTTCACCGGTGTCACGGTCTCCCTGACCAACCCCGGCGGCCTCGGCACCGTCCACTCGGTCCCGCGTCTGATGCCGAGCCAGTCCGTGATCATGGGCGTCGGCTCGATGGACTACCCGGCGGAGTTCCAGGGCACCTCCCAGGACACCCTGAACAAGCTCGGCGTCTCCAAGGTCATGACGCTCACGTCGACCTACGACCACCGGGTGATCCAGGGCGCCGCCTCCGGCGAGTTCCTGCGCCAGGTGGCCAACCTGCTGCTGGGCGAGAACGGCTTCTACGACGACGTCTTCGAGGCGCTGCGCATCCCCTACGAGCCGGTCCGCTGGCTCAAGGACATCGACGCCAGCCACGACGACGACGTCACCAAGGCCGCCCGGGTCTTCGAGCTGATCCACTCCTACCGGGTCCGCGGCCACGTCATGGCCGACACCGACCCGCTGGAGTACCGCCAGCGCAAGCACCCCGACCTGGACATCACCGAGCACGGCCTCACCCTGTGGGACCTGGAGCGCGAGTTCGCCGTCGGCGGCTTCTCCGGCAAGTCCCTGATGAAGCTGCGCGACATCCTCGGTGTCCTGCGCGACTCGTACTGCCGCACCATCGGCATCGAGTTCATGCACATCCAGGACCCCAAGCAGCGCAAGTGGATCCAGGACCGTGTGGAGCGCCCGCACGCACGCGTGGAGCGCGAGGAGCAGCTGCGCATCCTGCGCCGGCTGAACGCGGCGGAAGCCTTCGAGACCTTCCTGCAGACGAAGTACGTCGGCCAGAAGCGCTTCTCCCTGGAGGGCGGCGAGTCCGTCATCCCGCTGCTCGACGCGGTGATCGACTCCGCGGCCGAGTCGCGCCTGGACGAGGTCGTCATCGGCATGGCCCACCGCGGCCGCCTGAACGTGCTCGCCAACATCGTCGGCAAGTCGTACGCCCAGATCTTCCGCGAGTTCGAGGGCAACCTGGACCCGAAGTCGATGCACGGCTCCGGCGACGTGAAGTACCACCTGGGCGCCGAGGGCACCTTCACGGGCCTGGACGGCGAGCAGATCACGGTCTCGCTGGCCGCCAACCCCTCCCACCTGGAGGCGGTGGACCCGGTCCTGGAGGGCATCGCGCGTGCCAAGCAGGACATCATCAACAAGGGCGGCACGGACTTCACGGTCCTGCCCGTGGCGATCCACGGCGACGCGGCCTTCGCGGGCCAGGGCGTGGTGGCCGAGACCCTGAACATGTCGCAGCTGCGCGGCTACCGCACCGGCGGCACGGTCCACATCGTCATCAACAACCAGGTCGGCTTCACGGCGGCGCCGGAGTCCTCGCGCTCCTCGATGTACGCCACGGACGTGGCGCGCATGATCGAGGCCCCGATCTTCCACGTCAACGGCGACGACCCCGAGGCGGTCGTCCGCGTTGCCCGTCTGGCCTTCGAGTTCCGCCAGGCGTTCAACAAGGACGTCGTGATCGACCTCATCTGCTACCGCCGCCGCGGTCACAACGAGTCGGACAACCCGGCCTTCACCCAGCCGCTGATGTACGACCTGATCGACAAGAAGCGCTCGGTGCGCAAGCTCTACACCGAGTCCCTGATCGGTCGCGGCGACATCACCCTGGAAGAGGCCGAGCAGGCGCTGCAGGACTACCAGGGACAGCTGGAGAAGGTCTTCACCGAGGTCCGTGAGGCCACCTCGCAGCCGGTCTCCGGTGAGGTCCAGGCCCCGCAGGACGGCTTCCCCGTCGCGGTCCCGACCGCGATCTCCTCCGAGGTCGTCAAGCGGATCGCCGAGTCCCAGGTGACCGTGCCCGACCACATCACCGTCCACCCGCGTCTGCTGCCCCAGCTGCAGCGCCGGGCGGCCATGGTCGAGGACGGCACGATCGACTGGGGCATGGGCGAGACCCTCGCCTTCGGCTCCCTGCTCCTGGAGGGCGTGCCGGTCCGCCTGGCGGGCCAGGACTCCCAGCGCGGCACCTTCGGCCAGCGCCACGCGGTCATCATCGACCGCAGCACGGGCGAGGAGTACACGCCGCTGCAGTACCTCTCCGAGGACCAGGCGCGCCTGAACGTCTACAACTCCCTGCTGTCCGAGTACGCGGCCATGGGCTTCGAGTACGGCTACTCGCTGGCCCGCCCGGACGCGCTCGTGCTGTGGGAGGCGCAGTTCGGTGACTTCGTCAACGGCGCGCAGACGGTCGTGGACGAGTTCATCTCCTCGGCGGAGCAGAAGTGGAGCCAGACCTCCGGCGTCACCCTGCTCCTCCCGCACGGCTACGAGGGCCAGGGCCCGGACCACTCGTCCGCCCGCCCGGAGCGCTTCCTCCAGCTGTGCGCGCAGAACAACATGACGGTCGCCATGCCGACCTCGCCGTCGAACTACTTCCACCTCCTGCGGTGGCAGGTGCACAACCCGCACCACAAGCCGCTGGTCGTCTTCACCCCGAAGTCGATGCTGCGCCTGAAGGCCGCGGCCTCGAAGGCGGAGGAGTTCACCACGGGCCAGTTCCGCCCGGTCATCGGCGACGCGTCGGTCGACCCGGCGGCCGTCCGCAAGGTCGTCTTCTGCGCGGGCAAGGTCTACTACGACCTGGAGGCCGAGCGGCAGAAGCGGGGCGTCACGGACACGGCGATCATCCGCATCGAGCGCCTCTACCCGCTGCCGGGTGCCGAGCTCCAGGCGGAGATCAAGAAGTACCCGAACGCCGAGAAGTACCTGTGGGCCCAGGAGGAGCCGGCGAACCAGGGTGCCTGGCCGTTCATCGCCCTGAACCTCATCGACCACCTGGACCTGGCGGTCGGCGCGGACGTGCCGCACGGCGAGCGCCTGCGTCGCATCTCCCGCCCGCACGGCTCGTCCCCGGCGGTCGGCTCGGCCAAGCGCCACCAGGCCGAGCAGGAGCAGCTGGTGCGTGAGGTGTTCGAGGCGTAAGCCCCGACACCGGCGAACAGGGGCCCGGCCCCGAGTCCTCAGGACTCGGGGCCGGGCCCTTTTCCGTGCCGAGGCGGTCGTACGGAGGCGGGGGACGGACCGCGGCCCCGCCCGCTTAACCTGGAAGGCGTACGACCCGTGGCCCGAGGCCGCCCAGTCCCAGGAGAGCATCCGTGTACTTCACCGACCGAGGCATCGAAGAACTCGAGAAGCGGCGCGGCGAGGAAGAGGTCACCTTCGAGTGGCTCGCCGAGCAGCTGCGGACGTTCGTCGACCTGAACCCGGACTTCGAGGTGCCGGTGGAGCGGCTGGCGACGTGGCTGGCGCGGCTGGACGACGAGGACGACGAGTAGGGCCGTGGGGCACGAGGGGCGCTTCCGGGCGCCCCTCTCGGCTTGTGCGGGGCGGCAGGTCAGTCCATCGGGAGGCGGCAGGTTCGGGCGAACCCCAGGGTGCCGTGCGCCAGCAGGAGCGCGCCCGCCGCGACCCAGCCGCCGCTGCGACGCCGTAGGCCCCACAGCGTCACGGGGACTCCGGCCGCGAGGTGGGCGAGGGCGACGGTGCGGGCGACGGGTCCGCCGGTCCAGGGGAGGTAGGGGCCCAGGGGACCGCGCTCGACGGTGTCCAGTTCCGCGCGGACGGCCTCGCGCCAGCCGGCCCAGTCGATCTGGCGGACGTCCGGCTGGGTCCGGGCCGCCGCGCGCAGCCGCTCGGCCGGTTCGCCCGGGGCGAGACGTGCGGGCAGGGCGACGCCCGCGCGGGTGAGGACGGCGATGAGGCCGCCGAGCCGCGCGGGTGCGTCGGCCTCGGAGTCCGGTTCGGTGAGCCGGTCGAGCGCCTCCATGTCCAGCACGGGGTCGAGGCCCAGCCGCGCGGCGAAGGTGCGCATGGCCTCGTCCTCGCCCACGGGTGTGCCGTCGGCCAGCCAGACGTAGCCGACGCTGCGGCGGAACCCGGAGGCGAGGGTGCAGCCGCCGCGCTCGGCGTCCCACCACAGGGCGACCACGGGCCAGGGCGCGCCGACGGCGAGCGCGGTGGCCCAGCCGGTGAGCACGCGGTCGACACTCTCGCCGCCTTCCAGCCAGGGCTTTCCCTCGGGTACGAGGACGCTCCAGCCGTTTCCGGCCGGGGCGAGCAGCAGGGGTTCGCGCAGCAGTTGCGCGGCGAGCGCGACGGAGTCGGGATCCGCCCGGCAGAGCAGCAGCGCGCCGGGGGCAGGGGCTCGGACACCGAAGCGGGACTCATCCGTCGACATGCTCACACGCTAGGACAGTTCACCGCCTCTCAGAGCGACCGATCACCTCAAAGTGTGTCTTGACTTTGCGAGCCCGCGATATATCGTGAATTACGTAAGACGCGATATGGCGTGTCGTACGGAACAGGCCGGCCCGCGGGGGCGGCCGACCGGTCGAGGAGGTCTGCACCATGTCCGAGTGGTCCGTCGCCGAGCCGAAGAAGCTCACCTTCGACGCGCCCGTGCGCGAGCTACAGGTACGCATCGTCAACGGCACGGTCAACGTGGTGGGTTCCGACGAGGACTCCGCCAGGCTGGAAGTGACCGACGTGGAGGGTCCGCCCCTGCTGGTGACACACCAGGACGGCACCTTGACGGTGGCCTACGAGGACCTGCCCTGGAAGGGCTTCCTGAAGTGGCTCGACGTCAAGGGCTGGCGCCGCAGCGCGGTGGTCTCCCTGGCGGTCCCGGCCGGCATCCGTGTCGAGGTCGGCGTGGTGGGCGCCGCCGCCGTGATCTCCGGTGTCGACGGCCGCGCCGAGATCAGGGGCGTCACCGGTGACACCACCCTGGTGGGCCTCGCGGGCCCGGTCCGCGCGGACACCGTCTCCGGAAGCGTGGAGGCCCAGGCCCTCACCGGCGACCTGCGCTTCAACTCCGTCTCCGGCGACCTGACCGTCGTCGAGGCGGGCTCCTCGGTCAAGGCCGACTCGGTGAGCGGTTCCATGGTGGTGGACCTGGACGCCACGAGCCGCCCCACCGACATCAACCTGACCAGCGTCTCCGGCAAGATCGCCATCCGGCTGCCGCACCCGGCGGACGCGGAGGTGGAGGCCAACACCGCCAGCGGCTCCGTCTCCAACGCCTTCGAGGACCTCCATGTCAGGGGCCAGTGGGGCGCCAAGCGGATCACGGGCCGCCTCGGCGCGGGCAACGGCCGTCTGAAGGCCACGACGGTCTCCGGCTCGATCGCCCTGCTGCGCCGCCCGCCGACGGAGGACGGACCGTGGGACACGGAACCGACGGACGCACCGGGCACCGCGCGGGACAATACGGGAGCCGGCCGGGCCGAGGACCCCGCCCCGCCCTCCGACCAGGCCGACGGCCCGACCGACAAGAAGGTGCTCTGACATGCCCCCCGTCTTCGCCCACGGCCGCCTGCGCCTGTACCTGCTGAACCTGCTGGACGAGGCCCCACGCCACGGCTACGAGGTCATCCGCCTCCTGGAGGAGCGCTTCCAGGGGCTGTACGCCCCCTCGGCGGGCACCGTCTACCCGCGCCTGGCCAAGCTGGAGAGCGAGGGCCTGGTCACCCACACCACCGAGGGCGGCCGCAAGGTGTACGCCATCACCGACGCGGGCCGCGCCGAACTCGCCGACCGCAGCGGTGAACTGGCCGACCTGGAGCTGGAGATCCGCGAGTCCGTCGCCGAACTGGCCGCCGAGATCCGGGCCGACGTGCGCGGCGCGGCGGGCGACCTGCGCCGCGAGATGCTGGCCGCGGCGAGCGAGACCCGGCGGGACACCTCCGAGGAGCAGCCCTCCGAGCAGGAGGCCTGGCGCATCGCCAAGGAGGAGATGCGCCGGGTCAAGCAGGAGTGGAAGGAGCAGGCCCGGCGCGCCAAGGACGAGAGCCGCCGCGCCCGCGACGAGGCCCAGCGCGCCCGCCGCCAGGCCAAGGAGGCCCAGGACCAGGCCCGCGCGCAGGCCCAGGAGGACGTGCAGCGCATCGCCCGCCGGGTCCAGGAGCAGGTGCAGGACCACTTCGCCCGCGGCGACTGGCCCACCGGTGTCCGCGAGGGCCTGGCCGAACTGGCCAGGGAATTCGGCGAGTTCGGCCGGGACTTCCCCTTCGCCCGCAACGGCAACCACCGGCCCGCTCCCCAGCCGGAGTACTCCGACACCCCCGAGGACTTCCCGGCCACCCATGAGCCCTCCTGGGCCCACGAGCCGCCCACCGGCGACCCGGCCCGCGACCTCGACCGCCTCCTCGACCGTTTCCGCGACGACATCCGCGACGCGGCCCGCGACCACGGCGTCACCGCGGACCAGCTCCGCGACACCCGTCGCCATCTCTCCACGGCGGCGGCCCACATCGGCGCCCTGCTGAGAACGCCGAAGAGCTGAGCGACCACCGGGCCGGCGCCCCTCAACCGGCCTGGGCGGCCCCGCCGTAGAGCACCCGTTCCACGGCCTCGTAGGTCACGCCGTGATCGGCGAGCACCTCGGCGGGCACACCGGGCCGGGCGACGAGGGCGAGCAGCAGATGCTCGTCCCCGATACTCCGGTCCCGATGGGCGAGGGCGATGCGCAGCGTCTGGGTGAGCAGTTCCCTGGCCCCCTTCCCGAAGGGCCGCCGTCCCGACCACCGCCCCCGCCCGTCACCCAACGCGCCTTCCCCGTGCGTCTCCTCGACCCGCGACACGACCGCCGCGAGATCGATCCCGAGCCCGGACAGCGCTTCTTCCTCCGCCCGGGAGAGCCCACCCCGCCGCCGCACGGCATCGAGCTCCCGCGCGACGTCGGCCCGCCGCTCCCCCGACAGTCCGAGTGCGCCCAACGCGAAGGACCCCCGACTTCCCTCCCGATCCAGCAGCGCGAGCAGCACATGCTCCTCCTCGACGCGCCCGGCCCCCACCCGCTCGGCATGCCCGACGGCTCCCTCCACCACCGCCCGTGCATCCTTCGTGAACCGCTCGAACATCATCGCCTCCCGTACTTCTTGTGCACGGCCTGCTTGCTGACGCCGAGTTCCGCGGCGATCTCCTGCCATGACCAGCCCTGGTTCCGCGCACTGCGCACCTGCACCGCCTCCAGCTGCTCCAGCAGCTTCCGCAGCGCGGCGACGGCCCGCAGTCCGACCCGGGGGTCGCGATCACCCGCACGCTCGGCGAGATCCGTTGCTTCACCCATACCGTCAACATAAGTTGACAGGCGCAGGGTGTCAACCAAAGTTGACGCAACGCCAAAAGCAAAGGGCGGGCCGGCACAAACGCCGAACCCGCCCAGAACCCGAACCAACCCGGAAGGCTCAGGAGTTGGTCAGCACGACCTTCCCGAACAGCTCACCGGACGCCATCTTCTCGAACCCCTCCCGGGCCCGGTCCATCGGCAGCTCCTCGTCGATCACGGGGCGCACACCCGTGGCCGCGCAGAAGGCCAGCAGATCCTCCAGTTCGTCCTTGGTGCCCATCGTCGAGCCGACGACCTTCAGCTCCAGGAAGAAGATCCGCGTCAGCTCCGCGTGCGAGGGCCGGTCACCGCTCGTCGCCCCGGAGATGACGATCGTGCCGCCGGGGCGCAGCGACTTCACCGAGTGCGACCAGGTCGCCGCGCCGACCGTCTCGATCACGGCGTCCACCCGCTGCGGCAGCCGCGCGCCCGACTCCACGGCCTCCACGGCTCCGAGCTCCAGCGCCCGCTTCCGCTTCGCCTCGTCCCGGCTGGTCGCGAACACGCGCAGCCCCGCGGCCTTGCCGAGCACGATCGCGGCCGTGGCGACTCCGCCGCCGGCGCCCTGCACCAGCACGGCGTCACCGGGGCGCACGCCCGCGTTGGTGAAGAGCATCCGGTACGCGGTCAGCCAGGCGGTCGGCAGACAGGCAGCCTCCGCGAAGGACAGCTCCTTCGGCTTCGGCAGCACGTTCCACACCGGCACGGCCACCTGCTCCGCGAAGGTGCCCTGGTACTTCTCGGTGAGGATCGAACGGGGCTCCTTGGGACCGACCCCGTACCCGGTCTGCCCGATCACCGAGTGCAGCACGACCTCGTTGCCGTCGGCGTCCACGCCGGCGGCGTCGCACCCGAGGATCATCGGCAGCTTGTCCTCCGCGAGGCCGACGCCTCGCAGGGACCAGAGGTCGTGGTGGTTCAGCGAAGCGGCCTTGACATCGATGGTCGCCCATCCGGGCCGTGCCTCCGGGGCCGGGCGCTCCCCCAAGA
Source organism: Streptomyces sp. NPDC006458 (assembly GCF_040612135.1). Classification (NCBI taxonomy): domain Bacteria; kingdom Bacillati; phylum Actinomycetota; class Actinomycetes; order Kitasatosporales; family Streptomycetaceae; genus Streptomyces; species Streptomyces sp. NPDC006458. Next base: position 331,132 of record NZ_JBEXPR010000002.1, on the reverse strand, counting down.
CAAGTCCGTTCAGCGGCTCGTCGCGATCGATTCTGGCGGCATAGACAGCGAACATGTCGCCGACGATAGGTTCCCGACGCCCTGGTTGGAACGCCACGGCCCTGTGACACACACCCTCTTGCCACAGCCGGCCCCTCGGCGAAGGCACGTTTACAGGCCGGACGAAAGCCGAGCCGACACGCAACTCAACGCGACAAGGCACCGCCGCGCCCACCCGTCCCGCCCCAAGCGGCACGCATGCCCGCGGCTGAGCGCTGAGCGCGGCCCGCAGCGACGACAACGGGCGTCGGAAAGCCGCAGACGGCGCGCGCGGCCCCGCCCCGGAGCGCCCGGAGGCCGCGTAGGACGGAGAGGGGAAGTGGCGGCAGACGCCGGGAAGCCCCGCACGACGCGGCGGCCCGGCGCAGCGAGAAGCCGCACACGGCGGAGAAGGGAACGCAGCGGGGGGCGCCGGGAAGCCGCAGACGGCGCGGGCAGCCACGACCCGGAGCGCCCGGAGGCCGCGTACGGCGAAGAGGAACCCAGCGGGAGGCGCATCGGAAAGCCGCACACGGCGAGAACGAACCGAACGGGGCGGCCCATCGGAAAGCCGCACACGGCGAAGAGGAACCGAGCGGGAGGCGCATCGGAAAGCCGCACACGGCGAGAAGGAACCGAGCGAGCGAGGGGGAACGCGTCGGGAAGGCGCGTACGGCGGGGAGGGGACGGGGCGGGGGGTGTCCGCCCGCAGCGGACGGCGGTGACCGCCCTCAACCCCCGTAGGAGACCAGATCGGCGGACCGAGGACGGACACCCCCCGCCGCGGCCCCGCACCACCCACAAGCGGCCCGCGCCACCCCAACCCCCACCGAACAGGAACAGGCCGCCGCAGGCACCCCGGCACCCCCGGGACCCCCGGCACCCCCGGCGCCCACAACCACCCGACCAGCCGAACACGAAGGCAAAAAAATGGCCCCGTCCAGAAGACGGGGCCATTCGGCTGAACAAATAGCGTGTCAGCGCGACGTCAGCGACGCGCCACACCCTCCGCGCGAGCCGCAGCCGCGACCGCGGCCGTGACCGCCGGAGCGACGCGCTCGTCGAAGGGCGACGGGATCACATAGTCCGCGGACAGATCGTCGCCGACCACCGACGCCAGCGCCTCGGCCGCCGCGAGCTTCATGCCCTCGGTGATCCGGGTCGCCCGCACCTGCAGCGCACCCGCGAAGATCCCCGGGAACGCCAGCACGTTGTTGATCTGGTTCGGGAAGTCCGACCGCCCCGTGGCGACGACAGCCGCGTACTTGTGGGCGACATCGGGATGCACCTCGGGGTTCGGGTTCGCCATGGCGAAGACGAAGGCCCCCTCGGCCATGGAGGCCACGGCCTCCTCCGGCACCGTGCCGCCGGAGACACCGATGAACACGTCGGCCCCCGCCAGCGCCTCCTCCAGCGACCCCGACAGCCCGGCCTTGTTCGTGAACCCGGCCAGCTCCCGCTTGACGTCCGTGAGGTCGCCCCGGTCGGCGGACACGACGCCCTTGCGGTCGGCGACCGCGACATCCCCGATGCCCGCTTCGATGAGCATCTTGGCGATGGCGACACCGGCCGCCCCCGCACCCGAGATGACGGCGCGCAGCTCACCGAGCGCCCGCCCGCTCAGCCGCGCGGCGTTCCGCAGCGCGGCCAGCGTGACGACGGCCGTGCCGTGCTGGTCGTCGTGGAAGATCGGGATGTCCAGCGCCTCCTGGAGCCGCCGCTCGATCTCGAAGCACCGCGGCGCCGAGATGTCCTCGAGGTTGACACCGCCGAAGGAGGGAGCGAGCCGCACCACGGTCTCGACGATCTCGTCGACGTCGGTGCAGGCCAGGGCGATGGGAACCGCGTCCACACCACCGAACTGCTTGAAGAGGATCGCCTTGCCCTCCATGACCGGGAGGGAGGCCTCGGGCCCGATGTCACCGAGTCCGAGCACGGCCGTGCCGTCGGTCACGACGGCGACGACGGACGACTTCCATGTGTAGTCGTTGACGAGTTCCGGCTGCTCGGCGATCGCGGTGCACACCTTCGCGACGCCGGGCGTGTAAGCCAGGGACAGGTCGTCCTTGTCGCGGACCGGCACGGTGGCTTGCACTGCCATCTTGCCGCCGCGGTGCAGCGCGAACGCCGGATCGAGGTCGAAGGAGTCGAGGGGCTCGCCCCCGCCCTCCTGACCCGTTGTGGCGCCACTGTCGCTGCGAGGATTGACGATCTCCGCTGCCACTTGTTTTTACCCCTTAAATATTCAAGGTTGAGGGTTTGACCACTCCCGGTGAGGGGTGGGCGGGCACCGCGTACGCCCCTTGCTTGAGTGATGCATCGGGCATGTACACGACGGGCGCGCCGCACACGCGCCCTGGGCCCCGGATGAGGGGTGTAAAGAACCTTCTTACCGGACGGACGCCATGGAGGACGAGTCCATAACGCGAAGGTCACATGCCAGTGCCATGACTCATGCGCGAATATGGGGACAAGACAAACCCTGGACAAACCCCGGACAAACCCTCGCCAACCGCTCAACCCGCCACAGGGCCTGGAGTCACCGATCCGGACTCCGACACGAACCGGAGATCTTCCGGCCGGAATGAAGGATTCCCGGAGAAGATCCGGCCGTGATGTACCGGAGTGGACCGGTTCGAGGCTCTCCCGTTATCCGATTTTGACATTGCCGTCCCACTGAATGGCTCAGTCCGAATGGCAAGATGCGGTAATCACACGAGGTCGCGACACCTGAAGGTGTGTGTTCTCGTCGACCCATCGGCAACTCCACCCATCCGCCGGAGGAACCCACCATGACCGCAAGCACCACCCGTCGTACGACCGCCACGCGCACCCGGCTGGCAGCGGTCGGCTCGATCGCGGTCGCAGGCGCTCTGCTTCTCACCGGCTGCGGTGACCAGACCAAGAACAACGACTCCGAGTCCACCGAATCCGCCTCCAAGAGCACGGCCCCGCTGGCGGACGAACTGCCCCAGGCGATCCGTGACAAGGGTGTCATCAAGGTCGGCTCGGACATCGCGTACGCCCCTGTCGAGTTCAAGGACGAGGCCGGCAAGACGGTCGGTATCGACCCCGACCTCGCCGCCGCCATGGGCAAGCAGCTCGGCGTGACGTTCGAGTTCGAGAACGGCACGTTCGACACGCTGCTCGGCGGCCTGCGCTCGAACCGGTACGACATCGCCATGTCGGCCATGACGGACACCAAGGACCGCCAGGAGGGCATCGACTCCGAGACCGGCAAGAAGGTCGGCCAGGGTGTCGACTTCGTCGACTACCTCACCGCCGGTGTCTCGATCTACACCAAGAAGGGCGACGACCAGGGCATCAAGAGCTGGTCGGACCTGTGCGGCAAGAAGCTCGTCGTGCAGCGCGGCACCGTCTCGGAGGACCTGGCCAAGGCCGAGGCCGCCAAGTGCCCGGCCGGCCAGAAGCTCACCATCGAGGCCTTCGACAACGACCAGCAGGCCCAGACCCGCCTGCGCTCGGGCGGCGCGGACGCCGGCTCCTCCGACTTCCCGGTGGCGGCGTACGCGGTGAAGACCTCCGGCGGCGGCAACGACTTCCAGCTGGTCGGCGAGCAGGTCGAGGCCGCTCCGTACGGCATCGCCGTGGCCAAGGACGACACCGAGCTGCGCGACGCCCTGGTGACCGCGATGAACGCGATCATCAAGAACGGCGAGTACCAGAAGATCCTCGACAAGTGGGGCGCCGCCGACGGTGCCACCACGGAAGCCGCCGTCAACGGCGGCAAGTGACCGCTCGCTCCGCGGCCACTGAAAGGCAACACCCGTGACTGACATCGACAAGTCGGACGGCCCGGCGGTCACCCCGCCGGCCGGTCCGGAGGCCATCAAGGCCGTTCCGGTTCGGCACTACGGCCGGTACATCTCCGCGGTGCTCGCTCTCGCGATCTTCGGCGCGCTCATCTACGCCTTCGCCAACGGCGACATCAACTGGGGCGCGGTCCCGGACTACTTCTTCAACGAGCGCATCCTCAAGGGCGTCCGCGAGACGATCTGGCTGACGTTCCTCTCGATGGTCATCGGCATCGCCGGCGGCCTCATGCTGGCCGTCATGCGGCTGTCCAAGAACCCGGTGACCTCGTCGATCGCGTGGTTCTACATCTGGTTCTTCCGCGGCACCCCGGTCCTGGTCCAGCTGTTCGTCTGGTTCAACCTGGGCTTCGTCTTCGAGTACGTCAACCTCGGCCCGTTCTACAAGGACGAGTGGTCGGACTTCATGACCCCGTTCCTGACGGCGCTGCTGGGCCTCGGTCTGAACGAGGCCGCGTACATGGCGGAGATCTGCCGTGCCGGTCTGCTCGCGGTCGACGAGGGCCAGACCGAGGCGGCGCAGGCGCTGGGCATGAGCCACGGCAAGACGCTGCGCCGGATCGTCATCCCGCAGGCGATGCGCGTGATCGTGCCGCCGACGGGCAACGAGGTCATCAACATGTTGAAGACCACGTCGCTGGTCGCGGCGGTCCAGTACTACGAGCTGCTGAGGTACGCACAGGACATCGGCACGACGTCCGGTGCCACGGTCGAGATGCTGTTCCTGGCGGCGGCCTGGTACCTGATCCTGACGTCCGTGCTGAGCGTCGGCCAGTTCTATGTCGAGCGCTACTACGCCCGCGGTTCGAGCCACCAGCTGCCGCCCACCCCGTGGCAGAAGGTCCGTGCGCATCTGACGTCCTTCTCCAGCCGAAAGGGGGCCGCGGCATGACCGACAAGCTCAGCAAGACGGAGGCGGTCGCGAAGGACTCCTCCCTCCTCATGGTCAAGGCCGAGGGCGTCCACAAGTCGTTCGGCCCGCTCGAAGTCCTCAAGGGCATCGACCTGGAGGTCAAGCAGGGTGAGGTCTTCTGCCTCATCGGCCCCTCCGGCTCCGGCAAGTCGACCTTCCTGCGGTGCATCAACCACCTGGAGAAGATCAACGCCGGCCGGCTGTACGTCGACGGCGAGCTGGTCGGCTACCGCCAGAAGGGCGACAAGCTGTACGAGCTCAAGGACAGCGAGGTCGCGCTGAAGCGCCGGGACATCGGCATGGTGTTCCAGCGGTTCAACCTGTTCCCGCACATGACGGCGCTCGAGAACGTCATGGAGGCTCCGGTCCAGGTCAAGCACACGAGCAGGGCGGAGGCCCGGGAGGGGGCCCGGCAGCTGCTGGAGCGCGTGGGGCTGGCCGACAAGGCCGGGAGCTACCCCTCGCAGCTCTCCGGTGGCCAGCAGCAGCGCGTGGCGATCGCCCGTGCGCTCGCCATGGACCCGAAGCTGATGCTGTTCGACGAGCCGACCTCGGCCCTGGACCCGGAGCTGGTCGGTGACGTCCTCGACGTCATGCGCGATCTGGCCGAGTCCGGCATGACGATGATCGTCGTCACCCACGAGATGGGCTTCGCCCGCCAGGTGGGCGACAGCCTGGTCTTCATGGACGGCGGCGTGGTCGTCGAGGCCGGCGACCCGCGCGAGGTCCTGACGAACCCGCAGCACGAGCGCACCCAGGCGTTCCTGTCCAAGGTTCTCTGACCGGACACCACATGAGCAGGGGCGGTACGGATCTCCGTACCGCCCCTGCTCATGTCCGCTCAACCGCGTCGGGCCCGGCCCCGCGCCCGGCTCACTTGAGGGCGAGCAGGAGCGTGTCCGAGGGCGAGCACCACACGGGCCGCACCTCGGTGAAGCCCTTCTCGCGCAGGACGCGTGCGTGCCAGGCGGCGGAGGGTGTGTCGCCGTCGGCGTGCTCGCCGTAGATCTCGAAGCGGCGGGCGGTGGGTCCGGCGAGGACCGGGTCCTTCGCGGCGAGCTGCCACCACTCGGCCCAGTCGAGGGCGCCGTCGGTCCTGGCCTGATCCATGCGGGTGTGGCGCAGGGCGCGCTCGGCGGCGTTGATCCGGGGGGTGGTGTCGTCGATCATGTGGTCCGCGTTCATGAGGACACCGCCGTCGCGGACGAGGTCGGCGAGCCGGCCGTAGAGGGCCGCCAGGGGCTCGCTGTGGAGCCAGTGCAGGGCGGTGGCCGTCAGGATCGCGTCGTAGGAGTCGTAGGGCAGTTCCGACATCCAGTCGGGGTCTTTGAGGTCGGCGGCGACGAAGGTGACCCGGTCGTCGCCGGCGAAGGTGCCCTCGGCGATGGCCAGCAGGGCCGGGTCGAGGTCGACGCCGGTGCTGGTGGCGCCGGGGAGGCGGGCGAGGAGGCGGGCGGTGATGCTGCCGGTGCCGCAGGCGAGGTCGAGGACGCGCGGGGTGGAACCGACGAGTGCCTCGACCATGTCGAGCATGATGCGGAAGCGTTCCTCGCGGTCGGGCATGTACCACTCCTGCTGCCGGTCCCAGCTCTGCTGCCAGGCCTGCCAGTCGGTGCCCGTCTCGGTGGTGCCCGTGTCCGTCATGGGTGCCCTCCGTCCACTCCTGCACGTAATACCCTGGAAGCACGATCAGCTGTTACCCGACCGCACGCCACGACGATAGAACGCCCCCGTAAGGACTACAAGTGGAATTGGCCTATTACTCGGATTATGCCGTACGCCTCGTCAACAGCGAGGAGCCGGCCCGGGGCACGGACACGCTGACCTCGGTCGAGGCCGTCCGTGAGCTGTTCGGCGGCAACCAGACCGCGGCCCGGCGCGCCACCGAGGCGGACGTGACCCGGTTCCGCTCGGTCCGGGCCCGGCTGCGCGCGGTGTTCGAGGCCGCCGACCAGGGCGACGAGACGCTCGGGGTGGATCTGCTGAACTCGCTGCTGCTGGAGTTCCCGGTCAGTCCCCAGATCTCCGGCCACGACCTGCGCGACGACGACGGCCGCCCGCAGTGGCATCTGCACCTGGCCGATCACCCGTCGAACGCGACCGCGGGCTACGCCGCCATCGCCGCGATGGGCCTGGCCTTCCACCTCACCGAGTACGGCGTCGACCGGCTGGGCCTGTGCGAGGCGGCCCCGTGCCGCAACGCCTACCTGGACACCTCCACCAACCGCTCCCGGCGCTACTGCTCCGACCGCTGCGCCACGCGGGCCAACGTGGCCGCCTACCGCGCCCGCAAGCGCCAGGAGGCCGGCCGCACCGACAGCACGGGCCGCGCCGCGGACAGCGCCCAGCCCAGCACGGAGAGCACCCCGCGCTGAGCGGGATCGCGCGGCCGGTAGCGCAACCGGACCCGGCCGAGCACCAGGTCCTCGGGGACGACGCCGTAGTCGGTGCTGTCCCCGCCCGCGCGGGCGTTGTCGCCGAGCACCCACCAGCCGCTCTCGCGGCGCTCCACGGCACGTTTGACGACCAGCAGGTCCTGCTGGAACGGATGGCGCAGCACGACCACGTCACCGGGCCTGACCCGGGCGCCGTAGTGCACCACGAGCCGGTCGCCGTGGTACAGCGTGGGCACCATCGACGGCCCGGTCACCTCGGCCACTCCCAAGGGCAGCGCTCCCCTGCGCTCGGTCTCCTGCGACAGCTCCGGCATCACCCGGCACCTCCCCGGTTTCTTCCTCCACCAGTCTCGGTCCGACCCTGGACTTTTGTCCTAAGCCCTAGGGGGCACTCGCGAAAACCGGTCTCCCAGGGAGTAATGTCCCACCTGAGAAGACGATCACGAGGAAGGACTGCTCCATGCTTTCCCGCCTGTTTGCCCCCACGGTCAAGGTCAGCGCGCACTGCGACCTGCCCTGCGGTGTGTACGACCCGGCCCAGGCCCGCATCGAGGCGGAGTCGGTGAGGGCCGTACAGGAGAAGATGGCCGCCAACGACGACCCGCACTTCCAGGCGCGTGCCACGGTCATCAAGGAGCAGCGCGCCGAGCTCGCCAAGCACCACGTCTCGGTGCTCTGGAGCGACTACTTCAAGCCCCCGCACTTCGAGAAGCACCCGGAGCTGCACCAGCTGGTCAACGAGACCCTGAAGGCCCTCTCGGCCGCCAAGGCGTCCACGGACCCGAAGACCGGTGAGAAGGCTCTGGAGCTCATCGAGAGGATCGATGTGATCTTCAAGGAGACGAAGAAGGCCTGACGAGGGGCACCCCCTCATGACCGGCGGTCGGTGCACCACCGCGGGTCGTCGGCTGTGTGAGAAGGGCTCGACCGGCACAACCGGCCGGGCCCTTCTCGGCAGGGTCCGGGGCCGCCGGGACCGTGCCATCCTGAAGGCGTGAACAGGGACGACCTGGTCCGGCTGCGCAAGGCGCGGGACCGTATGGACCGGGAGTACGCCGAGCCGCTGGACGTCACCGCCCTCGCGGCGACCGCGCTGATGTCGCCCGGCCACTTCCAGCGCAGCTTCCGCGAGGCGTACGGCGAGACGCCCTACGGCTATCTGATGACCCGGCGCGTCGAGCGGGCCAAGGCGCTGCTGCGGCGCGGCGATCTGAGCGTGACCGAGGTGTGCATGGCGGTGGGCTGCACCTCGCTGGGCTCCTTCAGCGCCCGCTTCACCCAGCTCGTCGGCGAGACCCCGAGCGCCTACCGGGCGCGCTCGCACGAGTACAGCGCGGTGATCGCGCCCTGCTTCGCCCGCAAGTACGCCCGCCCGCGCCGTGCGTGAGCGCGCGGCCGGGCCTAGCGTGAGGGCATGGACCTCAAACTCAGGCAGTGTTTCCTCGCCGTCGACGACCACGACAAGGCGCTGATCTTCTACCGGGACGTCCTCGGCCTGGAGGTCAGGAACGACGTCGAGTACGAGGGCATGCGCTGGCTGACGATGAGCTCGCCGGCCCAGCCGGACGTGGAGATCGTCCTGGAGCCGCCGGCCGCGGATCCGGACGCCTCCGCCGCCGACAAGGAGGCGATGGCCAATCTGCTGGCCAAGGGCCTGCTGCGGGGCGTGAACTTCACCACCGCCGACTGCGACGCGCTGTTCGAGCGGGTGCGCGAGGCGGGCGCGGACGTGATCCAGGAGCCCATGGACATGCCGTACGGCGTGCGCGACTGCGCCTTCCGCGACCCGGCCGGGAACATGCTGCGCTTCATGCAGCGGCCCGCGGAGTGAACTCCCCCGCGGACACGGGACTTCGCGCCTACGATCGCGCGCATGAGCATCCGCTGGACGTACGCCTTCGCCGACCGGCCCGCCGACCGCTTCGAGCAGGCGTGTGCCTTCTGGACGGCCGTGACGGACACGCGTCTGTCCGAATTCCGGGGTGAGTCCAAGGAGTTCACCACGCTGCTGCCGGACGGCGCCGACCCCTGCGCGAAGGTCCAGGGGGTTCGGTCCGGGGAGGGCGGCGCGCACCCGGACTTCGCCGTGACGGACGTCGCCGCGTTCGTCGAGGAGGCGGTGCGGCTCGGCGCGGACTCGGCGGCCGAGCACGAGGGCTGGGCCGTACTGCGCTCCCCCGCCGGGCAGTTGTTCTGCGTGGTGCCCTGGAACGGGGAGTCGGTGCGGCCGCCCGTGGCGCACGGCAGCCGCCTGGACCAGCTCTGCCTGGATGTCCCGCCCTCGGCCTTCGACGCCGAAGTCGCCTTCTGGACAGCGCTGTTGGCCGACTGGGAGTCCACGCCCGGCTCGCTGCCCGAGTTCCGCCTGCTCAGGCCGCCGCACGGGCTGCCGCTGCGGCTGCTGCTCCAGCGTCTGGGCGAGGAGCGGCCCGCCGGCGCCCATCTCGACCTCGCCTGCGCGGACATCGACGCGACCCGCGCCCGGCACGAGCGGCTGGGCGCCTCGTTCGTGACCGAGGGCCGCCACTGGACGGTGATGCGCGACCCGGCCGGCGGTCTGTACTGCCTGACCGCCCGGGACCCGCGGACCGGACGGCTGACCGAGAGCTAGTGCCCCGACAGGCAACGTTCGCCCCGTCGCGACGCCCGGCACGCCCTCTCGCCGCACCGGGCACAGACCCAAGTACATCCAGTACGAGGGCCTGCACCCGGCACACCGAGAGCACGCGCCGGACGCCGCTCCTTGACGGGCAAACGCTGCCTGCCGGGGCACTAGGGCATGACGGCGTAGGCGCACGCGACGTTCGTCGGGTGCTCCGGGGTCGAGCATTCGGTGTACTCGCCGCGGTCGAGCCGCGGCATCGGCGCCGGCTCGTCGTACTCCTCCCAGCGGCTCGCGGGGGCCGAGCGGAGTCCTGGAGCGCCAGGGTGAGCCCGCCGCCGGCCACTACGGCGACCGCCCAGGCGATCACGGCCCACCGCCATAACCGGCGCCGGTTCACGACCACGGCTCCACGTCGACCACGGCGTCCACCGGGATCGGCCCGTACACGTGCGGAAACTCGTCTCCTCCGGGCTCCGGCGCCTCGTACTTCAGCGGCGCCCCGAGCCGTGCCGGGTCGATCACCAGGACGACCAGTTCGTCGGGGCCCTCGTAGGAGCCGTAGAGGAAGGCGGCCACCTTCGGGAGCTGCTCGTGGGTCGAGCAGTGGATGAAGCCCTCCTCCTCCAGGGTGCGGCCGCGGGTGGACATCTCGTAGGCGCCGCGCTCGCGGGCCGCGTCCCACAGGGAACGCTCGGTGAGGTGCAGGATGAACGGCTGTTCGGGCATCGCCCCAAGCTACTCGCTCAGCCGTGCCGCCCGCTGTCGCAGGTAGCGCTGCTCGGGCAGGCTCAGGGTCTTCTCGGCCGCGCTGGTGTATGCGTCCCGGGCGGCGGCGCGCTCGCCGGCGCGTTCCAGGAGGTGGGCGCGGACGGCGTCCGGCCGGTGGCCCAGCTCGCCTTCCAGGGCGTCCAGTTCGGCGAGGCCCGCGCGCGGGCCGTGCACCATGGCGACGGCCACCGCCCGGTTGAGGCGTTCGACGGGGCCGGGGACCAGGCCGACGAGGACGTCGTAGAGGCCGAGGATCTCGCCCCAGTCGGTCGCCTCGGGTGCCGGGGCCTCGTCGTGCACGGCGGCGATGGCGGCGCGCAGCGCGTAGGGCCCGGCCGGGCCGTGGGTGAGGGCGCGGGTGACCAGGGCGACGCCCTCCTCGATCGCGGCCTTGTCCCAGCGGTCGCGGTCCTGCTCGTCGAGCGGGATCAGCTCCCCGTACGGCCCGCTGCGGGCCTCGCGGCGGGCGTCGGTGAGCAGCATCAGGGCCAGCAGTCCGGACGCCTCGCCGTCGTCGGGCAGCAGCCGGTGCATGGCGCGGGCCAGCCGGACGGCCTCGCCCGCGAGGTCGCGGCGCTGCAGGCTGCTGCCGGAGGTGGCCGTATAGCCCTCGTTGAAGATCAGGTAGAGGGTGTGCAGCACGGCCGGGAGGCGGTCCTGCCAGTGGTCGGGGCGGCCGAAGCGCACCCCGCGCACCTTCTTCTTGGCCCGGCTGATCCGCTGCGCCATGGTCGCCTCGGGGACGAGGTAGGCGCGGGCGATCTCGGCCGTGGTCAGGCCGCCGACCGCGCGCAGGGTGAGCGCGATCCGGGCCGGGGGCGGCAGGTCGGGGTGGCAGCACAGGAAGAGCAGGGTGAGGGTGTCGTCCTCCCGGGGCGCGCGGTCCTCGCGGGCGGCTCCGTCCTCGGCGGGCAGTTCGTCGCGCGGGGTGAGCTCGGCGACCCGCCGCTCACGTTCGCGCCTGGCCTCCTCGCTGCGCAGGGCGTCGGTGAGGCGCCGGGAGGCGACCCGGATCAGCCAGCCGCGCGGGTTGTCGGGCACCCCGCTGCCGGGCCACTGCCGGGCCGCCGCGAGCAGCGCCTCCTGTACGGCGTCCTCGGCGGCGTCGAAGTGGCCGTAGCGGCGGACCAGCGCGCCGAGGACCTGCGGCGCGTTGCCGCGCAGCAGGTCCTCGATGTCGTACGGCAGGCGCATGGGCGGGTCAGCAGATGTCCCCGGCGCCTTCCTGGATGGGCCGGATCACCACCGGGTAGACGGGGGCGCCGGCGGGCTGGGGGCAGCGGGTGACGCGGTCGGCGATCTCGGTGACCCGCTCCAGGCTGGCGCAGTCCAGCACCCAGTAGCCGGCCAGCAGTTCCTTGGTCTCGCCGTACGGCCCGTCGGTGATGATCGCCTTGCCGTCCTCGCCCAGCGTGACGTGCCGGGCGCGGGCGGGCTCGGTGAGACCCTGTGCGTCGACCAGTTCGCCGGACTCGGCGAGGTCGTCGTTGATGGCTCCCATGTACTCGAACATGGCCTTGATGTCGGCCTCTGTCCAGGCCGGGGAGTGCTCGTTCGCGTTGCCCGTCATCGCCTTGTAGTCCGCCTGCGTGCCGAGCACCATGACCAGGTACTTCATCGTCCGCTCCTTCGGCCGGGCCGCCCTCGGCGGGCGGCTTTCACGGGTACGTCGGAGCCGACCCGGGATTCTCGACAAGGCGGTCCGGGACTTTTCTCCCGGCTCACGACTGCTCCGCGACGGAGGCGTCCGGCGGCTCGTGCCGCTCCCGCTCGTGCGGACGCTCCTGGTCGGTGTCCTTCTCGGGGAAGGACGGGCACTCCGGGTTCCGGCACGGGCCGGCCTCCCACTTCGGCACCCAGGCGCCCAGCGTCTTGTAGCGCCGGACGACCGTTCCGACGGGCTGTCCGCAGTCGGGACAGACGGGTTCTGCTCTGTCCATGCCTTCAGGGTAGGCCGGGCCGGGCGTCAGCGCTTCCTGCTGTACGTCCGCACGAGGATGCCGTTGTCGAACGTGCGCACCGAGTCGAGGGCGAAGTGCGTGAGGGAGAGGCCCTCGGCGAACATCGGCATGCCGCTGCCGTAGACCATCGGGTACGTCTTGACGACCAGCTCGTCGATCTCGTCGAGCAGTTCGCCGGCGACCGCGGAGCCGCCGCACAGGTAGATGTCGAACCGGCTGTCCTCGGCCTTGAGTTCGCGCACCCTGGCGACGAGATCCCCGGAGATGATCTCGACATGGGGGTCCGGGGACTGCGTCATGCTGCGCGAGGCGACGTACTCGCGCAGATGGGCGTAGGGGCTGGTGATGCCCTCCCGCAGGCCGACCTCGTAGCTGCCGCGCCCCTGGATGACGGTGTCGAACCGCTGGAGGGGCCGGTCGTCGATGCCGAGGGCCTTGCGGCCCTGGGCGGACAGGGTGTCGGGGCACTCCGTCGCGAGGTACCCCAGGAACTCCTCGTCGAGGTAGGCGAACATCGCCGTCGCGTCGCCGGACGGGTCTCCGATGAAGCCGTCGACGGAGCAGGCAACGAAGTACGTGAGCTTGCGCAAGCTGATCTCTTTTCGTTGGGCGTCGCGTTTACTTCCTCAGTTGTAGTACTTCAGTTGGAGTGGTTCAAGGGCTGCAAGGGTCCCCGAGGAAAGTGGGTGAGGAAATTCCGCTTGGCGGTGTCCGGGGCCCTGCCCCGAGCCGCGTACCGCCCGGCCCGCGATCAGGCCCTGGGTTCGCGCCACATCGGCCACATCAGCGGCCCTTCCGGCAGGCGCAGCGGGCTGCCCGTGACCTCGAAGCCGAGCCGCTCGTACAGGGCGCGGCTGCGGGCGTTGCTGGCCTCCAGATACGCGTGCCGACCCTCGCGGTCGCAGCGGTCCAGGACGCGTCCGACGAGGGCGGTGCCGAGGCCGCGGCCCTGGTGGGCGGGGTCGACGCCGATCATCCACAGGTATTCGTGCGGACGGTCGCAGGGGTGGATGTCCGCGGTCAGCCGGCCGATGAGCTCGACGCGCTCGTTGGCCGGGTCGACGGCCTGCCGCAGCCGCGCGAACCCGTCCTCACCGCCCTCCTCCTCGTCATGGGCCCCGGCCGGCACGGACAGCCACAGCGCGCAGGCCGAGCCGTCCTCGGTGACGTCGACGCGCCCGTCGCCCAGCACGATGTCCGTGAAGGCGCCCATCAGCCGGTGGTGCGTCGTGCGGCGGTACTCCTCGCCCGGGAACACCCAGCCGCTGACCGGGTCGTCCTGGAAGGCCGCGTCCAGCAGCCTCACGACCCCGTCCCGGTCGCCCCGTGTCGCCGTCCGTATCGCCACACCCATGGCCCGATCCTCTCAACCGACCTTGATCGCAAGGAGGTTGAGCCTAGCGGGACGCCGACCGGCGGGACCGGACCGGCTCGGCCGGGCAGGACACCGCCGGTCGGCGGACCGGGCTCACGCGGACGTACGGGGCACTTCGCGGGCCGGCTTCGAGCCGCAGGGCGTACGAGGCACTCCCCCGGCCGCCCGCACGTCGAGCGGCGTACGGTTGCGACCCCGGCCGCCTCAGCTCGTACGGCGGGTGACGAACTCGGCCAGGGAGAGCAGCCCCTCGGCGGTCTCCGGGTCGGGAATCGCGCGGGCCAGCTCGGACATCGCCCGGAACATCCGGTCGGCGGCCTGCGCCTGGGCCCAGTCGCGGCCCCCGGCCCGCTCCACGGCCAGGGCCGTGCGCTCCAGGTCCCCCTGGTCGTAGGGGACTTCGTACAGCGAGGCCAGTTCCGTCGCGGCCGCCGTGCCGGAGGTCAGCGCGGCGACGACGGGCAGCGACTTCTTGCGCGCGGCGAGATCCGCCCCGGCCGGCTTGCCGGTGCGCCCCGGGTCGCCCCAGATGCCGATGACGTCGTCGATGAGCTGGAAGGCGAGCCCGGCCTCTCGGCCGAAGGCGTCGAGTGCCTCGACGTCCTCCCGCGCGGCACCCGCGTACAGCGCGCCGACCGCGCACGCGCAGCCCAGCAGCGCTCCCGTCTTGGCCTCGGCCATGGCGAGCACCTCGGCCAGGCCGACGTCCGCGGGCGCGCACCGCTCCAAGGCGGTGTCGACCCGCTGGCCCTCGCACAGCTCGACGACACAGGCCGCGAGCCGGGCGGAGGCCGGCGCGGACGCCGGGTGCGGGTCCTCCGCGAGGAGCCGCAGGGCCAGCGCCTGCATGGCGTCCCCGGCGAGGATCGCGTCGGCGTCGCCGAACACGGTCCACGCGGTGGGCCGGTGCCGGCGCGTGGTGTCGCGGTCCATCACGTCGTCGTGCAGGAGCGTGAAGTTGTGGACCAGCTCCACGGCCGCCGCCGCCCGCACGGCGGCCGCCCGCGCCGTGGGCCCGCCGAGCGCGGCAGCCGCGGTGAGGACCAGCGCCGGGCGAATCGCCTTGCCGGAGTTCCCGGCGGCCGGGCTGCCGTCGGCGTGCTCCCAGCCGAAGTGGTAGAGCGCGACCCGGCGCATCCCGCCGGGCAGCGAGTCCAGCGCGGCGCGCAGGGCGGGGCCGACCGCCTCCCGAGCGCCCTCCAGGATCGCCATGGCCTCCTGGCTGTCGGGCGGAGCCGAGGGCACGGCGGGGTCCTGCGGACCACCCCCGTCGCTCTGCGTCTGCGCCTGGTTCGCGACGGGTCCTCGCTTCTCCCCGCCGCGCCGCGGCCCGCCGAGGCGCGGCGGGGACTCCGTCATGAACTCGGCCACGCGCGCCCCCTGCCGGGCCCCGGGTGGGCCCGCCCCGAGGGGCGGGCGCACAGCGCGGGTGGGGTCACCGCCAGCGGCCGATCTCGACGTTCTCCAGCACGCCGAGGGCGTCCGGGACGAGGACCGCGGCCGAGTAGTAGGCCGTCACGAGGTACTTGATGATCGCCTGTTCGTTGATGCCCATGAACCGCACGGACAGGCTCGGCTCGATCTCGTCCGGGATGCCGGACTGGCGCAGGCCGATCACGCCCTGGTCCTGTTCGCCGGTACGCATGGCGATGATCGAGGTGGTGCGGGCCGCGGTGACCGGGATCTTGTTGCACGGGTAGATCGGCACACCGCGCCAGGTCGGGATGCGGTTGCCGCCGACGTCGATGGTCTCCGGCACCAGACCGCGCCTGTTGAGCTCACGGCCGAACGCGGCGATCGCGCGCGGGTGGGCGAGGAACAGCTTGGTCCCGCGCCGCCTGCTGAGCAGCTCGTCCATGTCGTCCGGGCCGGGCACGCCGTCGTGCGGCTGGATCCGCTGGTCGTACTCGCAGTTGGTCAGCAGCCCGAAGTCGGGGTTGTTGACCAGCTCGTGCTCCTGGCGCTCCTTGAGCGCCTCGACCGTGAGCCGCAGCTGCTGCTCGGTCTGGTTCATCGGCTGGTTGTACAGGTCGGCCACGCGCGAGTGGATGCGCAGCACGGTCTGGGCGATGCTCAGCTCGTACTCGCGCGGACGGGCCTCGTAGTCGACGAAGGTGTGCGGGATGTCCGGCTCGCCGGAGTGGCCGGCGGCGAGGTCGACGGCCTTCTCGCCGTACTTGTTGGTCGACTGCTCCGGGATCGCCTGCTGCTCCTGGAAGTGCTCGCGCAGGGTCTCCGCGCGCTCGGCGACCTGCTCGACGTCCTGGCGGGCCAGGATCAGCACGGTGCAGGAGGTGACCGCGCGGACGGTGTGCTCCCAGATGGCGTCGCCGTGCAGCAGGGCGGCATCGCCGAAGTAGGCGCCGTCGGCGAGGACGCCGAGCACCGCGTCGTCGCCGTAGGGGCCCTCGCCGATCTTCTCGGCGCGGCCGTGCGCCAGGAGGTAGACCTCGTCCGTCGGACTGCCGAACGAGGCGATCACCTCACCGGCCGCGTACTCCCGCTGACGGCATCGCGAGGCCAGTTCCCCGAGGACCTCCAGGTCCTCGTAGGTCCGCAGAGCCGGCAGCTCGCCCAGCTCCGTCGGGATGACCTCGACCCGGTCGCCGGTCTTCACAAAGGTGACACGCCCGTCTCCGATGGCATAGGTGAGCCGCCGGTTGACCCGGTACGTGCCGCCCTGGACGTCCACCCACGGCAGACTGCGCAGCAGCCAGCGTGAGCTGATCTCCTGCATCTGCGGGACGGACTTGGTGGTGGTGGCCAGGTTCCGCGCGGCCGCGGTGCCGAGACTCTGCTGCGGCTCGTCCTGCTCCGTGCGGACCTCTTCGCCTACCGACATAAAGAACTGCCCTTCAGGTAATACCCCGACAGCGTTGCGCGGTGGGGCACCGGTCTCCGCGAGAAGCCTTCCATCACTCAGTGTGTCCGTGCTATTACACGAAAGAGCGGGAATTAACCGCCGCGCTTCTGGGCACACTTGGTCTCCGCTCACGCCCCGGTGCCGACGCGCGCCCCGCCCGAGCGGAGCCCAACTGTCCGAATCCATGCGCCCGCTGGGCGGCTCTCCGGTTCGGGCGGCACGCGGACGGCAATACGCCGGAGTGGACGGCGGCCGCGCACGGCCGCATCACGGCATCGGCGTGAAAGGAGCGGTCATGGCCCCACCCATGTCCGCGGACAGACTGCTGGACGCGCTGCGCGACGAGGGCCTCGCGGTCGTCGAGGTCGGCGACTGGAGGCACCACAACCGCAACCACAAGGGCCCCTGGGGGCCGGTCCACGGCGTGATGATCCACCACACGGTGACCCGCGGCGCCGAACGGACCGTCGAACTGTGCCGGGACGGCTATCCGGGTCTGCCCGGCCCGCTGTGCCACGGCGTCATCACCAAGGACGGCCGGGTCCACCTCGTCGGCCACGGCCGCGCCAACCACGCCGGCGCCGGGGACGACGACGTCCTGCGCGCGGTGATCGCCGAGCGGGCGCTGCCACCGGACAACGAGGCCAACACGGACGGCAACCGGCACTTCTACGGCTTCGAGTGCGAGAACCTCGGCGACGGCGAGGATCCCTGGCCCGAGGCCCAGCTGTCCGCCGTGGAGCGGGCCGCCGCCGCGATCTGCCGCCACCACGGCTGGACCGAGCGCTCGGTGATCGGGCACCTGGAGTGGCAGCCCGGCAAGATCGACCCCCGCGGCTTCACCATGGACCGGATGCGACAGCGCATCCGCGAACGCCTCACCTAGTGCCCCGACAGGCAACGTTCGCCCCGTCGCGACGCCCGGCACGCCCTCTCGCCGCACCGGGCACAGACCCAAGTACATCCAGTACGAGGGCCTGCACCCGGCACACCGAGAGCACGCGCCGGACGCCGCTCCTTGACGGGCAAACGCTGCCTGCCGGGGCACTAGGGACACCGCCGACCCGCCCCTTGTTCGACAATGGGGCCGTGACCAGCTCCGACGCCTCCGCCGCGCTGCGCCCCCGGCTGCCCTCGCCGCTGAGCGAGGCGGCCGACGCGCGCTTCGCGGCGCACGGTGTGCGGCTGCTGCTCAAGCGGGACGACCTGATCCACCCGGAGCTGATCGGGAACAAGTGGCGCAAGCTCGCGCCGAATCTCGACGCGGCGGCGGGCCGCCCGGTGGTCACCTTCGGCGGGGCGTACTCCAACCATCTGCGGGCCACCGCCGCGGCGGGGCGGCTGCTCGGGCTGGACACGGTCGGCGTCGTGCGCGGCGACGAGCTGGCCGGCCGGCCGCTCAACCCGTCGCTGGCCCGGTGCGCGGCCGACGGCATGCGGCTGCACTTCGTCGACAGGACGACTTATCGCCGCAAGGACGACCCCGGCACGCTCGCGGAGCTTCTGCGCGCGGCGCACGCCGAGGAGGCGTACGTCGTGCCGGAGGGCGGCAGCAACGCGGCCGCGGTGCGCGGCTGCGCGGCCCTCGGGGAGGAGCTGCGCGGCCGCGCCGACGTGGTCGCCGTCGCCTGCGGCACGGGCGGCACCCTGGCGGGCCTGGCGGCGGGCCTGGCCCCCGGCCAGCGGGCCCTCGGCGTGCCGGTGCTCAAGGGCGGCTTCCTGAGGGACGACATACGGTCCCTCCAACGGAGGGCCTTCGGCGAGGAGCGCGGCGACTGGTCGCTCGCCGACCGGTTCCACTTCGGCGGCTACGCCCGTACGACGCCGGAACTGCACGCCTTCGCGGAGGACTTCGAGGACCGGCACGGGCCGGCCGTGGAGCGTCTGTATGTCGCCAAGTTGCTCTATGGACTGCTGACCCTCACCGAGGAGGGCGCCTTCCCGCGCGGGACGACCCTCGCGGCGGTGATCACGGGTCGGCCGTTCGCCTGAGGCCGGCCGTTCGCCTGAGACCGCCCGTCCCGCCGGGGCGAGCCGCTGCCCGGAGGGCTCACGCTCCCCGGACGGTTCACCTTTCCCGGAAGGTTCATGTGGTCTCCCGGTACGCCGCCGCCTCCTCCAGGTCGAGTCTGCGCAGCAGGATGCGGAGCATCTCGTCGTCGATGTAGCGCAGGTCGCGCAGTCTGACGAAGACCTCGCGCTCGGCGCCGATCATCTCGCGCGACAGCCGCCGGTAGGTGTCGTCCACGGTCTCGCCGGTAACCGGGTTGGCCTGGCCGAGGCGCTCCCAGACGGAGTTGCGACGGCGCTCCAGGACCGTGCGCAGCCGGTCGGCCAGCGGTCCCGGAAGGGCGTTGCGCTCGTCGGTGAGGAGTTCGTCCAGCCGCTGCTCGGCGGCCCGGGAGGCCTGCGCCTGGGCATTGGCCTCGGCGAGCGTCTCGGCCTGCTGGTCGCGGCCGGGCAGCTTCAGGACGCGGATCAGCGGGGGCAGGGTGAGGCCCTGCAGGACCAGGGTGCCGATGACGGTCGTGAAGGTGAGGAAGAGGATCAGATTGCGGCCGGGGAAGGGCTCGTCGCTGTCGTGCAGGGTCACCGGGATGGAGAAGGCGATGGCCAGCGACACCACGCCGCGCATACCGGCCCAGGAGATGACGAACGCGCCCTTCCAGGTGGGATTGGCCTCCCGCTCACGGATGCGCGCCGAGAATATCCGGGGCAGGAACGTCGCCGGGTACACCCACACGAAGCGGGCCACGACCACGGCGACGAAGACCGCGACCGCGTACCAGGCCGCGTCGATCCCCTCGTACTCCCCGAGCTCCCGCAGGACCACCGGCAGCTGCAGGCCGATGAGCGCGAACACCGAGGACTCCAGGACGAAGGCGACCATCTTCCACACGGCCTCCTCCTGGAGGCGGGTGGCGAAGTCGACCTCCCAGGCGCGGTGTCCGAGGTAGAGCGCGACGACCACCACGGCGAGGACCCCGGAGGCCTCGAACTGCTCGGCGACGCCGTAGGCGACGAACGGGATGAGCAGCGACAGGGTGTTCTGCAGGAGCGCCTCGTGCAGGTGGGTGCGCAGCCAGTGCAGGGGGGCCATGAGGACGAGACCGATCCCGACGCCGCCGATCGCGGCGACCAGGAACTCCACGATGCCGCCGGCCCAGCTCGCCCCCTCGCCCACGGCGGCCGCGACGGCCACGCGGTAGGCGGTGATCGCGGTGGCGTCGTTCACCAGGGACTCGCCCTGGAGGATCGTGGTGATCCGCGAGGGCAGGCCCACCCGGCGGGCGACGGCGGTGGCCGCGACGGCGTCCGGCGGCGCGACCACCGCGCCCAGCACCAGGGCCGCGGTCAGCGGCAGGTCGGGGATGAGCATGTACGCCGCCCATCCGACCACGAAGGTCGCGAAGAGCACGTAGCCCACCGACAGCAGCGCCACGGGCCGTACCTGCGCGCGCAGATCGAGGTAGGAGCTGTCGACGGCCGCGGTGTACAGCAGCGGCGGCAGCACCAGCGGCAGGACGATCTCCGGTTCCAGGTGGTAGTCGGGGATGCCGGGCACGTACGACAGGGCCAGTCCGGCCGCCACCAGCAGCAGCGGCGCGGGCACGGGGCCGCGGCGCGCGGCGCCCGCCACCGCCGCGCTTCCCGCCACCAGCAACAGCAGTGGCATCACGTCCATGGTTCCCGCCCTCGTTTTTCCGCGCCGTCACGCGCAGGCCCGTCGTAACCTGGCAATCATGAAACAGTGCACGCATGCCGACGCGCTGCCGCACCCGGAGCCGGGCCCGCTGACGGACACCTGTCCGGAGTGCCGGGTGGCCGGAACCCACCCGGTGCAGCTGCGGCTGTGTCTCACCTGCGGCCATGTCGGCTGCTGCGACTCCTCCCAGGGCCGGCACGCGACCGGACACCACAGGGAGTCGGGGCACCCCGTGATGCGTACCTTCGAGCCGGGCGAGGACTGGCGGTGGTGCTTCGTGGATCACGTACTCGTGTGACCAGGAACGGCTGTCGTGTGACCCTGGAGCTGGACGGTTCGACTCTCTGACGTCTGGGTACGTCAACCCGGCGCGCGCTCTTCCCTTTTGGGCCCGCAGAACCTCTAGACACGGAGCGTATCCGCAGGTTTACTGTGAGTGACGCCAGGGGGTTGGGGTCCCGGGGACAGCACGGCCGAGAGCGCGATAGCGTCACGGCTGTACCACACTTCGCGTTACCCCGGGGGGCGACCCTCGGCTCCGAACAGCTTGTACCACCTTGGAGGTGAGGGTGTCCCAGATCGCAGGCGAGCCCGCTACCCAGGACTTCGTGGAAGTCCGGCTGCCGGCCGCGGGTGCCTACCTGTCGGTGCTGCGGACGGCCACGGCCGGCCTCGCGGCCCGTTTGGACTTCACCCTGGACGAGATCGAGGACCTGCGCATCGCGGTGGACGAGGCCTGCGCGATCCTGCTCCAGCAGGCCGTGCCGGGCTCGGTGCTCAGTTGCGTCTTCCGGCTCGTCGACGACTCGCTGGAGGTCACGGTCTCCGCTCCGACCACGGACGGCCACGCCCCGTCACGGGACACGTTCGCCTGGACCGTCCTGTCGGCCCTCGCGGGCAAGGTCTCCTCCGCGGTGGACGAGGACAGGACCGTTTCGATCAGCCTCTACAAACAGCGCGGCGCGGGACCCGGGCCGGCGTGAAGGACGGGGACGGGCCGGTGCGGGACGAAGAGCGCGGCACACGGGAGCTGCGGGCCGAGGACGGGGCCGCCACCCCTTCCCCGACCGGGGCCGGGGGCCTGGCACAGGCCGGTCCGGACGGCTCGCGGCGCATGGCTGACGGCATCGACGGCATCCCCGAGCAGGCCCGGCCGCATCCGGAGGACCTCCCCCCGGCCACCGGCGGCCAGGACGCGGGGGCGGGCCAGGGTGCGCCCGAGGCAGGGCACGACGGGGTCCGCCCGGTCCGGGGGGCGAGGGCTCGGCGAAGGGCGACGGGCGGGACGATGAGCGAGCACGAGCGAAATTCCGAGGACGGCGCGGTGGGCGGGCAGGGCACGCACCACGACCCGCAGGACCGCAGCGGGGCGCGCGCGCTGTTCCTGGAACTGCGCGAGCTGAAGGACGGCAGCCCCGAGTACGCGGAGCTGCGCAATCAGCTGGTGCGCATGCACCTGCCGCTCGTCGAGCACCTCGCGCGCCGCTTCCGCAACCGCGGCGAGCCCCTCGACGACCTGACGCAGGTCGCCACCATCGGCCTGATCAAGTCGGTCGACCGGTTCGACCCGGACCGCGGCGTGGAGTTCTCGACGTACGCCACCCCGACGGTGGTCGGCGAGATCAAGCGGCACTTCCGCGACAAGGGCTGGGCGGTCCGCGTGCCGCGCAGGCTCCAGGAGCTGCGGCTGGCGCTGACCACGGCCACCGCCGAGCTGTCCCAGCAGCACGGCCGCTCCCCGACGGTGCACGAGCTGGCCGAGAAGCTGGCGATCTCGGAGGAGGAGGTCCTGGAGGGCCTGGAGTCCGCCAACGCGTACTCCACGCTGTCCCTGGACGTCCCCGACACCGACGACGAGTCCCCCGCGGTCGCGGACACCCTTGGCGCGGAGGACGAGGCGCTGGAGGGCGTCGAGTACCGCGAGTCCCTCAAGCCGCTGCTGGAGGATCTGCCGCCCCGCGAGAAGCGGATCCTGCTGCTGCGCTTCTTCGGCAACATGACCCAGTCGCAGATCGCGCAGGAGGTCGGCATCTCGCAGATGCACGTCTCGCGTCTGCTGGCCCGCACGCTGGCTCAGCTGCGGGAGAAGCTGCTGGTGGAGGAGTAGGAGAGGCGACGGGGGCTGCGCCGCGGCCCCCGTGGCGTCACCGCTGCGCGCGCCCCGGCCCGCGGATGCCCAGCGCGTCACGCGTCTCGGGCGACAGCAGCAGGACCAGGGACGTCACGGCGACGACCGCGAGGACGGCGCCGGCCGGGATGGCCATGCTGTCCGCCTGGAGCAGGGTGTAGGCCACCGGCAGGGCCATGATCTGGGTGAAGATCGCGGGCCCCCGGCTCCAGGAGCGCCGGGCGAGCAGCCCGCGGGCGGCGAGCAGCGGCAGCAGCGCGATCACCAGCAGCGTGATCCCGCCGGTGACGGCCTGGCCCCGGTCGTCGGGGTCGCCGGTCAGTCCGAGCACGAGCATCAGGCCCGCGCCTGCCACCAGCGCGACCCCTTCCAGCGCGGCGAGGACGGCGGCGTACGTCAGTCGCCGCGGGCGCGGGCCGGTGACGTCGGCGGTGGTGGGGGTCTCTTCACTGGTCACCTCTGAAGGGTAGCCGCCGGTTCCACGGCCCCCCGTGTCGAGGTTCACGCCCGTTTGTCTTATCTGATCCACGCTTCCGTCTGGGATCAGTACCACCCAGTAGGTAGTGTGCAACGCATGCGTGCACTTCTCGTGGTCAATCCGGCGGCAACCACTACGAGCGCACGAACGCGCGATGTACTCATTCACGCGCTCGCCAGCGAGATGAAGCTGGAAGCGGTCACCACCGAGTACCGCGGGCACGCACGCGACCTGGGCCGGCAGGCGGCGGAGAGCGGCGAGATCGACCTGGTGGTGGCGCTCGGCGGCGACGGCACGGTCAACGAGGTCGTCAACGGTCTGCTGCACGCCGGCCCCGACCCGGAGCGCCTGCCCGGTCTCGCCGTGGTCCCCGGCGGTTCCACCAATGTCTTCGCCCGCGCGCTGGGTCTGCCCAACGACGCGGTCGAGGCCACCGGCGCCCTGCTCGACGCCCTGCGCGAGGGCAGTGAGCGCACGGTCGGGCTGGGGCTGACCTCGGGCACGCCGGGCACGGACGACGAGGCGGTGCCGGCCCGCTGGTTCACCTTCAACGCGGGCCTCGGCTTCGACGCGGGCGTGGTCGGCCGGGTCGAGCAGCACCGTGAGCGGGGCAGGAAGTCGACGCACGCGCTCTACGTCCGCCAGGCTCTGCGTCAGTTCCTGGGTGAGCCGCACCGCAGACACGGCACGATCACGCTGGAGGCGCCGGGTCTGGAACCGGTGACCGAGCTGGTGCTGTCCATAGTCTGCAACACCGCCCCGTGGACGTATCTGGGCAATCGCCCGGTGTACGCGTCCCCTCGGGCCTCGTTCGACACGGGGCTCGATGTACTCGGTCTCAGCCGTCTGTCGACGCCCTCGGTTGCCCGGTATGCCACACAGTTGCTCACTTCGTCCCCCGAGCGCGGACCCCATGGGAAGCACGCCGTCTCGCTGCACGATCTGAGTGAGTTCACCTTGCATTCGAAGGTCCCCCTCCCCCTGCAGATGGACGGTGACCACCTCGGGCTACGTAAGAGCGTGACGTTCACAGGCGTACGCCGTGCACTGCGTGTGATTGTGTGAGCAGAAGACGCCAAAGTCCTTTCACTCGAACGTTTAGGCCAGGATCCACCCCATGGAAGTACGGCTGTGACCTAGTCGACACCGAGGAATCAAAAAAAACTTTCCGGAAGGGGTTGTATCCGCCGCTGAGGTTTGCGAGTCTCTACGTGGCGATCGGGACGGCCCGCAACACCGGCTGGCACAGATCACCGGAACCCCTCTCAAAACCAAGGACCACGCCAGTGAACCTGGCGGTCGGCCCTTCCCTTGTTGAGGGATTCGTGAAAGCGTTCACATTCACAAGCAACCTGCATGTAATACCAAGGAGAGGTAGCAGCCATGGACTGGCGTCACAACGCCGTTTGCCGCGAGGAAGACCCCGAGCTCTTCTTCCCCATCGGCAACACCGGTCCTGCGCTGCTGCAGATCGAGGAAGCCAAGGCCGTCTGCCGTCGCTGCCCGGTGATCGAGCAGTGTCTGCAGTGGGCGCTCGAGTCCGGTCAGGACTCCGGCGTCTGGGGTGGTCTCAGCGAGGACGAGCGCCGCGCAATGAAGCGCCGCGCCGCCCGCAACCGGGCTCGTCAGGCCTCCGCCTGACACAACCCACCCCGCTGACAGCCTGAGCTTGGCGGCGCGTACAGCGAGTACGCAACTCCCGCCCCCGAGCACGCAGCGCGCAGTACCCCCGATGCGCATCAGCAACGAGCACGAGCCTCGGACCATCGAATGGTCCGGGGCTCTTTGCTGTGCCCGGCCGGTTGTCTCCGCGGCCGGGCACTTCCGTGCCGCTGC
Organism: Streptomyces sp. NPDC006458; assembly: GCF_040612135.1. Taxonomy (NCBI): domain Bacteria; kingdom Bacillati; phylum Actinomycetota; class Actinomycetes; order Kitasatosporales; family Streptomycetaceae; genus Streptomyces; species Streptomyces sp. NPDC006458. Next base: position 306,252 of record NZ_JBEXPR010000002.1, on the reverse strand, counting down.
CGGTCACCGCCGCAGCCGGGCGACTTCCGCGACCGCCTGTGTGCCCGGTTACTTCTGCGCCCGCACCGGGATGTCGAGGAGCACCTGGCAGCCGCCCTCCGGCGCCGGGACCATGTCGAAGCTGCCGCCCAACTCGCCTTCCACCAGCGTCCGTACGATCTGCAGGCCGAGGTTCCCGGCGGTGCGGGCGTCGAAGCCGGGCGGCAGGCCGATGCCGTCGTCCTGGACGGTGACCAGCAGCCGGGCGTCCTTCGTCGTCCCGCCTCGGACGGCCGACACCTCGACCGTGCCGGTGTCGCCCTCGCGGAAGCCGTGTTCGAGGGCGTTCTGCAGAACCTCGGTCAGGACCATCGACAGCGGGGTGGCCACCTCGGCGTCGAGGATGCCGAAGCGGCCGGTGCGCCGGCCGGTGACCTTGCCGGGCGAGATCTCGGCGACCATCGCCAGGACCCGGTCGGCGATCTCGTCGAACTCCACGCGCTCGTCCAGATTCTGGGACAGCGTCTCGTGGACGATCGCGATCGAGCCGACCCGGCGGACCGCCTCCTCCAGGGCGGCGCGGCCCCGCTCGGACTCGATGCGCCGGGCCTGGAGGCGCAGCAGCGCGGCGACCGTCTGGAGGTTGTTCTTCACCCGGTGGTGGATCTCCCGGATGGTGGCGTCCTTGGTGATCAACTCGCGTTCGCGGCGGCGCAGTTCGGTGACGTCCCGGAGCAGGACGAGGGAGCCGATGCGGGTGCCCTTGGGTTTGAGCGGGATGGCCCGGAGCTGGATGACGCCGTCGCTGGTCTCGATCTCGAACTCGCGCGGCGCCCAGCCGCTGGCCACCTTGGCGAGCGCCTCGTCCACGGGGCCCCGGGACGGGGCGAGTTCGGCGGTGGTCTGCCCGAGGTGCTGGCCGACCAGGTCGGAGGCGAGGCCGAGCCGGTGGTAGGCGGACAGGGCGTTCGGGGAGGCGTACTGGACGACGCCGTCGGCGTCCAGCCGGATCAGACCGTCGCCCACGCGGGGCGAGGCGTCCATGTCGACCTGCTGGTCGGGGAACGGGAACGAACCGGCCGCGATCATCTGCGCGAGGTCGGAGGCGGACTGGAGGTAGGTCAGCTCCAGCCGGCTCGGGGTGCGCACGGTGAGCAGGTTGGTGTTGCGGGCGATGACGCCGAGCACGCGCCCGTCGCGTCGTACGGGGATCGACTCCACCCGTACGGGGACCTCCTCGCGCCACTCGGGGTCGCCCTCGCGCACGATCCGGCCCTCGTCGAGGGCGGCGTCCAGCAGCGGGCGGCGGCCGCGCGGGACGAGGTGGCCGACCATGTCGTCCTGGTAGGAGGTGGGGCCGGTGTTGGGCCGCATCTGGGCGACGGAGACATAGCGGGTGCCGTCACGGGTGGGGACCCACAGGACCAGGTCGGCGAAGGACAGGTCGGAGAGCAGCTGCCACTCCGAGACCAGCAGATGGAGCCACTCGAGGTCGGAGTCGTCGAGGGCGGTGTGCTGGCGGACCAGTTCGTTCATGGAGGGCACGCTTGGAGCGTACCTGGGGGTCTGTACGGCACTGAAACGCATTGCGGTGCGGGGGCTTCGGCGGCGGGGCCGGCGGGCCCGTACGGCCCCTGAAAACACCCGCGGGCCGCGGCGCCTGGGAGGGACCCTCAACCCTCCCGGCACCGCAGCCCGGAGCAGAACGGCCGGGGGGTGTGCGGTCCCGTCGGCCGAAGGTGAGGACCCGGGGCAGTCAGGGCAGAGAGCCCGGTTCCTCGTTCCGTCCTCCTGTGCGGGGAAGACGGAGGCTTGTTTTGTCGCGGTGTTGCGTGGTTCCCTACAGCATTGTGGACTAGACCATTCGGTGTGTCCATGCGGCGGAACTCGTTTTGTTGTCCGCGGAAGCCTAACCCGCGCGCGTCAGGTACGGGGCCAGATGTCCATGGCAATTTCGGCGAGCGCCTCCAGTTCCTGCCGACTCGCGCCGTCGCGCGCCTGCTGGGACATGCCCTGGATCATCGCGCCGGTGTGCCGGGCCAGCACGGCGGCGCCGGTGCCCGCGGGCAGCTCCCCCGCCATGACGTCCGCCGCGATACGGCGCTCGAACGCCGCGATGCCGGCGTTGCGCCGATCACGCAGGGACGCCTCCACCTCGGGGGTCGAGCAGTTGGTCGCCGCGTGGACGACGAGGCAGCCGGGCGGGCGGCCGGGGGTGGTGTACGCGATGGCGGCCTCGCACAGGACGCGTCGCACGGCCGCGCGGGCCGTGGGCTCCTCGGCCAGGGCGCGCTCGGCGAAGGAGGCGTAGCGCAGGTCGTACTCCCGGACGACCTCGGCGAACAGCGCCCGTTTGTCGCCGAAGGCGGCGTACAGGCTGGGGGTGCCGATGCCCATGACGCGAGTGAGGTCGGAGACGGTGGTGGCCTCGTAGCCGTGCTCCCAGAAGGCCATGATCGCCTTCTCCAGCGCCGTCTCGCGGTCGAAGGACCGCGGGCGGCCGCGCGGCCTCGTGTTCACCATGGAATCGATTTTATAGCGTGGACTAGAGAAATACCGGAGGCCCGGCGGGGTGGCCCCCGCCGAGGGTCTCGGCGGGGCGCCGGGGTGTGCGTCCGCGCCGCGGGGTCTTCCATGGGAGAGGGAGCGCCCGGAGGGCCCCGAGCGGGCCGCCCGAAGGGGCCCGCTCTGTTAGATTGGTCTAAACCACACGCCCCCTCCGGGTGCCTTCGAGTCCCCTCTCCAGAACGGCAGGCCCAGCGTGGAAGTTGTCATCGTTCCGGATGCCGAGGCCGGCGGCGAACTGATAGCCGAGGCCATGGCCCAGTTGCTGCGTCGCAAGCCCGACGCCCTGCTCGGCGTGGCGACCGGCTCGACCCCGCTGCCCATCTACCAGGCACTGACGGCCAAGGTGCGCTCCGGCGCCGTGGACGCCTCCCGGGCGAGGATCGCCCAGCTCGACGAGTACGTGGGGCTGCCCGCCGAGCACCCCGAGTCCTACCGCTCCGTGCTGCGCCGCGAGGTCCTGGAGCCGCTCGGTGTCTCCATGGACGCCTTCATGGGCCCCGACGGCACCGCGCGGGACGTACAGGCCGCGTGCGAGGCGTACGACGTGGCTCTCGCCGAGGCGGGCGGGGTGAACCTCCAGCTGCTCGGGATCGGCACGGACGGGCACATCGGCTTCAACGAGCCGTGCTCCTCGCTGGCCTCCCGTACACGGATCAAGACGCTCACCGAGCAGACCCGGGTCGACAACGCGCGGTTCTTCGACGGGGACATCGCACAGGTGCCGCACCATGTGATCACCCAGGGGATCGGGACGATCCTGGAGGCGCGGCATCTGGTGCTGCTGGCCACGGGTGAGGGCAAGGCGGATGCGGTGGCGGCGACGGTGGAAGGGGCGGTGGCGGCGGTGTGTCCGGCGTCCGCGTTGCAGCTTCATCCGCATGCCACTGTCGTGGCGGACGAGGCTGCGGCGTCGAAGCTGAAGCTCGCGGAGTACTTCCGGCATACGTATGCCCACAAGCCGGACTGGCAGGGGATCTAGCGGGGTCGTCTGCCTGGTTGTTCTTGGTTTCGGGGTGCGGGGTTGTGGGGGTGTTCGCGCAGTTCCCCGCGCCCCTTGAGGGCGTTTCCCCGAGGCGCGTCGAGAGGCTGGGGCATTCGGAGGCTGGGGTATTCGGAGGCCGAGGCGCCGTCGGCCTCAGGTACGTGAGGGGGGCTAGCGGGGTCGTCTGCCTGGTTGTTCTTGGTTTCGGGGTGCGGGGTTGTGGGGGGTGTTCGCGCAGTTCCCCGCGCCCCTTGAGGGCGTTTCCCCGAGGCGCGTCGAGAGGCTGGGGCATTCGGAGGCTGGGGCATTCGGAGGCTGGGGCATTCGGAGGCCGAGGCGCCGTCGGTCTCAGGTACGTGAAAGGCGCCGGTTCCCTCCCCTGGGGGACCGGCGCCTTTCGGCTCGGGTGGGGTGCTACGCGCCCGCGATGACCTCTGCCGCCGCCCGGCCCGACACCCGGGAGGCGCCGTGGGTGGCGATGTGGAGGGCGCCTCGGGGCGCGGCCTGCGGGAGGCCCATCTCCACCACCACCGTGTCGGGGCGGGCCCTCAGGAGGGCGTCCAGGGCCGCCGCCATCCACGAGTGGCGGTGCTCGTCGCGGACGACCGCCACGATCCGGCGCTCCCCCGCCGCCTTCAGCGCCGCATGGGCCGCCTCGTCGCCGGTGTACGTGTCCGTCTCGGTGCCGGGCAGCAGGGCCGACAGCTCGGCCGCCACGCCCCACGGCGTCTCGTCGCCGACCGCGATGTTGGCGACGGGCGACAGGGTGGCCACGTAGGGCGCCCGCGTGAGCGGGGTGAAGGTGCTCGCGCCGGTCACGCGCAGGGCGCGGCGGGCGGCGCGGAGGCCGACCTCGGGATCGGCTGACCCGGCGGAGCCGGCCGCGGCCGCGGCCGTCCAGCGGGCCAGTCCGCGCACCCGCTCGGCGGCGTCGGCGAGGCGCTCCTCGGGGAGGTCACCCGTGCGGACCGCGGTCACCAGGGCGTCGCGCAGCCGGCGTACGGTCTCGTCGTCGGCGAGGCCGCCGCCCACGCAGATGGCGTCGGCGCCGGCCGCGAGGGCGAGGACGCTGCCGCGCTCGATGCCGTAGGTGGAGGAGATGGCCTGCATCTCCATGCCGTCGGTAACGATGAGGCCGTCGTAGCCGAGTTCGACGCGCAGCAGGTCGGTGAGGATGCGGCGGGACAACGTCGCCGGGTGCTCCGTGTCCAGCGCGGGGACCAGGATGTGGGCGCTCATCACGGCTCGGCTGCCCGCGGCCATCGCCGCGCGGAACGGGGCGAGTTCGCGCTCGGCGAGCACGGCCGGGTCCGCGTCGATGCGGGGCAGGGCGTGGTGGGAGTCGACGTTGGTGTCGCCGTGCCCGGGGAAGTGCTTGGTGCAGGCGGCGACGCCGGCGGACTGCAGGCCCTGGACGTAGGCGGCGGTGTGCCGGGCGACCAGGCCCGGGTCGGCGCCGAAGGAGCGTACGCCGATGACCGGGTTTTCGGCGTTGGAGTTGACGTCGGCGGACGGCGCCCAGTTGAAGTTGACACCGCACGCGGCGAGGCGGCGGCCCAGCTCCTGGGCGACCTCGCGGGTCAGGTCCGCGTCGTCCACCGCGCCGAGGGCGTTGTTGCCCGGGAAGGAGGAGCCGGTGCGCACCTCCAGGCGGGTGACGTCACCGCCCTCCTCGTCGATGGCGACCAGGACGTCGTCGCGCTCGGTGCGCAACTGGGCGGTGAGCGCCGCCAGTTGCTCGGGCGAGGCGATGTTGCGGCCGAACAGGCCGACCGAGGCGAGGCCCTCGCCGAGGCGGCGCAGCAGCCAGTCGGGGGCGGTGGTGCCGGGGAAGCCGGGCTGGAGGACCGTCAGCGCGTCACGGGTCAGCACGTCTTTTGAGTTGGACCCGGTGGTGCCGCTGGCGAAAGTCGTCATCGAAGGCGTCATCCCTTCACGGCGCCGGCGGTCAGACCCGCGGCCATCTTGCGCTGGACGAGGAGGAACAGCACGACGATCGGCACGGCCATCATGGTGGCGCCGGCCATCATCGGGGCGTACTCGGTGCCGTGCTTGGTGGTGAAGTTGCCGAGCCAGACGGTCGCCGTCTGGTTCTGCTGGCTGAGCAGCATCAGGGCGTAGAGGTACTCGTTCCAGGCCTGGATGAAGCCGTAGACGGAGGTGGCGACCAGGCCGGGGGCCAGCAGCGGGAAGACGACCCGCATGAAGGCGCCGGTGCGCGAGCAGCCGTCGACCATCGCGGCCTCCTCCAGCTCCTTGGGGATGTTGACGATGAAACCGCGCAGCGTCCACACGGTGAAGGGGAGGATGAAGGTCAGGTAGGTGATGATCAGGCCGGTGAGCCTGTCGTACTGGCCCAGGTCGTTGAGCAGCAGGAAGACCGGGATGATCATGGCGACCAGCGGGACCATCTGGACCGCGAGGATGCCGACGATCACGACCTTGCGGCCGCGGAAGGCGAAGCGTGAGATGGCGAGGGCTGCGAGCAGTCCGATGACGATGCCGATCACGACGACGGCCACCGAGACGACGAGGCTGCGGCCGACCGGGCCCCAGAAGTCGGCGATGCCGAGCGCCCGGTCGAAGTTGGACAGCGTCAGGCCCGTGGGGAACAGGCTCGGGTCCGGGTCGATGGCGTCCTTGGCGGGCTTGAACGCGGTGTTCAGCATCCAGTAGACGGGGAATCCGACGACGGCGGAGACGAACAGGCCGAGGAGGTTCCAGCCGAGCCTGGAGCGCCCGGGGCGGCCGCCTTCGGACTTCGCAGAGCCGCTCTTCACAGCGGTCGCGCTCATTCGACCTCTCCGATCTTCAGCATCTGGCGCATGTACACGGCGACCACACCGAGCAGCAGCAGCACGGTGATCACGGCGATCGCCGAGCCCTGGGCGTAGTCGTTGACCACGAAGGCGCGGTCGTAGGAGTAGGTGTTGAGGATCTGGAACTCCGGCTCGGGATGGCCGTTGCGCATCACGAAGACCTGCGGGAAGACACCCATGTCCCAGATGACCGACAGGGTCGCGAGCATCACGATGATCGGCTTGAGGATGGGCAGGGTGACGAACCGGAAGACGCCCCAGGCGCCGGCGCCGTCGAGGCGGGCGGCCTCCTCCAGTTCCTTGGGGACCTGGGTGAGACCGGCGCTGAGGGTGATCACCACGAAGGGGACGGCTCCCCAGACCACCAGCAGCATGATCACGGCGAGGCCCTGAGGGCCGCCGGCGAACCAGTTGTGGCCGATCAGGTCGACGCCCGGCAGCTTGCTCAGCAGGGCGTTGAGGATGCCGTAGTCGGCGTCGAAGAGCCACTTGAAGACGGTGGTCGCGACGATGACGGGCATGCCCCAGCTGGCCACCAGCGCGATGTTGATCAGGGTCTTCACCCAGCCGGAGACCCGCTGGAGCAGCAGGGCGATCAGCATGCCGATGACCATCGTGAAGACCACCGCGCCGACCGCGAAGACGACCGTGCGCAGTACGACGGTCCAGAACTCGCTGTCGCCGAGCACCTTGGTGAAGTTCTCGAAGCCCACCGACTCGGCGGGCTGGAAGCCCCACAGCTGCGGCTGGCCGAACTTCTGGAGCGACAGGGTGACCAGCCGGACCAGTGGATAGCCCATGACCAGGGCGAGGATCAGCAGACAGGGCGCGAGCAGCAGCCAGGCGGTGGCCGCCGGGCCGTACGTCCGTTTGGCGCGGGGCCGGTCCGCGGTGACCGGCGGGGGTGCCTGCCGCGGCGGCGGCACCTTGGCAGGGGTGGTCGTGTCGGCACTCATCGCGCGCTCCTTGGCGGGTCCCTCAGGTCTCACGGAAAGAAGGCGGGGCTCCGCCTGCAACGGAGCCCCGCCTCAGGTCACTTGGTGTTGATGACCTTGTCGATCGCGGCGTCCGCGTCCTTCGCGGCGGCCTCGACCGACTTCTTGCCGGTGCCGATGCTCTGCAGCATGGTCTGCAGGACCTGGGCCTTCTCGACCTGGCCCCAGCCGGGCGCCATCGGGACGAACCAGTTGGACTCGGCGGCGGTGGCCGGGACGACCGTCGCCGGGTCGTTCTTCAGGGTGGCGAGGTCGGTCTTGTTGTTGGGCAGGTTGCCCTTGCCCATCAGGCCCTTCTGGCCGGCGGCGCCGGTGAGGGCGTTGATCCACTCGGCGGCGACCTCCTGCGCGTCCGACTTCACCGGGACGGCGAGGTCGGAGCCGCCGAGGAAGACCGGGAGGTTCTTGCCGGACGGGCCGGGCATCACGAAGTTCTCGACGTTGTCCTTGAGCTTGCCGGTCTTGTCGTTCTCCGGGGCTGCGGCGCTGCCACCCTCCCAGGCCGGGGCGAAGATCATGCCGGACTTGCCCTGGCCGTACACGATGTAGCGGTCGGACTCGTCCTTGGTCTTGTCACCGTGCATGTAGGTGTCGAGGACCTTCTTGAACTCGTTCAGGCCCTTGATCGACTCGGGCGAGGAGAGGCTGGCCTTCCACTGGCCGCCCTCCTCCTTGGCGATGGCGCCGCCGGCGTCGTATACGAAGGACATGGCCGCGTACCAGTCGCGGGAGGGCTGGTACCAGGCGCTGAACTTGTCGCCCTGCTTCTTCTGGACCTTGTCCAGGGCGGCGGTGAGCTCGGCGTAGGTCTTCGGGGCGGCCTTGACGCCGACCTGGCCGAAGACGTCCTTGCGGAAGTTGCCGACGCGGGTGCCCGCGTAGTACGGCACGCCGTAGGTCTTGCCCTCGTAGGTGACCGAGGCCTTGAGGCCGTCCAGCCAGGCGTCGGACTGCTCGAACTTCGCCGGGTCGACCGGGGCGAAGGCGCCCTTGACCATGTAGGCGAGCATCTCGGTGTTGCCCATCTCGACAACGTCCGGGGTCTTGTCGGTGGCGAGAACGGCGTCGAGCTTGGCGTTCTTGTCCGGCCAGCCGTAGTACTCGTGCTTGATCTTGATGCCCGGGTGCTTCTCGGCGACCGCGTCGTCGGCGGCCTTCACCAGCTCGGGCCAGTTGTTCTGGGCGTCGACGGTGAGCCAGACGGTCAGTTCCTTGACCTCGGCAGGCTTGTTGGAGTCGCTGCCCTTGTCGTCGCTGTCCCCACACGCCGCGACCGAGAACATCATGCCCGCGATACCGATCGCGGCTACCAGCTTGCGCTTCACGCCACCCTCCTCAGGGATGCCACAAACCCCCCTCGTCCCCGCGGTGAATTGGCGTCAACGCCGTGCGAACCGTCCGTGGGGCCGGGACCTGGACCAATGGTGTAGACCAGTACCCGGAGCTTGGCCCAGACCAATAGGGCTGTCAAGGGTGTTCAAGCGGCCCCTGGGCGTCCGTGATGGGACCGAGATATGCAGGGACCTTTCATTCCGCAAGCGACAGAACGGACGGACCGCTGCGACTGGACCACTGCCTCTCGACAACGCGTTGGACTAGACCAACAAGGGTCCCGAAGGTATACAAAGGAGATCACGGAGCGTGCGGAGAACACCCACACAGGACACCAGCCCGCGAAGCCGTGCCACGATGTGAGCCGCGGCCGATGGGATTCGGTCGCATCGGCACCCGGAGCCGGGAAGGCGGAGCATGAGCACCGACGTCAGCAGTGCGGAGAACGAGGGTGGAGCGAGTGTCCGTACCGCGCGCGTGCCCAAGTACTACCGCCTGAAGAAGCACCTGCTGGACATGACGGAGACGCTGCCGCCCGGCACGCCCGTCCCGCCCGAGCGCACACTCGCCGCCGAGTTCGACACCTCCCGCACCACCGTGCGCCAGGCCCTTCAGGAACTGGTCGTCGAAGGCCGCCTCGAACGCATCCAGGGCAAGGGCACCTTCGTGGCCAAGCCGAAGGTCTCCCAGGCACTGCAACTGACCTCCTACACCGAGGACATGCGCGCCCAGGGCCTGGAACCGACGTCCCAGCTGCTGGACATCGGCTACATCACCGCCGACGACCGCCTCGCCGAGCTCCTGGACATCACCGCGGGCGGCCGCGTGCTGCGCATCGAGCGGCTGCGCATGGCCAACGGCGAGCCCATGGCCATCGAGACCACGCATCTGTCCGCCAAGCGCTTCCCGGCCCTGCGCCGCTCGCTGGTCAAGTACACGTCCCTGTACACCGCGCTGGCCGAGGTCTACGACGTCCATCTCGCCGAGGCCGAGGAGACCATCGAGACCTCGCTGGCCACCCCGCGCGAGGCCGGCCTGCTCGGCACCGACGTCGGCCTGCCGATGCTGATGCTCTCCCGGCACTCCGTGGACCGCGAGGGCAATCCGGTGGAGTGGGTGCGCTCGGTGTACCGCGGCGACCGGTACAAGTTCGTGGCCCGTCTGAAGCGGCCCGCGGAATAACCGATCTCCACGGCTCGGGAGGCCTGCGGAGTGCGTACTGACTTAAGCTCGTCGGGGTGAATCCTTGCGAAACCCCTGATGGATGTCAGTGGGCGGCTGTATGCGTGTGGTGTGAGACATGCGGATGGGGCGGGCTGACCCCTGCGGGACGTCGGCGCCGGGAGACGGTACGGATGCAGGCGGCCGAACTGTTCGAGCGGAATGAACCGCCCCGGCTTCGCTCGGGTGGAGCGAGTCGAAGCCGTCGGCGTCGAAGTTGTGGATCACGTCCCGGACCCGGCCCGCGCTGGTGAACGTAACCTCAGCGACCTTCGCCACGGGCATGCGCTGGGCGGACAGCAGCACCTCGCCGCCAGGTCACCACCGGCCTGGTACCTCTGCGGATGATCCGCAGCAGCCGTCGGCCCTCGTCGTCATCGATCTCACGGAAACCCATACTCGCTCTGCCACCCGCCAGCTTGACGGATGACACCGCCACGGCGATCACCGGGACAGCGCGTCACAGATCCGTCAGCGGGTCTCCCGCTGGGCGTCGTACGCGGTAGTCGGCATCTTGGTGAGCGTCCCTGCCGGGATGAAGGCCTTGGGGCGAGGGGGGACCTGGCATGATCGCGTAAACATACGTCCCGGTAGGCCTTGACGCTCTGACCTCAGCGCTGGCACGGTTCGTTCGAAAGTGCTCGGCAGTGCGTCCGATTGCGCATGACCACGCACCATCAGTGTTCTCGGCTGCATTTCTCATGCCGTCACCGCACCCCCTGGCGGGGATGCGGCACACCCAGCCGCGCCCGTTGCCGTGCGTCCCCATCTCCACCGTAAGGAGTCCCCCTTGCGCGCTTCACGCCCACGGGGCAGAAGCTTCGCCGCTCTCGCCGTCCTCACCCTCGCTCTGGCCCTACCTCTGCCGGCGACGGCCGAGGCGGTCGAGCCCGCCCCGGCCGTCGTGCCCCAGCCCGTCTCCCAGACGAGCCTGACCGGCAGCGGCTTCGCCCTCACCGCGCAGACGCCGGTGAACGTCATCTCCTCCAGCGACCCCGACGCGGCGGGCGTGGGCTCGTACCTCGCGGGGCTGCTGGCCCCGGCGACCGGCTACACGCTTCCGGTCACCACCACCTCCCAGCCCGCGAGCCAGGCCATCGTCCTGGACCCCAACGGTCCGTCCAGCCTGGGCGCCGAGGGCTACACGCTGAACTCGACCAGCACCGGTGTGACGGTGACCGCGTACGGAGCGCAGGGCCTGTTCCGCGGGGTGCAGACCCTGCGTCAGCTGCTGCCGGCGGCGATCGAGTCCACCTCGGTCAAGCCGGGCCCCTGGACCGTCGCCCCCGTGCAGATCTCGGACTCGCCCCGGTACTCCTACCGTGGCGTCATGGTCGACGTGGCCCGCCGCTACTTCCCGATGGCCCAGCTCAAGCGGTACATCGACCAGGCCGCCACGTACAAGATCAACACCCTGCATCTGCACCTGACGGACGACCAGGGCTGGCGTATCGCGATCGGCGCGATACCGAGCCTGACGACGGTCGGCGCGAGCACGCAGAGCGGCTTCACCGGCGGTACCACGTGGTACTACACCGCGGCGGAGTACCAGGAGATCGTCGCCTACGCCAAGTCCCGCTTCATGACCGTCGTCCCGGAGATCGACGGCCCGGGCCACACCAGCGCCGCGCTGGCGTCGGTCGCCAACCTCAACTGCAACAACACCGCGATCAGCCCGTACTCGGGCTTCGACGTGGGCATCAGCCTCTACTGTCTGAGCGACGCCCAGCACATCTCCAACGTCAGCAGCTTCCTCACCACCGTGATCGACACCGTGGCGGCGATGACGCCCGGACCGTACGTCCACCTCGGCGGTGACGAGACCCCGCAGGCCACCTCGACCCAGTACAACGCCTACGTCTCCGCCGCGACCGCGGCCGCGACCGCGCGGGGCAAGACGGTGATGGGCTGGCACCAGCTCGGCCAGTCGACGATTCCCGCGAACAGCATCATGCAGTGGTGGGGCGACGCCGACGACCGGAGCAGCATCGGCACCTCCAACGAGACCGAGAGCATCCAGTTCGTCCGCAACGCGGTCGCGCAGAACGCCAAGTTCGTCATGTCGCCGTCCGACCACGCGTACCTGGACATGAAGTACGACTCGTCCACCCCGTACGGGCTGAGCTGGGAAGGCTACGTCCCGCTGAGCAGGGCCTACGACTGGGACCCCACCACCTCGACCGCCAAGCTCAACGGCACCGGATCGATCGTTTCGGCCGGCCAGATCGCCGGCGTCGAGGCGGCGCTGTGGGCCGACCGCGCCTACTCCCCCAGCACCAGCCTGCCGACCTCGACCAACCAGTTCCCTGAGCCGTACGTGTACGCCGAGCACATGACCTTCCCGCGTCTGCCCGCCATCGCCGAGATCGGCTGGTCGCCGCAGTCCACCCACAACTTCACCGACTTCAGCAACCGTCTGGCCACCCACGGCGCGCGCTGGACCGCGGCGGGCATCAACTACTACGCCGCCCCGGACGTCAACTGGTCCGGCGGTGGCAGCTCCGGCGGAGGCGCCTTCAACGGCGTCCACACCCTCGCCACCGGCGGTCAGGCCCTGACCGTCCCCAAGAAGGGGACCAACGGCACCCAGCTCACCACCTCGGCGCTGGTCAGCACCAACAGCCAGAAGTGGACCTTCACCGAGCAGCCGGACGGCTCGTACACGCTGGTCAACGTCGGCTCCGGGCTCTGCGTCGACGTCAACGCCGGCTCCATGTCGGCCGGCGCCGCCATCATCCAGTGGACGTGCAGCGGGACCACCAACCAGCGATGGAACGTCGCGGCGGCCACCGGCGGCGGCTACACCTTGACCTCGGTCAAGAGCGGCCTCGTGATCACCACCGCCTCGACGGCCAACAATGCCGCCGTCACCCAGCAGCCCTCCAGCGGATCGGCGCTGCAGCGCTGGACCATCGGATGACACCCGGGCCTGACGGCCCGACGGTGCGGTAGCGCGGGACGTCCATGGCGCCGGTCCTTGGGCCAGGTCGTCCCGCCCGCTCAGTCAGCAGCCTGAGGCCCGTCGTGGTCCGGTCTTCCCGGACCACGACGGGCCTCAGGTCATGGCGGGGAGCACGACCTGGGCAACCTGGAAAGCCGCGAGGAGAGAACAGCACCACAGCCCCTCACCGTGGGCATCAACAGCTTCATCGGCAACTACACGGACGTGGAACCTTCCTGCCGGTCAGCGTGGCCACCCTCGCCGCGGTCCACCACCTGGTCCTCCATCCGGCCGGCCGAAGCCGCCCAGCCGTCGGTAGACGTGACAAACGCTCAGCCGATGTGCGGACGAGGGGTTCCGTGCCGGTGACGCCGTGACCTAGATTGCCTGCCCACTACAACAGGTGATCTTTGAGGGGACGGAGTCGCCAGATGTCGCAAGCCCCAGAAGTGAGAGGAGAGCCGGTGGTGACGCCCGCGCGCGTCGTCATCGCTCTCTGTCTCGTCGCCCCGTTCGTGGCCATGCTGTGGGTCGGTTCGTACGCCAGGACCGACCCGACGCTCGGCGGCATCCCGTTCTTCTACTGGTACCAGATGGCCTGGGTCGTCATCTCCACGGCGCTGACCATGACCGCGTACAAGCTGTGGCAGCGCGACCAGCGCGAGCGTGCCACCCGCAAGGGGGGTGAGCGCTGATGGAGAACGATGTCAACGGCGTCGCACTCGCCGTCTTCGTCTTCTTCTTCCTGGCCGTCACGGTCATGGGCTTCCTGGCCGCCCGCTGGCGCAAGGCCGAGAACGAGCACAGCCTCGACGAATGGGGCCTGGGCGGACGGTCGTTCGGCACCTGGGTCACCTGGTTCCTCCTCGGCGGCGACCTCTACACCGCGTACACCTTCGTCGCCGTGCCGGCGGCGATCTACGCGGCGGGCGCGGCCGGCTTCTTCGCGGTGCCGTACACGATCCTCATCTACCCGCTGATCTTCACGTTCCTGCCCCGCCTGTGGTCGGTCTCCCACAAGCACGGCTATGTGACGACCTCGGACTTCGTGCGCGGCCGCTTCGGCTCCAAGAGCCTGTCGCTGGCGGTCGCCGTCACCGGCATCCTGGCGACGATGCCCTACATCGCGCTCCAGCTCGTCGGCATCCAGGCCGTGCTGGACGTGATGGGCGTGGGCGGCGGCGAGGACACGAACTGGTTCGTCAAGGACCTGCCCCTGCTGATCGCCTTCGGCGTGCTGGCGGCGTACACCTACTCCTCCGGCCTGCGGGCCCCCGCCCTGATCGCGTTCGTGAAGGACACGCTGATCTACCTGGTCATCGCGGTCGCGATCATCTACATCCCGATCAAGCTGGGCGGCTTCGACGAGATCTTCGCCAAGGCGTCCGAGGCCTACGCCCAGACGAACCCCGCCACGGGCAAACCACGCGGCGCGCTGGTTCCGGCCGAGGCGGGCCAGTGGACGTACGCCACGCTGGCGCTGGGCTCGGCGCTGGCCCTGTTCATGTACCCGCACTCGATCACCGCGACGCTCTCCTCCCGCAGCCGTGACGTGATCCGCCGCAACACCACGATCCTGCCGCTGTACTCCCTGATGCTGGGTCTGCTGGCCCTGCTGGGCTTCATGGCCATCGCGGCCGGGGTCAAGGTGCAGAACGGCCAGCTGGCCATCCCGCAGCTGTTCGAGGACATGTTCCCGGACTGGTTCGCGGGCGTGGCCTTCGCGGCGATCGGCATCGGCGCGCTGGTGCCGGCCGCGATCATGTCCATCGCGGCCGCGAACCTGTTCACCCGCAACATCTACAGGGACTTCATCAAGCCGGACGCCACGCCCGCCGAGGAGACACGCGTCTCCAAGCTGGTGTCGCTGCTGGTGAAGGTGGGCGCGCTGGTCTTCGTCCTGACGATGGACAAGACGGTCGCCATCAACTTCCAGCTCCTCGGCGGCATCTGGATCCTGCAGACCTTCCCGGCCCTCGTCGGCGGTCTGTTCACCCGCTGGTTCCACCGCTGGGCGCTGCTGGCCGGCTGGGCCGTCGGCATGCTCTACGGCACGATCGCCGCGTACGGCGTGGCCTCCCCGACCCAGAAGCACTTCGGCGGCTCCGCCAAGGAGATCCCCGGCATCGGTGAGATCGGCTACATCGGTCTGACGGCCTTCGTGCTCAACGTGGTGGTGACGGTGGTCCTGACGTTCGTCCTGAAGGCCGCCAAGGCCCCCGAGGGCGTCGACGAGACCGAGCCGGAGGACTACACGGCGGACGCGGGCGACCCGGGCGTGAAGACGGAGCTGCCGCTCGACGCGGCCCACTGAAGGGGCGCCAAGGGGCGCGGGGGGCCGTGTCCGTGAGCGGCTCCGCCGCGCGGGCGCGACCAGCCACCCGCAACCCGCAGCGGGCCGTCGTCGGAACCCACGACGGCGGCCCGCGCGCTCCTCCACACTCACACCATGGACATCCAGATCCGCCCCGCACGGCCCAGCGAGTACGACGACCTCGGCGAACTCACCGCCCGCGCCTACCTCCAGGACGACCTCCTCACCTTCGGCGAGAGCGACTGGTACCTGGGCGAACTCAGGAACGTCGCCAAACGGGCGTCCGCCGCGGAGGTCCTCGTCGCCACCGATGACGACCACCTCCTCGGCAGCGTCACCTACGTTCCCTCGCCCGGCCCCATGGCCGACCTGGCCCGCCCGGGAGAGGCCGAGATCCGCATGCTCGCGGTGGCCCACCGGGCCAGGGGCCGAGGCGTCGGCGAGGCCCTGGTCCGCGCCTGTGTCGACCGCGCCACAGCCGCGCGGCGCACCCGCGTCGTCCTGTCCACCCAGGACGCCATGCGCGCCGCCCACCGCATCTACGAGCGTCTCGGCTTCGTCCGCGCCCCGCGGCGCGACTGGCAGCCGCTCCCCGGCCAGGACTTCACTCTGCTCACCTACGAGTTGACGCTATGAAGTCACCCGGCGGCACAACATATGGGGGTGCCACCCGGACCCGGCACTAGATGTATGCTCATGCTCGCTGTCGCCGCAGGGGAATCCGGTGCGAATCCGGAACTGTCCCGCAACGGTGTACTTGTGCGTATTCGCGCACGGGAGCTAGTCCGAGGACCTGCCGACAGTGCGCCCGGCCACCCGGCCGGGACGCCCTGACGTCCGGGCCTCGTGGAGTGGGCCGGTGGACGCGACGCCGTGCGCGCTCGCGTGCTGCCCCTGCTCCGTGCCAGGCCCCCCGCGCCGAGCGAGGGAGAGCCCCGCGTGACCATCGCGCCAGCAGAACCGGCTTCAGCAGCCACCCCCGTGGACGAGGACGGTCCCGGTGCGGCGTTGCTCCGCACCCTCACCGAGCTGACCGCCGACCTCCCCGACGCCGATCCCGGCCGGGTGGCCGCGGCCGCGCTGCGCGGCCGGTCCGCGCGGGGGGCCGCCCAGGAGATCACCGCCGAGTTGCGCGAGCTGGCCACCGAGTCGGCCGCCGGTCTCATCTCCGAGGACCCGGCCTACAGCAGGCTGGCCGCCCGGCTGCTCACCCTCACCATCCGCGCCGAGGCCGCCTCCCAGGGCGTCACGTCCTTCAACGACTCGGTGGCGGTCGGGCATCGCGAGGGCCTGATCGCCGACCGGACCGCGGAGTTCGTGCGGGTCCACGCCGAGCGGCTCGACGGCCTCGTCGACCCGGCCGCCGACGACCGCTTCGGCTACTTCGGCCTGCGCACCCTGCACTCCCGCTATCTGCTCCGGCACCCCCTCACCCGCAAGGTCGTCGAGACGCCCCAGCACTTCCTGCTGCGCGTCGCCGCCGGTCTCGCCGAGGACGACACCCACCGGTCCGTCGACGAGGTCACCGCGCTGTACGGGCTGATGAGCCGGCTCGACTACCTGCCGTCCTCCCCCACGCTGTTCAACTCCGGCACCCGGCACCCCCAGATGTCGTCCTGCTACCTCCTCGACTCGCCCCTGGACGAGCTGGACTCCATCTACGACCGCTACCACCAGATCGCCCGGCTCTCCAAGCACGCAGGCGGCATCGGGCTGTCGTACTCCCGCATCCGCAGCCGCGGTTCGCTGATCCGGGGCACCAACGGGCACTCCAACGGCATCGTGCCGTTCCTGAAGACGCTCGACGCCTCGGTCGCCGCGGTGAACCAGGGCGGCCGCCGCAAGGGCGCCGCCGCGGTGTACCTGGAGACCTGGCACTCCGACATCGAGGAGTTCCTGGAGCTGCGCGACAACACCGGTGAGGACGCCCGGCGTACGCACAACCTGAACCTCGCGCACTGGGTCCCGGACGAGTTCATGCGCCGGGTGAACGCCGACCAGGACTGGTCGCTGTTCTCCCCCGCCGACGTGCCCGAGCTGGTCGACCTGTGGGGCGAGGAGTTCGACGCCGCGTACCGCAGGGCGGAGGCGAACGGGCTCGCGAGGAAGACCATCCCGGCCCGCGATCTGTACGGCCGGATGATGCGCACCCTCGCGCAGACCGGCAACGGCTGGATGACCTTCAAGGACGCCGCCAACCGCACCGCCAACCAGACGGCCGAGCCGGGACACGTCGTCCACTCCTCCAACCTCTGCACGGAGATCCTGGAGGTCACGGACGACGGCGAGACGGCGGTCTGCAACCTGGGGTCGGTCAACCTGGGCGCGTTCGTGGTCGGCGGGGACATCGACTGGGAGCGCCTGGACGCCACCGTCCGCACGGCCGTCACCTTCCTCGACCGGGTCGTCGACATCAACTTCTACCCGACCGAGCAGGCGGGCCGCTCCAACGCCAAGTGGCGTCCGGTGGGCCTGGGCGCGATGGGCCTGCAGGACGTCTTCTTCAAGCTGCGGCTGCCCTTCGACTCGGCCGAGGCGCGGCTGCTGTCCACCCGGATCGCCGAGCGCATCATGCTCGCGGCCTACGAGGCCTCCGCGGACCTCGCGGAGCGAAACGGGCCGCTGCCGGCCTGGGAGAAGACCCGTACGGCCAGGGGCGTGCTGCACCCCGACCACTACGGCGTGGAGTGCACCTGGCCCGAGCGCTGGGCGGCGCTGCGGGACCGTATCGCCTCGACGGGCCTGCGCAACTCGCTGCTGCTCGCCATCGCCCCCACCGCGACCATCGCCTCGATCGCGGGCGTCTACGAGTGCATCGAGCCGCAGGTCTCCAACCTGTTCAAGCGCGAGACCCTGTCCGGCGAGTTCCTCCAGGTCAACTCCTACCTGGTGCAGGACCTCAAGGACCTCGGCGTGTGGGACGCCCGCACGCGGGAGGCGCTGCGCGAGTCGAGCGGGTCGGTGCAGGGCTTCGCGTGGATTCCCGACGAGGTCCGGGCGCTGTACCGCACGGCCTGGGAGATCCCGCAGCGCGGTCTGATCGACATGGCGGCGGCGCGGACCCCGTATCTGGACCAGGCCCAGTCGCTGAACCTGTTCCTGGAGACGCCGACGATCGGCAAGCTCTCCTCGATGTACGCCTACGCCTGGAAGTCCGGGCTGAAGACGACGTACTACCTGCGCTCGCGTCCGGCGACGAGGATCGCCCGTGCCGCGCAGGCTTCCGTCCCCGTCCAGCAGGTGGCCTCCGCCGAGGCGGTCGCCTGCTCCCTTGAGAACCCCGAGTCCTGCGAGGCCTGCCAGTGATGTCCGAACGCAACACCAACCTCCTCGACCCGGGCTTCGAGCTGACCCTGCGCCCCATGCGCTACCCGGACTTCTACGAGCGCTACCGGGACGCGATCAAGAACACCTGGACCGTGGAGGAGGTCGAC
The DNA here is from genome assembly GCF_040612135.1 of Streptomyces sp. NPDC006458. NCBI lineage: Bacteria > Bacillati > Actinomycetota > Actinomycetes > Kitasatosporales > Streptomycetaceae > Streptomyces > Streptomyces sp. NPDC006458. Next base: position 287,667 of record NZ_JBEXPR010000002.1, on the reverse strand, counting down.
CTCCACTCGGACGTCGCCGACCTCGCGAAGCTGACGCCGGAGGAGCAGCACCTCATCGGCCGGCTGGTGGCGTTCTTCGCCACGGGCGACTCGATCGTGGCGAACAACCTGGTGCTGACTCTCTACAAGCACATCAACTCGCCCGAGGCGCGCCTGTATCTGTCACGGCAGCTGTTCGAGGAGGCCGTGCACGTCCAGTTCTATCTGACGCTGCTGGACACCTATCTGCCCGACCCGGAGGACCGCGTGGCCGCGTTCGCGGCGGTGGAGAACATCCCCTCCATCCGCGAGAAGGCCGAGTTCTGCTTCCGCTGGATCAACGAGGTCGAGAAGATCGACCGCCTGGAGACCCGGGCCGACCGGCGTCGTTTCCTGCTGAACCTGATCTGCTTCGCCGCGTGCATCGAGGGGTTGTTCTTCTACGGCGCCTTCGCGTACGTCTACTGGTTCCGCAGCCGGGGCCTGCTGCACGGTCTCGCCACGGGCACCAACTGGGTGTTCCGCGACGAGACGATGCACATGTCCTTCGCGTTCGAGGTCGTCGACACCGTGCGCAAGGAGGAGCCGGAGCTGTTCGACGACCGGCTCCGGCAGGAGGTCACCGACATGCTGGCGGAGGCGGTCGAGGCCGAGCTGCAGTTCGCCCGCGACCTGTGCGGCGAGGGCCTGCCGGGGATGAACACCGAGTCGATGCGGCAGTACCTGGAGTGCGTCGCCGACCAGCGGCTGACCCGCCTGGGCTTCGCGCCGGTGTACGGCTCGGAGAACCCGTTCTCCTTCATGGAGCTCCAGGGTGTTCAGGAGCTGACCAACTTCTTCGAAAGGCGTCCTTCGGCGTACCAGGTGGCAGTGGAGGGCACCGTCGACCTGGACGAGGACTTCTGAGCCTCGGCCGCCTTCAGCTGGCGGTCGATCCGGCGCTCGTGGGCGGCTCCCACGAGCGCCGGGCCTGCGAGGACGAGGAAGAGAAGCGCGACTGCGAGGTATTCGATGAGTGCGTTCATGCATTCAGTGTCGAACTCGGCCGACGCTCCTGACAGTGGCAGGACTGCCGCACCCCCTCGAATTACTGCCACACCTGAGGCACACTGACGGCATGCCGCCATGCCTGCGAGGTGAGTCGTGCTGAAGAACGTGGCCGTCGTCCTGCTCGACGGCGTGCATCCATTCGAACTGGGCGTCGTCTGCGAGGTGTTCGGCCTCGACCGCAGCGACCAGGGGCTGCCGGTGTACGACTTCGCGGTCGTCTCCGCCGAGGGCCCCACCCTGACCACACATGTCCCGGGCTTCACCCTCGGCACGCCGTACGGCCTGGACCGGCTCGACGAGGCCGATCTGATCGCCGTGCCCGCCGGCAACGACTTCATGGCCCGCCAGTGGCCGAGCGGGCTGCTCGACGCCCTGGTGAAGGCGGTGGACCGGGGTGCCCGGGTGCTGAGCGTGTGCTCCGGCGTGTTCGTGCTGGGAGCGGCCGGGCTGCTCGACGGGCGGCGCTGCGCGGCGCACTGGAAGCATGTCGACGAGCTGGCCCGGCGCTATCCGCGCGCGGTCGTCGAGCCCGATGTGCTCTACGTGGACGAGGACCCGGTGATCACCTCGGCCGGCACGGCCGCCGGGATCGACGCCTGTCTGCACATCGTGCGCAAGGAGGAGGGCACGGAGGTCGCCAACGCCATCGCCCGCCGGATGGTCGTGCCCCCGCACCGCGACGGCGGTCAGGCGCAGTACGTCGACCGGCCGCTGCCCGCGGCGCCGTGCGACACCGTCGGCGAGGTGCTCGCCTGGATGGAGCGCAACCTCGACGAGGAGGTCACCGTGGAGCAGCTCGCCGCCCGCGCGCTGATGTCCCCGCGCACCTTCGCCCGCCGCTTCCAGCAGGAGACCGGGACGACGCCGTACCGCTGGATCCTGCGCCAGCGTGTGCTGCTGGCCCAGCGGCTGCTGGAGGCCACGGACGAGACGGTGGACGCCATCGCCGGCCGTACCGGCTTCGGCACGGCGGCCGCCCTGCGCCATCAGTTCGTCCGGGCGCTGGGGACCACGCCGAACGCCTACCGGCGCACGTTCCGGGGTCCCGAGGCGGCCGCCTGAGCGGTGCCGTCAGCGCAGCACCGGCCGCAGCAGCAGCCGGTTGGGGCGCAGGGTGATGCCGATGCGGGTCGCGTCGTCGGAGCCGGCGACCTGCTCGAAGCGGTACTTGGCGGCCAGCGCCGCCGTGATCAGCGTGAGCTGGGCCATCGAGAAGTGGTCGCTCGGGCACTTCCGATTGCCCACGCTGAACGGGCTCATGGCGTATTTCGGCACGTCCTTGGCGCGCTCCGGAAGCCAGCGGTCGGGGTCGAACTCCAGGTTCCGCGCGTACGAACGCGGATCACGCTGGATCGCGTACGGGCTGTAGACGATGTCGGCCCCGGCCGGAATGCGATAGCCGCCGAGTTCGGTGTCGGTGACCGCCCGCCGGGTCAATATCCATACGGCGGGTCGCAAACGCATCGCCTCGACGACGACATTGTTGGTGTGGCCGAGCTTGCGGACGTCCTCGAATGCGACGGGCCTGGCACCCCCGGTCACGGATTCAACTTCCGCACACACCCGGTCCGCGTGCTCGGGATGTTCGGCGAGCACTTGGAGGAGCCACATGATCGTGGACGCCACGGTTTCGCTGCCGGGGGTGAGTATCGCGACGACCTGGTCGTGGATCTCCCGTTCCCCGATGGGGTCGCCATTCTCGTCCTTCGCTTCCAGCAATGCCGTCAGCAAATCGTCCGGCCTTTGACCGGATGTCCGGCGCTCGGCGACGATCTCGTCGACGACGAGATGCAGATCGGCCAGTGCGCGGTTGAATTCGCGGTTGGCCGGCAGCGGCAGCCGGTACAGCGGTCCGAGCGGCACCACCATGCGCCGGTACATGCCCTGGAAGACGACGGCGAGGGCGGCGCACAGCCGCTCGGCGCGCTCGTCCATGCAGTCGCCGCGCAGCAGACAGCGCGCGGCGATGCGCACGGCCACCCGGAAGGACTCGGAGGTGCACTCGACCGTCCGGCCGGGCTGCCAGCGCTCGGTCAGCGCATGCGCCTCCTCCTCCATGATCGAGCCGTAGCCGGGGATCGCGTCCAGCCGGAAGGCGGGCTGGATGGTGCGCCGCTGACGCCGGTGCCGGGGCCCGTTGGCGGTGGCCACGCCCTCCTTGCCGAGCAGCCCCTCCAGGGACTCCCACAGCGGGCCGTCGATCTTGAAGTCGGGGTTGAGGGCGAGCGCTCCGGTGAGGTCGGGCGTGGTGACGGCGTAGACCGTCTTGGGGCCGAGCCTGAGCCGCACGACGTCGCCGTGCTCGCGCAGCCGTGACATGAAGCTGAGCGGATCGCGGACCAGTTTCCAGCCGTGGCCGAGCAGCGGGATCCCGCCGCCGGCGAGGGGCGGCTCACGCGGTTCCGGCGTATCGGCCCCGAGTGGCCTGACGGACTCGACGGTCATTTCTCACCTGCCGCTTCGTTGTTGACGTACGGGGGTGTCGCACGGTCGTCCCAGCTGTCGACCCGGTAACGGCCGGACTCGTGGTGGAACCAGTACACGGAACTGAACCAGTTCCGCATATTTCCCAGGCATACGCGTACGGCAGTGCTCAGCTCCTTTCCCCGTACGGTGCCGTCGGCGAGGTCGTCCGCGAAGCCCAGCGCGTCCCGTTCGACGACGAGGAATTCCTCGATGCAGTGCACCACGCGCCGCCTGACTTCCGTGACGGCCTGCTCCAGCGTCAGTCCCTCATGCGTGATGAGGCTGATTCCGAGATTGTGGACCTCGTCGCCCGCTATTTCCTTGGGCAGCGAGCAGAGGTCGTTGTACCAGGCGGCGAATTCCTGGCTCAGCAGTGCAGCCCGGCGGAATGCGGGGTTTTTCCGCACACCGTCCGGGAGTTCGAGTTCCGCGCTCGCCTCGAGCAGGTCGGTCCAGATCCAGTGCGCGAAGGTGAGGCGGCGCAGGACGAGATACTCATCGACCGTCGGGACGATCCCCTCGATACGGTTGTGGAATTCCTGGTCGTACGCCTCGATCACGGCGTGGAAGTGCCCGGCGAAGCGCGCGTTCCAGGTCGCCGGCAGGAAGGAGTACAGCCGCTGGACGCTGTCCGCGAACCCCGCGACCAGGGCATCCGGGTGGTGCAGATGGGCCGCCGGGGAGTCCAGGGCCAGATGCAGCCGCCCCCGCAGCTCCTCCCAGGCCACCGCCCGGCCGTGGACGATGTCACGGTCGTGCCGGTCGTCCCAGACGAAGAACCACGCGCTGTAGTCCGCTATCGCCTGCATGACCTCGTCCGGGGCGCCGATGTAGTAGCCCGCCATCAGGTCGGTGTAGCAAAGGCCATCGGCATATTCCTCCACCTTGTCGGCGGGCATCAGCCGTTTTTCCAGCAGCCAGGTGCGTGTCTTCTCCTGTAGCCGGGGCCAATAGGAGTGCAGTTGCCGGTGAAACTCCGCTTCGATCACCGGCAGAGAGAGTGCTGGTGGGACCGCGAGCGCCGTCGATGTGGTGCCGTGTGGGAATGAAGACACGAACAGACCCCTCTCAGCCGACCAGAGTGCGCACACCCCTCCCGCCGTGCCGGGCGTGCGCCGTTGCGTATCCCCGCGCATCCCATTCAGCACTACAACTGACCGTTCTGGGAACGGATTTGCTCCATTCACTACCCCAACATGCTGACAAGCACCCCCTGTGTGACTGTTGTGGAGGGGCTGCGGATGCTATGGGGGCGAACATGTGACGGACTGACGAACGGGCACATGCGAGCGGCGCCCGTCCGGGATCAACTCCCGGGCGGGCGCCGCTCGTTCGAGGACAGGACGGCCCTCAGCCGTTGGCGACCACGGGGTAGCGGGGCTCATTCTCGGCCATCTGCCGCAGCGCGTCCTTGCGGTCCCGCTTGGAGAGGCGGTCGATGTAGAGGTAGCCGTACAGGTGGTCCGTCTCGTGCTGGAGGCAGCGGGCGAAGTAGCCGCTGCCGCGCACCTTGATCGGGTTGCCCTTCTCGTCCTGTCCGGTGACCTCGGCGTAGTCCGGACGGGCGAGCGGCATGTACGCCGTCGGCACCGACAGGCAGCCCTCGTTGCTGTCGTCCAACCGGCGTGTGTCGGCGGGCAGTTCGACCAGCTTGGGGTTGCAGACGACACCGACGTGGCGCGCGCCCTCGTCGTCCGGGCAGTCATAGACGAAGACCTTAAGGTCCACGCCGATCTGGTTCGCGGCCAGGCCCACGCCCTCGGCGGTGCGCTGGCTGGCGAACATGTCCGCGACCAGCTGCTGGAGCTCCTCACCGAAGTCGGTGACGTCCTGGCACTCCTTGTGCAGCACCGGGTTGCCGACGACGGTGATCGGCCGGGAGGTCCCGGCCTCCCGCCACGCCGCCTCCCGCTCCTCGGTGTCCACGCTGTCGATGACGAAGCCCTCGTCGTCCACGGGAAGCACGCCCGCGTGCTGCTGATCGGTGTCCTGCTGCGCCATGACCGACGTATGCCTTCCTCAACAAAATCAAAGTTGGATGCTGTAACAGGGTAAAGGTCGGCGCCGTCCGAGGGGCGCGGGCAAGGGCGCGACCGGCCTCGGGGAACCCGCGGCCGGCCGACGGCCTCAGCACACCTCTTCGAGATCCCGCCAGTCACGCGAGTCAGGACTGTCGGCGACCCATCCGTCCAACAGCCCCCGGACCAGCGAAGCCGGCGCAGCCACCCCGCACTCCCGCTCCGGCATCCAGAGCGACCCGTCGGTCCGGTGCCCCAAGGGCCCGGGATGCCCCGGCTCACTGTGATCGTGCGGATCGAGATGCTCCCCGTCGCCCTCGTCCGCCGGCATCCGCGACTCCGAGCACATCCGGCACAGCAACCGCACGGAAGAGGACCAGTCCTCCGCCGCGAACCCCGCGTCGGCGGCGAGCTGCTCCAGCGCGTCCCGGTCCGCCTCGGTCGCCGCCTCCAGCAGCACCACCCAGGTCGGTACCGGCGAGGGCGCCCACAGCTCGATCTCGTCGAAGACAGGGTAGGCGTGCCCGGCGGAGGTGGTCCGCTCGCCGTGCGGCACGCCGTCGTGCAGGACGACCTCGCCCCAGCGGCGCCCGGAGGACGGCAGCGGGATCGACAGCACCTCCACCCGGGCGGGGTCGAGCCTGCGCCCCCAGACGACCTCGGCCTCGCCCTCCGGCGACAGCCGCACCGCGGCGCTGCCCAGGTCCATGCCGACGGGCTCGCCGGAGACGGCCGCGCCGCCGGGCACCTGGAGCCCGTAGGCCTGCCAGGAGCGGCGGGCCAGCGGCCAGTCCTGCAGCGCGGTCGCCGCTATGCCCACGTTCCACCAGTCGGGTGCGCCGGTCTCCCGGTCGAGCAGGGCGACCGCGCGCAGACCGGCCGTGCGGGCCTGCTCCCAGTCGTGCCGGAACTTGTGCAGCAGGGCGAGGTTGAACCAGGACTCCGACAGCCACGGCTCCAGGTCGGCGGCGCGCGTCAGCAGCGCTCCCGCGTCCTCGTAACGGCCGTCGCCGATCAGCGTGAACGCGCGGTCCGTGGCCTGCCGCCAGGAGGCGGAGGGCCGGTGCCGTCCCTTGCCGAAGATCCTCACGATTCCCGCCTGCCAGTTCCGTTTAGTGGGCTGGCCAGTGCCCCGGACACTCTCTCTCCTTCGCATCCAACCACGTGCGGCCGGAAGGGCGCTCATTACCCATGGGTTACCCAGCCGCGGGCAGCGTCAGACAGCCTCTGGACAGCACCCGGGCCAGCGCTTCCACCACGTCCGGCGCATAGTCCCCGGCCGTCCCGAGCCGTAGATCCTCCAGGGCCTTGAGGGGTCCGCCGGGACCCGTGCCCTGTGCCTTCTCCTCGTACGCGTTCACCGCCCGGACGATCCGCGCGGCTGTCGGCTGTTCCCGGTAGGGGTCCGCCTGCCGCTCGACGATCACGGCGACCGCCGCGTCCCCGCCCGTCTGCCGTACGACCGCACCGCCTAGCAGCGCGATCCGCCGCCGCTCGGCCTCGGGCAGGTCGGCGGTGGCCCCGGCCGGGACCGGGTCGACCTGGCTGAGCTGCCCGATGTCGTGCATCAGGGCGGCGTGCTCCAGCACGGTCAGCTCCGCCCCGCACAGCCCCAGCTCCCGCCCGACGGCCAGGCTCAGCGCGGCGACCCGGCGGGCGTGGCCCGCGGGGGTGTACCCGGCGATCTCGGTGGCCCGCGCGAGGGAGGCGATGGTCTGCCGGTAGGTCGCGCGCACGGCGGCGTACCGGCGCAGCGACAGCTGGGTGAGCAGCAGGGGCAGGCTGAACACGGGCAGTGCCCACAGGCCGACGACGGCCACGGCGAGGGCCATCACCACGCCCGTGGCGACCACGGCGGACCCGATGCCCGGAATGGCCCGCACCTCGTCGCGCAGCAGCGGGGCGAACCGCCAGCCGGTGCGGGCGTGCGCCAGCACGGCGGCCAGCACCGCGTCGCACAGCGCGTTCAGGGCCAGCAGCCCGGCCAGCAGCCCGGCGAACTCCGGGCCGCTCCAGTCGGCGAACACGCCCTGGTTGTAGAGGGGTTGGAAGCAGATCGCGGCGAATCCGACGGTGAGCACCCGCCGGGCCAGATGGTCGGCGGTGGGCCCGTTTCCACGCGCGATGTGCGGCACGCCGCCGAGCAGGGAGGCGGCGGCGTCGGCAGACAGCACAGGGCGGCGAGGGCGACGCAGGTGATGTACACCTGTGCCCGCCGAGGTAACGCCTCCATGCGCCCCTCCCCGGGCATGACCGTGCCTGTCCAGGCTCCGGAGCCTAGGGCGGGGAGGGAGGCGTCCGGGGGCCGAAGCCCCTCGGATTAGCACGTTCGGGTGACGCCAGGGAGTCCGGGGAGGTCAGGACTCCTGCGCGGGCCGGGAGGTCAGGACTCCTGCGGGGTCACCGTGATGTCGTGCTCGGGCACCGTCTGCCCGGAGCGGATCAGATCGAGCCGCCCCATGACCTTGGCGCGCAGGTCGGTGGGCACGTCGTCATGCCCGCAGCACCGCTTGACGAGCTTCTTCACGGCCTGCTCCAGGCCGTACTTCTCCAGGCACGGCGAGCACTCCTGGAAGTGCTGCTTGAACTTGTCGCGATCGACGTCCGGCATCTCACTGTCGAGGAACTCGTAGAGATGGTCGAGTACCTCACTGCAGTCCGTCTCGTGCGGCCCTCCGCAGCTCATGAGCCCGAGCCTTTCGCTTCGTTCGACTCCCCGGCGCCCGCCGGGACCAGTCCGCGTTCGCGGGCGTAGTCCTCCAGCATGCCGCGCAGTTGACGGCGGCCCCGGTGCAGCCGGGACATCACCGTACCGATGGGTGTCCCCATGATGTCCGCGATCTCCTTGTACGCAAAGCCCTCGACGTCCGCGAGATAGACGGCGATGCGGAATTCCTCCGGGATCGCCTGGAGAGCTTCCTTCACGTCCGAGTCGGGCAGATGGTCGAGCGCCTGCGACTCCGCGGAGCGCAGACCGGTCGACATGTGCGACTCGGCGCGGGCGAGCTGCCAGTCCTCGATCTCCTCGGCCGCGCTGCGCTGCGGTTCACGCTGCTTCTTGCGGTACGAGTTGATGAAGGTGTTGGTGAGAATGCGGTACAGCCACGCCTTGAGGTTGGTGCCCTCGCGGAACTGGTGGAAGGACGCGTACGCCTTGGCGTACGTCTCCTGCACCAGGTCTTCCGCGTCGGCGGGGTTGCGCGTCATGCGCAGCGCGGCCGAGTACATCTGGTCGAGGTATGCGAGCGCGTCCCGCTCGAAGCGCGCGCTGCGTTCGTCGGCCGACTCCGAGCCGGTGTCCGCGCCCATGCCCTGGCCCTCGGGCAGCTCCGCCTGGCCGTTGTCGGTCCCTGCGTCGGTCCCAGTGACCGGACCCACCTCCTCAAGATCCCGGGCGGAACCGAGGCCGGTCCCACTCGTTTCGGAGGATAGAACACGACCCGTGTCCGCCGCCGCCCGAATCGGCGCGCTCCTGGCCGCGTGCAGCACCGTCCAGTCCAGGTCAGCGCGGCTGCCACGGCCCGAATCAGATGCCGCCGGACGCAGCCCGTCCACGGGGTGGGAGCCGGGCGGGCAGTAGGTCGAACCCATGCGGCGGACTTCCTCTCCTACGACGGTCTCGAATGCCGGGACGCCCGGCACTTCTGTCCGCGTCAACAGAGCTGTGGCGCTCCGCATTCCCGGGAGTTCAGCCGAGTGCCCCGGCCCACTCGACGACCGCCCCGGTGACGACGGCGAGGGCGTCCTGCTGGGTCAGCGGCGCCCGCTTGGGCACGGCGAGGCCGTGATCGCCGTAGGGCACCTCGACCAGTCGATGAGTGCCCTCGGGGAACTCCTCAGGTCTGCCGAAGGGGTCGTTGCCGCCCTGAACGACGAGCGTGGGCACGCCGGCCCCGAGCAGTTCGGCGGCGCGGGAGCTCTCGGGCTTGCCCGGCGGGTGCAGCGGGAAGCTGAGCGCGAGGACGGCGAGCGCGCCGAGTTCGGTGGCCGTGCGGCAGGCGACGCGGGCGCCGGCGGAGCGGCCACCGGAGACGACGGGCAGGCCGGGTGCGCTCACCGCGGGCCAGATGCCGCGCCAGCCGACGTCCAGCGTCTTCGGCGCGGTGGCGACCTTCCTGCCCGCGACCCGCCAGGGCTGTTCGACGAGGGCGACGCTCACCCCGTGCCCGGGGAGGGTGTGCGCGAGGGCCTGGAGGTCCCGGGCCTCGATGCCGCCGCCGGCGCCGTGGCTGACGGCGAGGACGAGGCGGGGCTGTGCCGCGGGGTGCCAGGTGATCCGGGCGTCCCCCGCCTCCGTGCTGATGGTCTCGGTGGTCACGTCAGAAGAGTGTGCCCTCTTCGGGGCCCTCCAGCTCCTTCAGCAGCTCCGGCCCGTTGTTGCGGACGTTGCTGACGGCCGTGGTCACCGGGTAGGCGCGCATCAGGCCGGCCGGCGGGGGCACGAGCAGCTCGCGCAGGCCGTCGGGGTCCGTGGCGGCGGGGTCCAGCCAGGCGTCCCAGCGGTCCGGGGTGAGCATCAGCGGCATGCGCGGATGGATCTCGGCGAGCGCGTGCGGGCCCTCGGCGGGCGCGACGGCCAGCGGGGTCGTCTCGGCCTCGGTGGTGATCACCGAGCAGGTCACCCACCAGGCCCGCGGGTGGTCGTCGGGCAGGGTGCCGTCCCGCCAGAACTCGTACAGCCCGGCCATGGCGAAGACGGAGCCGTCGGCGGGCAGCACGAAGTACGGCTGCTTGCGCGGGCGCTTCTTCTTCCCCTCCACCTCCAGGTCGCGCTCCTGCTTGCCGGTGACCCACTCGTAGTAGCCGTCGGCGGGCAGGATGCAGCGCCGGGCGGTGAAGGCACGGCGGTAGGAGGGCTTCTCGTGCACGGTCTCCGCGCGTGCGTTGATCATCCGGGCCGCACCCTCGGGCGTCTTGGCCCAGGACGGCACGAGCCCCCACTTCAGCTTGCGCAGCTGGCGAACCGGACGGCGGTCGTCCGCGTCCTTCAGGGGACGGTCCAGGACGGCGTAGACCTCCTTGGTGGGCGCCACGTTGTAGTCGGGCTCCAGAGTCTCCTCGGGTTCCCACTTCTCGATCTCGAAGACCCCCGCGAGGTCCTCGGGCCTACGACTGGCCGCATACCGTCCGCACATACGTGCCACACTGCCAGACTCCGTACCAGGACAGGGAGCGACCCGGGGACATGGACAGCAGTACAGCGACCTCTCTGTGGGACGAGCTCGTCGGCACCCAGTCCGACCCGGATCTGTGGGTGGTGATCGCGACCCTGGTCGCCGCCGCCGCGGTGGTCGTCCCGCCGGGCCCGTGGCGCATCGCCCGCAACGCGATCACCATCGCCCACGAGGGCGGCCACGGCCTGGTCGCGCTGCTCACCGGCCGCACCCTGACCGGTATACGTCTGCACTCGGACACCAGCGGCCTGACCGTCAGCCGCGGCAAGGCGCACGGCATCGGCATGATCCTCACGGCGGCGGCCGGCTACACGGCTCCCCCGCTGCTGGGCCTGGGCGGAGCGGCACTGCTCGCCGCGGGCCGCGTCACGCTGCTGCTGTGGCTGGCCACGGCGCTGCTGCTGGCCGTGCTGGTGATGATCCGCAACGCCTACGGGGCGCTCACCGTGGTACTGACCGGCGGAACCTTCCTGCTGGTGTCCTGGCTGGCCGGGCCCCAGGTGCAGGCGGCGTTCGCGTACGCGGTGGTGTGGTTCCTGCTGCTGGGCGGCGTACGCCCGGCGTTCGAGCTCCAGGCCAAGCGCCGCCGGGGAGGCGCGGGCGACTCGGACGCCGACCAGCTCGCCCGGCTGACGCACGCGCCGGCGGGGCTGTGGCTGTTCCTCTTCCACGCGGTGTCGCTGTGCTCCCTGATAGGCGGCGGACGCTGGCTGCTGGCGCTGTGACGCGGGGTGCGAGCGGGCGGACGGCCCCGTTCAGCTCTACCGGGACGCGATGGCGCGGGCGGTATGGACGTTGACGGCATGGCTCTCACGGAGGCCGTCGAGGACTTTCCGGTGCGCGCGGATCATCGATTTCTGTACGTCCGACTCAGCGGTGAACCAGATACCGAGCAGGCCACTCTCCCCCTTGCAGGAGATGTCGGCCACGGCGGTGGCGATCTCCTTTTCCGAGGGCTTCTCGTCCTTGAGCGAGAAACCGGTGGACGCGTCGATCGGTGTGGCGTATTCGAAGCCCTTTCGGCTCATACAGGCCGACCATTTCTGGGTGGCTCCGACGAGCCGTGAGTCCTTCTTCGCCCGCTCATAGCTGCTGACGGAAATTTCGCGCGCCACTTCGGCTCCGGGGGAACGGATGAACTTCGCCTCCAGATCGGCGACGGCCTTGCCCCGGCAGCCGTTCTCCGGAACGGCCTTGCCCGCGAATTGCTGCCCCGGCTCACTTCCGTACAGGACCCGCGCGATTTCCTCGCTCACCTCCGCGCCGGGAGGCGGTCCGTCCGGGGGCAGGTGATACCCGTAGGAACGGGCGTCGACGGCACTGGAAATGCCGTATCTGCGGTCCGCCCGGGGCGCTCCCCGAACGGGTTCGGGCCATCGGTAGTCCATGCCGAAGCCGGCCAGGCACGAATCGGTCAGCGCCTTCTTCGCGGCGTCGATCGCGATCTCGTCGTCCAGGCTGTAGCTGTACGCCGCGATGGGCAGCCGGAAGGTGAACTGCTCCGACGCCAGCCGGGCCGCCGCCGAGGGGGCGGGTCCGGCGGGGTCAGGGCGGGTGGCGGCGGGGCCGGAGTCCGCGCAGCCGGTCGCCGCACCGAGGAGGAGGCCCGCCACCGTCAGTCGGATCAAGAATGCCCGCATGACGAGCTCTCCTTTACGCGGTGTGCCGATTTTCGGAGATCAGAACCGGTAGCAGTCGGGGCGCGTGTAGCCCCAGCGGAAGGACGCGTTCTCGTTGTACGTGTAGTGCAGCTGGTCCGCGATGGCGAAGTCGGACAGGGTGTCGCAGGCGCCGACGTAGTTGCTGTTGTAGTAGATCGTGGCGTCGACGGACGTGTCGTTGTCCGCGCTGGCGGCGTTGTTCTTGATGCCCTGCCCCTGACCGGCACCGCCGGTCAGGAACTTGTAGGGGGCGAAATCGGGCACGTTGTCCCGGACGAAGTACGTGTACGAACCCTGCCGGTTGCTGTTGTAGAACAGCCGCAGACAGTTGTAGAGGGCGTCACAGGTCGTTCCCGAATAGGCGTTCGCCTCGGTCGAGACGGGCAGCACGGTGGCCGCCGCCGCGAGGACGGGGAGGGCTGCAATCAGGGGACGTCGGAATGAAAACACAGCAGATCAGCTCCGATCTCGAAATTCACGCGAAGTTGATCTTAGCGACGCCGAGATGAACGGGAAAGTGACTTTCTCTATTGTCATCCATAGTCGGTGTTGCGAATTAATTTGACATTCAACAGCAGTTTATGCATGGCCCGTCTCGCGCGGCCCGCATATATGCACAACATGTGGCGATGCCCGGTTTCATCGAGGTTTCGCCGTTATCGATCAAGATCTCCCCCCGTCGCCAGCCACTAAAGTGGGGCCCATGACCGTGAACCCCGCCCACACCGCACTCTGGCCCGCCCCGCACGCGAGCGGAGCCGTCGACGCGACGGTCCACGTGCCGGGGTCCAAGTCGGTCACCAACCGCGCACTCGTGCTCGCCGCCCTGGCGAGCGAACCCGGCTGGCTGCGCCGCCCGCTGCGCTCCCGCGACACCCTGCTGATGGCCGGCGCGCTGCGCACGATGGGCGTGGGCATCGAGGAGGGCGTGGGCCCGGACGGCACCGGCGAGTTCTGGCGGGTCATCCCCGCCGCGCTGCACGGCCCCGCCACGGTCGACGTCGGCAACGCCGGCACGGTCATGCGGTTCCTGCCGCCGGTCGCGGCGCTCGCCGACGGCCCCGTCCGCTTCGACGGCGACCCCCGCTCCTACGAGCGCCCCCTGAACGGCGTCATCGACGCCCTGCGCGTGCTCGGCGCCCGGATCGACGACGACGGCCGCGGCGCGCTGCCCCTCACCGTGCACGGCAGCGGCGCCCTGGACGGCGGCCCGGTGGAGATCGACGCCTCCTCGTCCTCGCAGTTCGTCAGCGCCCTGCTGCTGTCCGCCCCGCGCTTCAACCAGGGCGTCGAGGTCCGGCACACCGGCTCCACGCTGCCGTCGATGCCGCACATCCGGATGACGGTGGACATGCTGCGCTCGGTCGGCGCCCAGGTGGACACCCCCGAGTCCGGGGGCGAGCCGAACGTCTGGCGGGTCACGCCGGGCGCGCTGCTCGGCCGCGACCTGGTGATCGAGCCGGACCTGTCCAACGCCCAGCCGTTCCTGGCGGCGGCCCTGGTGACCGGCGGCAAGGTGCTGATCCCGGACTGGCCGACCCGTACCACCCAGCCGGGTGACCGGCTGCGGGAGATCTTCACCGAGATGGGCGGCTCCTGCGAGCTGACCGAGTACGGCCTGGTGCTCACCGGTTCGGGTGCCGTGCACGGCATCGACGTGGACCTCGGCGAGGTCGGCGAGCTGACCCCGGGCATCGCGGCGGTCGCGGCCCTCGCGGACTCCCCCTCCACCCTGCGCGGCGTGGCGCACCTGCGGCTACACGAGACCGACCGCTTGGCCGCGCTCACCAAGGAGATCAACGAGCTCGGCGGCGACGTCACCGAGACCGCCGACGGACTGCACATCCGACCCCGCCGACTGCACGGCGGCGTCTTCCACACCTACGAGGACCACCGCATGGCGACAGCCGGAGCGATCATCGGCCTGGCGGTCGAGGGCGTACAGATCGAGAACGTGGCGACGACGGCCAAGACACTGCCGGACTTCCCCGACCTGTGGACCGGGATGCTCGGGGCGTAGGGACGCGGGGAACCACCATGCGCCGCTACGGCAAGCACACCGACGAGGACGACATCCGCCAGCGCCCCAACCGCAAGGGGAACCGGCCGCGGTCGAACATCCGGCCCAAGCACGAGGACGCCGCCGAGGGCATGGTCCTCACCGTCGACCGGGGCAGGCTGACCTGCCTCGTCGACGAACAGCCCGTGATCGCCATGAAGGCCCGTGAACTCGGCCGCAAGGCCGCCGTGGTCGGCGACCGGGTCGCCCTGGTGGGCGACCTGTCGGGCAAGAAGGACACCCTCGCGCGGATCGTCCGCATCGAGGAGCGCGACTCGGTGCTGCGCCGCACCGCCGACGACGACGACCCCTACGAGCGGGTGGTGGTGGCCAACGCCGACCAGCTCGCCATCGTCACCGCCCTCGCCGACCCCGAGCCGCGCCCCCGGCTGATCGACCGCTGCCTGGTCGCGGCGTTCGACGGCGGTCTGACCCCGCTGCTGGTGATGACCAAGTCGGACCTCGCCCCGCCGGACGAGCTGCTGGAGCTGTACGGCGCGCTCGACATCCCGTTCGTCGTCACCAGCCGAGAGGAACTGGAGAGCGGCGGCGCGGCGGACCGGGTGCGCGAGCATCTGGCCGGAAAGATCACGGCGTTCGTGGGCCACTCCGGCGTCGGCAAGACGACCCTGGTCAACGCACTGGTCCCGCAGGACCGCCGCCGTCTGACCGGTCATGTGAACGCGGTGACGGGCCGCGGCCGGCACACCACGACGTCGGCGCTGGCGCTGCCGCTGTACGGGGCGGACGGCTGGGTGGTCGACACCCCGGGCGTACGGTCCTTCGGGCTGGCGCACATCGACCCGTCGCGGGTCATCCACGCCTTCCCGGACCTGGTGCCCGGCACCGAGGGCTGTCCGCGCGCGTGCAGTCACGACGAGCAGGACTGCGCGCTGGACGCCTGGGTGGCCGAGGGCCATGCCGACCCGGCGCGGCTGTACTCGCTGCGTCGGCTGCTGGCGACGCGCGAGCGCAGGGAAGGTGACTGACTCCCGCGTTGTTTGACTCCACGCGAGTCCGGTAAGGGCATAATCGCAAAAGCCGGACCCCAAGAGCGAGTAAAGCCTGACAATCGGTCTGCCGGCCGATCCGACGGCCGGCTGACAAGCGGTCACAGAGCGTCGCAGAGCGTGGAGTTACGGGAGGAACAGCACATGGCGTGGCTGCTGGTCATCGTGGCGGGGCTGCTCGAAACCGGCTTCGCCGTCTGCCTGAAGCTGTCGCACGGGTTCTCCAGACTCTGGCCCACCATCGCCTTCGCGATCTTCGCGCTGGGCAGTTTCGGCCTGCTCACACTGTCCCTGCGCAAGCTCGACGTGGGCCCGGCGTACGCGGTGTGGACCGGTATCGGCGCGGCGGGCACGGCGATCTACGGCATGGCCTTCCTCGGTGACGTGGTCTCCACACTGAAGATCGTGTCCATCGGGCTCGTCATCTGCGGGGTCATCGGGCTCCAGCTGTCGGGCTCGGCGCACTGAGGCCGACGCCGGTCGCAGCGGGCGGCCGGGCGGGCAGGGCCCCGCGGACGAGGTCCGCGACGCCGCCCTCGCCGGGCGGGGCGGAGACACAGGACAGGGCGAGCCGTACGGCCACCTCGCAGGAGCGGGCCAGGTCGGCGGCCTCCTGCCGGGTGCTCCCCGGGCCGGGCCCGGCGAGCGCGGCGAGTGCCCGGTCCCGTACGAGCGTCACGAAGTCCCCGGGCGAGGGCAGCGGCCCGTCCGCGCGGCGCTGCGCGGGCGCGGCCGAGGAGGACTGCACCGCGGTGAGCACGGGCGCGGGCAGCCGCTCGTTCCAGCAGCCGGTCAGCAGGGCCCGCACGAGCACGTTGTCGCGAGCGGTCGCGGTGGTCCACTCGGCGGCCGCGGTCAGCTTCTCGCCGGCGTCGGGGAACGCGGCGAGCGCCCGCTCGACCCCGGCCAGATACCCGTCCGCCTCACGCCGCACCAGCGCGCGGGCGAGCCCGTCCTTGCTCCCGAACTCGTTGTAGAGGGTCTGCCGGGACACCCCGGCCGAGGCCGCCACGTCCACCATCCGCACCGCGGACCACGCCCGCCGCGTCAACGCCGTATAGGCAGCATCCAGCAAAGATTCCCGCGCCGTCGGCATCATCGCCTCCCGGGGGCCACACCTCTGCGCCCAGATTTGACGCGCTCGCCGAGACTGTCAAGGGGTGCGGGCGGGGTGCGGCGCACGCGGCCGCCTCCCGGACACCCGCTGCCGACGGCCGCCGCGGGAGTACACGTCGCCGCCCCTGGCCGCGGGCATACGTGCCGCCCCTGGCCGCGGGCATACGTGCCGCTAAGGGCGGCACGGGTGGGCGCGGCGGCACCTCGACGCGCCGAGCTGCACACCGCCCCCGCCCACCCCCGGCTCCGCCCACCGCCGCGGTGGGCGGTCGCGCAGTCCCCCGCCCCCCTGGCCGCGGGACAGGCACGTCGCCACCGCGGGCGTACGCGTCGCCGTCGCCGCGGGCTGCGCAACGCCCTGGCCGCGGGCACACGTGCCGCTAAGGGCGGCACGGGTGGGCGCGGCGGCACCTCGACGCGCCGAGCTGCGCACCGCCCCGCCCCACCCCCGGCTCCGCCCACCCGGCCCGTGTCCACACTCCGGCCCCGGTGGCCCCGGGTCCACCAGGCCGGATACCGTTCCCCACATGGCCGATTACCTCGACGACCTCCGCCTCGCCCACGTCCTCGCGGACGCGGCAGACGCGACGACGATGGACCGCTTCAAGGCACTCGACCTGAAGGTCGAGACCAAGCCGGACATGACTCCGGTGAGCGAGGCGGACAAGGCGGCCGAGGAGCTGATCCGCGGCCAGTTGCAGCGCGCCCGCCCGAGGGACGCCATCCTCGGCGAGGAGTACGGCCTGGAGGGCACGGGTCCCCGCCGCTGGGTGATCGACCCGATCGACGGCACGAAGAACTACGTACGCGGCGTCCCCGTCTGGGCGACCCTGATCTCGCTGATGGAGGCTGCCGAGGGCGGCTACCAGCCGGTCGTCGGCCTGGTCTCCGCCCCGGCCCTCGGCCGCCGCTGGTGGGCCGCGAAGGGCCACGGCGCGTACACCGGCCGCAGCCTGTCCTCGGCCACCCGCATCCATGTCTCGGGCGTCTCCGGCCTCGCGGACGCCTCCTTCGCGTACTCCTCGCTCTCCGGCTGGGAGGAGCAGGGCCGGCTGGGCGGCTTCCTGGACCTCACCCGCGAGGTCTGGCGCACGCGCGCGTACGGCGACTTCTGGCCGTACATGATGGTCGCCGAGGGTTCGGTGGACATCTGCGCGGAACCGGAACTGTCGCTCTGGGACATGGCGGCCAACGCGATCGTGGTGACGGAGGCCGGCGGCACCTTCACCGGTCTCGACGGCCGCCCCGGCCCGCACAGCGGCAACGCGGCCGCGTCGAACGGTCTGCTGCACGACGAACTGCTGGGGTATCTCAACCCGCGCGGATGAGAAGCGGAATATCCGTCACGCGCCCTCAAACGGCCGCGTGCGCCCCCTTGTTGACCCGTTCTTGACCTGCCACCCTGAAAGTCCCCCCACTTGTGAACTTGTGAATCGATGAACAAGGGGCGGGAAACTCCAGGAGGTGGCTCAAGCCCATGCTCGTCCGTGACGCCATGAGCACGATGGTCCTCACCATCGGCCCCAACCACACCCTTCGTCAGGCCGCTGCCCTCATGTCCGCCCGCCGGGTGGGCGCGGCCGTGGTCCTCGACCCCGACGCCGGCGGCATCGGCATCCTCACCGAACGCGACATCCTCAACTCCCTCGGCCTGGGCCAGAACCCGGACACGGAACGCGCCCACGACCACACCACCACCGACGTCGTCTTCGCCGCGCCGTCCTGGACCCTGGAGGAGGCGGCCCGGGCCATGACGCACGGCGGCTTCCGCCATCTGATCGTGCTCGACCAGGGCGGACCGGCCGGCATCGTCTCGGTCCGCGACATCATCCGCTGCTGGGTACCGGCGCGGCAGCAGGTGCCCGCCTGACCCGGCCCGTCCGCCCGTACGACAACGGGCCGGACCTCCGCGGGGAGGTCCGGCCCGCGCCAAGACGGACGATCCGGTGCCGGGGTCAGCCGCGCAGGGCCACGACCGCGGCCCGAAGCCGCTTGCCGAAGTCCTCGTCCGCCCGGCGGAAGTTGCCGATCGCCCGCTCGACGATGTCGTCGCGCCCGACGCCGGCCATCGCCCCCGCCAGGTTCGCGACCAGCCGCTCCCGCTCCTCCCCGGCCATCAGCCGGTAGAGCGTGCCCGCCTGGACGAAGTCGTCGTCCTCGGCGTGCACGGGAGCCGGATGGTCGCCCGTGGCGCCGGTCACCGGGATTGACCGCCACAGCGGACGGCCGGTCCGCCGCGGGCCGCCGAAGCTGTTCGACTCGTAGTTCTTCGCGCCGCCGTGCCGGCCGTCGTACAGATGGCCGTCACGGGAGTCGGTACGCGCCTCGGTGGCGTGCGGACGGTTCACCGGCAGGTGGTCGGCGTTGATGCCGACGCGGTAGCGGTGCGCGTCGCCATACGCGAACAGCCGCCCCTGGAGCATCTTATCGGGCGACGGGCCGATGCCCGGCACGAAGTGCGCGGGCGAGAAGACGCTCTGCTCGACCTCGGCGAAGACGCTGCGCGGATTGCGGTTGAGCTCCAGCCTGCCCGCGGGCGTGCACGACCCACTCGGGGATGCGCTCGCGGTTGAAGTGGGCGCGCTTCTCCAGCAGGAGCTGGTCCTGGACCAGAACCGGGCCGCCGACACCGGCGGTCTCGCTGTTCCGGTTGTCGGCCACCGGGGCGCCGGCCTCGGTCGTAAGCGGTCCCTGGGTCACATGGGTCTCCTGCGCCATGTCGTGCTTGTCCTGCCCTTCGGCCAAGCCATTACCGATCCCACATTGGACTAAGTCCAACTCAAGCAGAGTTCTAAGTTCACACCAGGTCGCGACCTGGTCCCTCTAGCTGTTAGGCTGATGCCATGAGCGACCTTCTTGAGCGGCTGCGCGGACGCGGATGGCGGATGACCGCGCAGCGTCGTGTCGTGGCCGAGGTCCTGGACGGCGAGCACGTCCATCTGACGGCCGACGAGGTCCATGCGCGCGCGGTCACGCGACTGCCGGAGATCTCCCGGGCGACCGTCTACAACACGCTGGGCGAGCTGGTCACCCTCGGTGAGGTGCTGGAGGTCTCGACCGACCGACGCGCCAAGCGGTACGACCCCAACGCGCACCGTCCGCACCACCACCTGGTCTGCGCCCGGTGCGGCGCGATCCGGGACGTCCACCCCTCCGGCAACCCACTGGCCGACCTCCCCGACACCGAGCGCTTCGGCTTCACGGTCTCGGACGTCGAGGTCACCTACCGGGGTGTGTGCCCGGACTGCGCCAAGGCGTGACACTCGCCACATTCGCCACACTCACCGCATGAAGAAGGCCCCCGGCGTCGGGGGCCTTTCTCATGCCGCTTTTCCATGTGCGTACATCGCGCACCGGCTCAGCAAACACCGAGGGCCGGAACCCTTTCGGATTCCGGCCCTCGGCCTTCAGTAGCGGGGACAGGATTTGAACCTGCGACCTCTGGGTTATGAGCCCAGCGAGCTACCGAGCTGCTCCACCCCGCGTCGATGAATGCAACATTACGTCAGGGACGCGTACGGAAGCAAATCCATTCCTTGGGGGTGTGCGAGGGGGACCGCAGCCCCCGACGCCGGAGGTCGCGCACCGGCCTCCCCGAACTGATCACGCAGCCCCCCGCGCCCCTCAGGGCACCCAGCCGCGGGACGCGCGTCGCCACCACGGACGTGCGCACCGCGCGCGATGGGCAGGTGCCAGCCGTGACCGGTCGCGGTGTTCCCCACGCCCCTCCCCCGCTGCGGCACGCGAGCCGCCGCCGCTGCCCCCGCCCGCGAGCACGCCTGCCGCCCTGCGCACGTGCGGGCAGTATCGGACTGATCGCGCAGCCCCCCACGCCCCTCAGGGCACCCCAGCCGCGGGCAGGCGTGCCGCTAGGGGCGGCACGGGTGGGCGCGGCGGCACCTCGACGCGCCGAGCTGCACACCGACCCCCGCTTCAGCCGAAACGCCCCGGCTACGCCGACAACTCCTCACGCAGAGCGTCCCGCAGCCGCGCCGCCCGCTCCGCGACCTCCGCGGGCCCGAGCGACACCGCCCGGTCGGCCCACCGCTGCCCTTCCGCAAGCTCACCCCGACGTGCGTAGACGAGGGCCAACCGCAGCGCCGCCCGCCCATGCCCCGCATCCGCCGCCCGGGTCCACCACACCGCGGCCTCGGGCTCACTGCCCTCCCGCGCCAGCAGCAACCCGAGATTGAACGCCCCGTTCCGAGACCCGGCCTCCGCCGCGCACCGGTACCACCGCGCCGCCTCGACGACATCGCCCCGCGCCGCCGCCAGCATCCCGACCCGCACCTGGGCGCGCCGATGCCCCTGGGAGGCAGCCCGCTCGTACCACTCCTCGCACTCCGAACGCTCCCGCACCGGCTCCCCGAGCTCGTGCGCGGACACGGGCGGCCGACGAGCGTCCAGCAGCGCGGCCAGCCGATAGGCACCCTCCGCGCTGCCCCCGCCGGCGGCACACCGCAGATGACGTTCGGCCTCCTGCTCCTCGCCGTCGCGCAGCCGCGCGATCCCGACCTGGAGCGCGGCCTCGGTGTGCCCGGCGGCCGCCGCCCGCTCGTACCAGCGCAGCGCCGTCACGTCCTCGCCCCGCCCGGCGTAGAGGATGCCGAGGTTGAACGCGGCGTCCACGCTCCCGGCCTCCGCGGCCTTGGAGAACCACGGCTCCGCGCCTGTCGGGTCGCTGCCCTGCAGCAGCAGAACGGCCAGCGCGTTGGCGGCCTCCCGGTGCCCGGCGTAGGCGGCGCGCCGGTACCACTGCTCGGCCTGCGGGACGCGGTTCTGCTCGGCGCAGAGCAGCCCGAGGTTGTACGCCCCGTTCACATCGCCCGCGTCCATCGCGGCCCGGTACCAGCGCTCGGCCGTCTGCGGCTCACCGCGCTCGGCGTGCAGCGCGCCCAGCGCGTTCGCCGCGTTGCCGTCGCCGTCCTGCGCGGCGCGCAGCCACCACACGGCGGCGCTCTCGGTGTCCCCGGCGTCGCGCAGCAGGAAGCCCAGCGCGCACGCGGCCCGCGCCTCGCCGTCCTTGGCGGAGGTCAGATACCAGCGCCCCGCCTCCTTCAGCTCACCGCGCCGTTCGAGGATCGCGCCGAGCTGGAGCGCGGCCCGCCGGTGTCCGCGCGCGGCGGCCTGCCGGTACCACTGCTCGGCGTCCTCGGAGACCCCCGCCATGACACCGTCGTCCGGCCCGGCCTCCCCCTCGGGTGTCCCCTTGCGGTCGAGTGCCCTGGCCAGGCGGTACGCCGCCTCCCGGTGCCCGCGCTCCGCGGCAGCCCGCAGCCACCGCTCGGCACCGGCGTCACCGCGGTGCTCCAGCAGGTCGGCGAGCGCGTAGGCGCCCAGGGCGTGGTCCTGCTCGGCGGCCTGGCGCAGCCAGTACTCGGCGGCGGGTTCGTCCCCGCGCTCACGGTGATGCCGGCCGAGCGCGTGCGCGGCGGGCGCGGACCCGGCGACGGCGGCGATCCGCCACCATCCGGCGGCCTCGTCGGCGTAGCCGCGCTGGTGCAGCAGGACACCGAGGTTGTTGGCCGCGGCCCGGTCGCCGGCGGCGGTGGCGGCACGCAGATGAGGCTCGGCTCCGTCGAGATCACCGCGGCGCAGCAGCATGGCTCCGAGGACGCTCATGGCCTCGACGTCGCCGGCCTCGGCGGCGATCAGATGCTGCGCCCCCTCCGCCGCTTCGCCCGTTTCGTCCCGTTCTGGGCTGGGTTCCACGCGGCCGGAAGGCTGCACAAATCGCCCTGTCTCCAACAGAGTTGCCTTGTCCCCCATAACGTCCATCGTCGCACCACCTGCAACCTGGGTACACCCGGTATATCGCAGCCCGTGAGGTCACTTCAGCGTTTTGTCGACATGCCCACAGAGAGACAAGTCAAACACAGTTCCCCCAACTCCCCACGGCGGCGCGACGATCCCCGGCGTCGGCACATGCGTTCGCACACCACGAAGGCCCGGATCCTGTTTCGGATCCGGGCCTTCGCCTGTCGAACGGCGTGCCGTCGACTTGAGTAGCGGGGACAGGATTTGAACCTGCGACCTCTGGGTTATGAGCCCAGCGAGCTACCGAGCTGCTCCACCCCGCGCCGTTGTTTGACAACCGTATCACGGCGCGGGGAGAGCTCTCGCCCGATCACCCTGCTCAGCCGCTTGGACTGCTGCTCGGGCTGCTGCTCGGGGTGCTGCTCGGACGGGTACTCGGACTGCTGCCCGGGCTCGGGCCGCCGGTGGCGCCGCCACCGGCGCCTCCACCCGAAGCGGCCTTGTTCTGCGCCTCCTCGGCGCGCTTGAGGGCCGCTTCCAGATCCGCCTGCGCCTTGCCGTACGCCTCCCAGTCGCCCTTCTTCAGGGCTTCCTGGCCCTCGTCGAAGGCCTTCTGGGCGTCGTCCAGCGCCTGCTGGACCGTCGGGTTCTTCGACGTCGGCGGCTGGTCGGTGCCACCGCCCTCGTCCGGCGGCTCGGGCCTCGAACCCTCCGCGCCGAACACCTTGTTGAGGGCCGCGTCGAGGGTGTCCTCGAAGGCCGTCTGGCCGCCGTAGGTCACCAACACCTTGCGCAGCAGCGGGTACTTCAGTCCGCCACCGCGTACATAGACGGGTTCGACGTAGAGCAGTCCGCCGTCCAGGGGCACCGTCAGCAGATTGCCGTACTCGACCTCGGAGTCGCCGCCTCTCAGCAGCCTGATCGATTCGGCGATATCCTGTTCGGAGTTGAACTGGCTCTGCACCTGTTTGGGTCCGTCGACCGTGGTGCTCGTCGGCAGTTTCAGAATTCTGATCTTGCCGTAGTCGCCGGTGCCGGCCTCGGCGTCGACCGCCATGAACGCACTGAGGTTGTCACGCCCGTTGGGCGTGAACGTCGTGGTCAGCGAGAACGCCTGCGCCTGCTGGTCCGGCATCTTCATGCTGAGGTAGTACGGCGGCACCGCGTTGCCCGACTTGTTGGTCGGGTCGTCCGGCACCTGCCACACCTCACTGCCGCTGAGGAAGGTGTTGGCGTCCTTGACGTGGTAGCGGGCGAGCAGCTCGCGCTGGACCTTGAACAGGTCCTGCGGGTACCGCAGATGCGCCATCAGGTCCTGCGAGATGGCGGTCTTGGGTTCGACCGTGTCGGGGAACGCCTTCATCCAGGTCTTCAGAACCGGGTCCTTGGTGTCCCACTGGTAGAGCTTGACCTCACCGGTGTACGCGTCGACGGTCGCCTTCACCGAGTTGCGGATGTAGTTGACCTGGTTCTGCTGCGCCACCACCGCACGCGAGTTGTTCGTCGCGGTCAGCGAGTCGGCCGTGGTGTCACCGAGCGTCGTACGCGAGGCGTACGGGTAGCCGTTGGTGGTGGTGTAGGCGTCGACGATCCACTGGATCTTGCCGCCCACGATCGCCGGGTAGGCGTCACCGTCGATGGTCAGCCACGGTGCGACCGCCTCGACCCGGTCCTTCGGCGTGCGGTTGTACAGAATGCGCGAACCCTCGCCGATGGCCCCGGAGTACAGGATCTGCGGCTCGCTGAGCGCCACCGCGTACGCGGCCCGGTTGATCGGGTTGGAGAGGTTGACGCCGCTCTTGGCCTTGTAGCTGTACGTCTTCTCTCCGCTGTCGTCGGAGTAGTCGATCTCCTTCTGGGGACCGCCGACGATGGAGTACGCGTCGGTCTTCTCGCCGTAGTAGACCCGCTGCTCGTACGTGCCCAGGTCGCCCTGGGAGGGCAGGTCGGACTCGGTGAAGACCGGGCGGCCCTCGGCGTCGGCGGTGGTGCCCTTGGCGGCGACCACGCCGTAGCCGTGCGTGTAGCGGAAGTGGTTGTTGATCCAGTTCTGCTTGTCCACGCCGCTCAGGTTCAGCTCACGCAGGCCGATGACCGTGTCCTGGTCGGTGCCCTTGTCGTTGTAGCGGTCGACGTCCAGGTTGGTCGGGAACGCGTAGTACTTCCGCATCTGCTGAAGCTGCTGGAACGTCGGCGAGACGATGTTCGGGTCCATGATGCGGATGCTGGCCGTGGCGTCGACGTCGTCGCGCAGCTTGGTCTGGTCCGCGGTGTTGCCCTTGCCCGAGTAGTCCGTGACCTGGGCGCCGTCGATGCCGTACGCCTCACGCGTCGCCTTGAGGTTCTTCTCGACGTAGGGCGCTTCCTTGGCCTGCTCGTTCGGCTGGACCTGGAACTTCTGGACGATCGCCGGGTACAGGCCGCCGATGAGGATCGCCGACAGGACCATCAGGCCGAAGCCGATCACCGGCAGCTGCCAGGTGCGCCGCCACAGGGTGGCGAAGAACAGCAGGGCGCAGATGACCGCGATGCAGAACAGGATCGTCTTGGCCGGCAGATAGGCGTTGGCGTCGACGTAGCGCAGGCCGGTCCAGTTGTCCGTGGCCTTGAAGTCGCTGGACTTCACCGCCAGGCCGTACCGGTCGAGCCAGTACGCGACCGCCTTCAGCGTGACGAACACGCCCAGCAGCACCGACAGATGCCCGGTGGCCGCGGCCGTGGCGCGCGCTCCCGGGCTGGTGACGCGCAGCCCACCGTACAGGTAGTGGGTCAGCGTGGCGGCGATCAGCGACAGGATCGTCGCGGCGAAGCCGAAGCCCAGCAGGAAGCGGTACCAGGGCAGGTCGAAGGCGTAGAAGGACACGTCGAGGTGGAACTGCGGGTCCTTCTTGCCGAAGGAGACGCCGTTGACCCACATCAGCCAGGTCCGCCACTGGCCGGAGGCGGACGCGCCGGCGATCAGGCCCACCAGGGCGGTGATCGCGAGCAGCAGCCACTTCTTGTAGGGCGCGATCCCCATCCGGTAGCGGTCCAGGCTCTGCTGCTCCATGGACATGGCGCTCAGCGGCGGACGCAGCCGGTGGGCCAGCCAGATGTTGAAGCCGACCGCGAGGGCCATCAGCAGGCCGAAGACGAAGAACAGTCCGATCTTGGTCGACAGCGTGGTGGTGAAGACGGACGAGTAGTTCACCGACCGGTACCAGAGCCAGTCCGTCCAGAAGCCCGCGAACATGGTGAACGTCATGCCGAGCACGGCAAGGACACCCAGTGTCATGAGCAGGGTCCGGACACGCCGGGACGGGCGGCCCACTCTGATCCGCGGCCCCGACGGGCCTCCGCCGCGGTCCGGCATCTGGAAAGCCAAGGTGCGCACCTCGAAGTTCGCTGTTGATCCGTCAGGCCCCCGGGTCGGGTGGCCGGCGGTCGGGCCCCGTGATCGTAGGCCCACACCTATGCAACTTACTCACGCTTTACTCGGTTCCCGATTCAGGTCACGAACCAGGCAGGATTGTGACCATGTCCAACACACCCATGGCGGCGAGCCCGCTCACCCGGGCCGTGCTCGAGATCGACGAGTACGCCTCCGGCCTCGGCTGGGACCAGCCCGCCCGCCTCTTCGCCCTCGTAGACACCACTCGGCTGCGGACCCAGGAGCCCGCGCTGGCGGAGCAGCTCGGCCTCGGGGACGAGCCGGAGACCACCGGTCTCACCCCGATCGAGCAGGACGAGATTCCAACGGACAAGGCGCTCGACGAGTTTCTCGGCACCATCGCCTGGCCCGACGCCGTGGCCGGCTGCGCGCTCACCGTGGAGCGGCTGATGCTGCCGCCGTCCGCGGAGGCCCAGGTTCCGGACGGTCTCAGCAAGGCCCAGCTGGCGAAGTGGGTGGCCCGCCACCCCGAGCGCCAGGAGGTCCGCATGACGGTCGCGGTGCTGCGCGACGGCTCGCGCGACTCGGCGCTGCGGCTGCGCGAGAAGGACACCCCGACCGAGGTGCTGACCGGGCCCGAGCTGGTGCCGGGGCTCGCGGAGGCCCTCGCGGCGACGTTCGAGGACTGAGCGCGGCCCTTCGTACGGCACAGGCAACACGGCAAATTTCGTACGGCAGCCCAGCGACAAAGACGCCGGGGGCGCCCCTGCATCAGGGGCGCCCCCGGCGTCGTCCGTCCGCGTTCAGCCGGTCGTGCACTTCGGCAGGTCGTCGGTGTTGCCGGAGCGGATGTCCTCAAGGGCGTCGAGGGCGTCCCCGATGGTGCCCACCTTGACCAGGCGCAGCCCGGAGGGGGTGTCCTCGGCGGCGGAGGCGCAGTTCTCGGCGGGCGTCAGGAAGTACTTCGCGCCCTTGTCGCGGGCGCCCACCGTCTTCATCTCGATGCCGCCGATCGGGCCGACCTTGCCGTCGTCGCCGATGGTGCCGGTGCCCGCCACGAACTGGCCGCCCGTGAGGTTGCCCGGCGTGAGCTTGTCGTAGATGCCGAGCGCGAACATCAGTCCGGCGCTGGGGCCGCCGACGTCGGCGAGCTTGATGTCGATGGTGAACGGGAAGGTGTGGTCCGTCCCGGCGGAGATGCCGACGATCGCGCGCTTCTCGCCGTCGTCGTCGGAGGCCGTCGTGGTGATCGTGACCTTCTTGGTCTGCGTCGGCGTCCGGTTCTCCTTCTCCGCGGCGGCCTGCTCCTTGGCGGGCACGATGGTGAAGACGACGTCCTCGCCCGGCTTGTGCTTGGTCACCAGTTCGGCCACGTCGGTCGGCTGCTTCACCGCCGTACCGTCCACCGCCTTGATCACGTCACCGGCGTGCAGCGCGCCCTCCGCGGGCGAGTCCTTCACGACCGTGGAGACGACCACCCAGGACCTCACGGGGACGTCCAGTTCCTTCAGGGCGGCGACCTTGGCGCTCTCCTGGGACTGGCTGAACTCCTCCGCGTTCTCCTGGGTCGACTCCTCCTCGGTCTTGCCGTCCGGGTAGAGCGTGTCGTGCGGCACGACCTTGTTGTCGTGCGCGAGCCAGCCGTAGACCGCCTCGACCAGGTTCATGCGGTAGTCGGCGCTGGTCACGCGGACGGTGGTCATGTTGAGGTTGCCGGTCGTCGGGTAGGTCTTGCGGCCCGAGATCTGCAGCACCGGTTCGCCGTCGTGCTCGCCGAGGGTGTTCACCGTGGGGCCGGGGGACATCTCCGAGTACGGCACTTTGATGAGTACTCCCGCGCACAGGAGCGCGATCAGCATCAGGGTGGAGGCGAGCATCGTCGCGGTGCGGCGTGGCATGCCAAGACAGTACGTGACGAGTCTGTCGGAGCACCGTCAGGGCCGTGATCAGCCGCCCGTGTGGGACTTCTCCATGGCAGCGCGGAAGCGGGTGTACCTGTCGAGCTCGGGGCCGTCACCGCGTGTTCCGCGGGTCCGGTTGGCCCAGCTGCCCCACAGACCGGCGCCGATCGCGGCCACCAGCGGAATCAGCAACCAGGCGAGTGCCGCCATGCCGACCTCCCAACCCCACGCCCATATGCAACTGACTGATCAGCAGATTAATCATCCGCACTGACAACGCTCACGGCAGGGGTGTGGTTACGCAACCGGAGCTGCACCAGGTGACAGGCGTCGCAGGGGTCGGCAGGGCTCAGCAGGCCCCGACCCACTCCTCGGTGCCGTCGGAGAACTTCTGGTGCTTCCAGATCGGCGCCTCGTGCTTGAGATCGTCGATCAGCTTCCGGCAGGCCTCGAAGGCCTCGCCGCGGTGCGGACAGGACACGGCGACGACCACGGCGAGATCGCCGACCCGCAGGTCGCCGACCCGGTGCACTGCGGCGAGCGCGCGCACGGGGAACTCGGCCGCGACCTTCTCGGCGATCCTGCGCATCTCCGCCTCCGCGGAGGGGTGGCAGGAGTACCCCAGCTCGTCCACGTCGGCGCCCCCGTCGTGGTTGCGCACGGTCCCCACGAACAGCGCCGTCCCGCCGGCGGCGGCGTCGCCCACCGCCGCGAAGACCTCGTCCACCGACAGCGGGGTCTGCCTGATGCCGATCAGCTTGATGGGGTCCTGGGCGGCCTGCTCGCCGGGGTGATCGTTGGTCGCTGCCATGCGCCCATCGTGCCTCACGTGGGCGCTGAGCGGGAATGCGGTTATCGACTGGCGTGCGTGCGGGGGGTTTGGAGGTAGGTACGGGATCCCGTGCGGGTGCGGGTCGTAGGGGGTTCTTCGCGCCGTTCCCCGCGCCCCTTGGGGGCCCTTGCCGGTGGGCCGGTGCGGGTCGTGCGGGGTTCCTCGCGCCGTTCCCCGCGACCCCTGCCGGGGCCCCTGCCCGTGAGCCGGTGCCGGTCGTACAGGGTTCCTCGCGCCGTTCCCCGCGCCCCTAGCCGGAGGCTGCCCGTCAGATTCGGCGTCGGGCCTTTCGGGCTCGTCGTACGACTGCCGCCGCTCCCAGCAGGGCGACCGTCGCGCCCGCCGCGCCCGCGGCCGTCGCGTCCTTGCGGCCCAGTCTGCGTCCGGCGACGGTGTGGCGCCCGGACACCTCCTCCAGAAGTTCGGCGAGAACCTCCTCGTTGGTCCACTGCGGCCGCCACCCGGCGTCGTGCAGTCGGCTGCCGCTCACCACCCAGGGGTACATCGTGTAGGCGAGGTCCCCGGCCGGCGACGGCGTGAGGCCGATGCGGTGCAGCCGGGCCGCGGCCCCCAGCGCGACCGCCGACGGCAGCTCCATGCGCCGGATGCCGCTGAGCTCCTCGACCTCCTCCTGCTCCAGCCACCCGTCGCACCCGACGGCGAGCTCCCCGTCGGCCTTCTCCAGGACGGTGTACTCCAGAGCACTGCACAGATCCTCGACGTGGCAGAACTGCCAGGCCGGCCGCGACCCGGCCACCACGAGCAGCCTCGGCGACTCGAAGTACCTGGTCAGCGCGGTGTCGGTGCCGCCGACCAGGATCGCGGGGCGTACGACGGTGACGTTCAGCCCGGGATGCGCCCGGGGCGCGCGGCGCGCGAGCCGCTCGATCTCCAGCAGGTCCCCGACGCCGGTCGCCTCCGCCGTGGCCCGCAGCTCGGCGTCCTCGGACAGCGGCAGCTCGTTGTCCGGCAGCGCGCCGTAGACCATCGAGGAGGTGCACAGCACGACCCGGTGCACGCCCGCCGCCGCGGCCGCGGTCAGCACGGTCTGCGTACCCCGCACGTTGTACGCCGTTCGGGCGGCCGGATCCGTCTCCAGGTCCAGGTCGAGCGCCAGATGCACCACCACGTCGGCGCCCCGCAGCTTGTCCGCGATCGCCGGATCGCGCACATCGAGGATGTGCCACTGGGCCTCCGCGCACGGCCCGCGCCGCTCGTCGATGGCGATGACCTGCTTGATCTCCTCCGACGCGGCGAGCCGCTCGGCCAGCATCGCGCCCACGCCGGACGCGGCGCCGGTGACCGCGACGACGGGCCCGCGCGCGGCGGGAGAGGTTGCGAGGTTTCGCGCTGCGCGAACCTGCGGGTCTGGGGAACTCACCGGGTGTCTCCAGCGGTTGTCTTCAATACGGGCGCGAGTGACGCGCACGTACCAGCTGGCATCCATCCTGCCGCAGGCCTTCTGTCGGCGAAGCACCGAGGCCCCAACCGCTCGCGGTGTCTACGCTGGGTGGTGTTGTCGGGCAGTCGTGCCGTCGGGAAAGAACCGGCGGCCTTACCAGCCGAGGAATCCCGTGAGTGACACCCCATTCGGATTCGGCCTTCCGCCGGAGGAGCCGGACGACGGCGACGAGGGCAAGGAGAAGGACCAGCAGAGCGGCGGTGGTCAGGGACCGGCCAACCCGTTCGGTTTCGGGCTGCCCGGAGCCGGAGGCATGGGCGGCGCGGACAATCCGCTCGCTGCCATGTTCGGTTCGCTGAACCCCACCGACCTGGGGGCCGCCTTCCAGCAGCTGGGCCAGATGCTCTCCTACGAGGGCGGCCCGGTGAACTGGGACATGGCCAAGCAGATCGCCCGCCAGACGGTCTCCCAGGGGACCGCGGACGGCAGGAAGGACGCGAGCGTCGGCCCGGCCGATCGGACGGCGGTCGAGGAGGCCGTGCGCCTGGCGGACCTGTGGCTCGACGACGCCACCTCCCTGGCCTCGGGCGCGAGCACCGCCGTGGCGTGGAGCCGTGCCGAATGGGTCGAGGCCACCCTGCCCGCCTGGAAGGAACTGGTCGACCCGGTCGCCGAGCGGGTCGGCGGCGCCATGGGCGACATCCTGCCGGAGGAGATGCAGGCCATGGCCGGCCCGCTGATCGGCATGATGCGCTCGATGGGCGGCGCGATGTTCGGCACCCAGATCGGACAGGCCGTGGGCGTGCTGGCGGGCGAGGTCGTCGGCTCGACCGATGTCGGCCTGCCGCTCGGCCCGGCCGGCAAGGCCGCGCTGCTGCCGGTGAACATCGAGGCGTTCGGCAAGGACCTGGGCGTCCCGAAGGAGGAGGTGCGGCTGTATCTCGCCCTGCGCGAGGCCGCCCACCAGCGCCTCTTCGCGCACGTGCCGTGGCTGCGCTCGCACCTGTTCGGCGCGGTGGAGGGCTACGCGCGCGGGATCAAGGTGGACACCGCCAAGCTGGAGGACGTGGTCGGCCAGTTCGACCCGCAGAACCCCGAGGAGCTCCAGCAGGCGCTTCAGCAGGGCATGTTCCAGCCGGAGGACACCCCGGAGCAGAAGGCCGCCCTGGCCCGTCTGGAGACGGCTCTGGCGCTGGTGGAGGGCTGGGTGGACGCGGTGGTCCACGCCGCCGCCAAGCCGCGTCTGTCGTCCGCCGACGCGCTGCGCGAGACCCTGCGCCGACGCCGCGCCACCGGCGGTCCGGCCGAGCAGACCTTCGCCACGCTGATCGGCCTGGAGCTGCGCCCGCGCCGGCTGCGCGACGCCTCCCGCCTGTGGGCGTCCCTGACGGACGCGCGCGGCGTGGACGGCCGTGACGCCCTGTGGGCCCACCCGGACATGCTGCCCACGGCCTCCGACCTGGACGACCCGGACGGCTTCGTGCACCGCGAGCACCTGGACTTCTCCGAGCTGGACAAGATGCTCGGCGAGGCGGCCGGCGGCTCCACCGGGAAGCCGGACCTGCACAAGAAGGACGACGACACCAAGGGCGACGACACCGAGTGAGCCTGTACGACGACGCGGTCCTCGTACTGAAGGGCTACGAGGACCAGCCGGAGCTGTGCCAGGCCTACCTGGACCAGCTCGCGGCCCACCCGGACGGCATGTGGAAGGCCTGTCAAACGGGCCACCTCACCGCCAGCGCCCTGGTGATCGACCCCTCGCGCGCACGCGTGCTGCTGACCCTGCACAAGAAGCTGGGCATGTGGCTGCAGATGGGCGGGCACTGCGAGCCGGGTGACCCGACCGTGGAGGCCGCGGCCCTGCGCGAGGCAACCGAGGAGTCGGGCATCGCGGGGCTGGCACTGCTGCGGGGCGGCCCGGTGCGCCTGGACCGGCATCCCATCCCGCCGCCCTGTCACTGGCACTTCGACGTCCAGTACGCCGCCCTGGCCCCGGCCGGGGCCGCCGAGACGATCAGCGACGAGTCGCTCGACCTGCGCTGGTTCGCGTACGACGAGGTGGCCGGCGTGGCGGACGACTCGGTCGTGCGGCTGCTCGAAGCGACCCGCGCACGGCTGTGAACGCGTAGGACGCCGGCGGTTTCGGCCGTGAGACTGTGCCGTAGACGGGTAAGGGGTGGCCTCTCTGGAGGCCACCCCTTTCGTCTGTTTTCCGGACGGTCAGCTCCAGACGTTGCCCTGGTTCTGACCGCGGGCCCCTTGCTGCCCCATGCCGTACTGGGCGGCCATGCCCTGCCCGATCTGGGCGTTCTGCGGCGGCAGCAGCTCGCTGGGCTGGACCAGGGCGTAACCGGTGCCCATGAAGCTGAGCTCCCAGCCCTCACCCGTGTTGCCGCGCCAGCGCCACACGCCCGAGGAGTGCGTCTGGGCCTGCATCTGCACGCGCAGCGAGGTGGACCAGGCGACGATCGCGTCGGCGTCGCAGTTGACGTACCGGTCCGGGGTGACCTGCATCAGCAGCGGGGCGCCGGAGGTCATCAGGGCGACCTTGCCGCGGCCGGTGATGTTGAGCTGGTACTTCCCGGAGCCGGAGATGCCGTAGAGGCTGTCGACGGCGATCACCTCGTGGTGCAGGGTGGAGTCCATCGCCAGCACATAGCTGGAGTCGACGGTGAGCCCGTCCTGGTCCACGTCCATGAGGTGGACGTGCTGCTTGAGGTTGGCGAGGTAGACCGTGCCCTGTCCGTGGCAGCGCATCAGGTCCAGGCCCTCACCCGTGTGGGAGCGTGACCGCTGCTGGCTGTTGTTCTGCAACTCGGCGTCGAACTCGACCATGCCCTGGTAGGCGACCATCGTGCCCTTGCGGGCGAGGATGTCGTCGTGGCCCTCCATGGTCACGCGGAGCATCTGCTTGTTCTGCAGCGCCCAGCGGTCCTGGGTCTGCTGGTCGTTGTAGGCGAAAAGCGGACTCTGCATGGTGGTGCTCCCCCTCAGCCCCGGAACCGGAGACGGTCGGTGCTGTCCTCGCTGGGCTGGACGACGACGATGCCCTGGCCGGAGAAGGCCATCTGGTAGGCCTCGCCACTGCCCCGGCCGATCAGCGACTGCGCCTTGAAGCTGCGCTTGCCCTTGACCTTCAGGTTCGGCGACCAGGCCACGAGCGCGTCCGGGTCGACGTACGTCTCGTCCTCGCCGCCACCGCAGTCGACGACGATCGGCTTGCCCCGGGAGGTCAGGGCGACCCAGCCCTGACCGGAGATCTTGGTGTTCCACAGGCCCTGGCCGGCGAACTTCGCCAGTCCCTTGACCCGCTCCACACCCCAGGTCAGGTGCGCGTCGAAGGCGAGCAGGTTGGTGGCGTTGACGGAGATCCCGTCACCGTTGAGGTTGATCACGACCACGTTGGCGCCGTAGTCGGCCAGGTAGAGCAGACCGTCGCCGGAGCACTTCATCAGCGGCGCGCCCTCACCGGTGACCCAGTCGCGGGCGATCTGGCGGACGGCGGGCGGGTTGGGCTCGTACTGCACGAAGCCCTCGTAGGCGACCATCGAGCCCACGCGCGCGAGGAGGTCGTGCCCGGACTGCATGGCGACCTTCAGCATGTGGTTGCCGTGGTTCTCCATGCGGGCGGTCACCGGCGCGGGAGCGAAGCCCGCGAGCGGCTGGTTCATGTCGGGCTCTCCCTCAGATCTCGTACGGCTGGACGACGATGAAGTTGCCGGGCGCGCCCCGGAACTGCAGGTTGGTGCTCTCGCCGGTGTCGCCGGGGTAGGCGTTGCGGCGCATGCGGACCTGGCTGGAGACGACCACCTGGGCGGCGGAGGACCAGGCGACGACCGCGTTGCAGTCGGCGAAGGTCGTCGGGGTGACCGGCAGGACGACGGGCGTGCCGTGGGTCTTGACGACGATGGTGCCGGTGCCGGTGAACTGCATCGTGAACAGCGCGCCGCCGGGGATGCCGTGCCCCTCGATGCGGCGGACCTCGTGCTGGAGGCCCTCGTCGAAGGCGAGGACGTTCTCGGCGGAGACGCAGATGCCGTCGCCCTGGAGCTCGATGGGGTGCAGCATCGTGGAGTTCTCGGCGAAGAAGACCTGGCCCTGGCCGGTGCAGCGCATCAGCTGCATCTCCTGGCCGGTCGCGTTGCCGGTGATCCGGCCCGCGAAGCCCGCGCCCTTGTAGCTGAAGTCGACCTTGCCCTGGTACAGGACCATGCTGCCCTGGCGGGCGAGCACCGGCTGGCCCCCGATGCCGAGGTCGACGCGGACCATCTTCTTGTTCTGCGGAGTCCAGCGCTGGCCGGTGGGCGTCTCCCGGAACTGCTGGAGCGCGCCCGCCACACCGGGGGCTCCCTGCGGCGCGCCCTGCGGGACGCCCTGGGGGGCTCCGTAGGGCGCCTGCTGGCCGGGGACCTGCCCGAAAGCGGGCTGCTGCTGCCCGTAGCCGGGGGGCGGGGTCGGCTGGCCGTAGCCCGGCGGCGGGGGCGGGGTCTGGCCGGGCATCGGCTGGCCGTACCCGGGCTGCGGCGGCTGGCCGTACGGCTGCTGCGGTTGGGGCGGCTGGCCGTAGGGCGCCGGAGCGGGGGCCGGCGGCGGGACCGTGCCTCCCGGCGGGGTGTGCATGGGCGCGACGATGGTCGGCGCGGAGTGCACCTGCGGGGCCGGGGCCGGCGGCGGCACGAAGCCCTGCGCGGCGGGCTGGGGAGCCGGTGCCGGGGCGGGCGCGGGCGCCGGAGCGGCCGGGGCGCCGAAGGAGGGCTGCGGTGCGGGGGCCGGGGCGGCCGGTGCACCGAACGCGGGCGGCGCGAAGCCGGGCGTGCCCTGGGCCGGAGGCGCCTGCGGTGCGGGAGTCTCCTCCTCCATCACCTCGCCGCCGAAGTTCTTCAGCAGCGCCTCCAGTCCACCGTCGAAACCCTGTCCGACGGCGGCGAACCGCCATACGTCCTTGAGATAGAAGTCGCCCAGCATCACGGCCCGCTCGGTGGAGAACTCCGAGCCGTTGAAGGTGTAGCGGGCCACCTCCTCGCCGCCCGCGACGATCCGCAGGTAGCCGGGGGCGACCTGCGACATCTGCCCGGCGCCGTCGATGGTCGCCGTGAAGGAGAGCTTGTGGATGTTCGCCGGGATGCGGTCGAGCGTGATCCGGAACGACTCCGTGTCACCCGCCTGGGTGCCGAGGAGCTGGATCGACTCCTCGGGGGACTTCGGCTGGTTGAAGAAGACGAAGTACCGGTCGTCGGAGAGCCGCTCGTCGGCGTCCAGACCGAAGCAGCTGATGTCGAAGGTCAGTCCGGGGCCGGAGATCTGCACGCCTACGTACAGATCCGTGCCCGCGGTGAGGTCACTGATCCTGGCCTTGTGGCCGCGTTGGAATTCCCTGGCCATGCGTAACGACCGTCCCCCATCCCGAATGCGAGTGCGTCGCGCCAGGCTAACGGCAAACTCGGACAGTGGACGATGTCGGTACAGACCCGGTACAGAACCGGAGCGGTGCCCCGCGGTCCTGCGCCTGGCGTGTCAGTCCCCGCGTGCGCCCGGCAGATGGGGCAACCGGTCGGCGGCCACGACCCCTTCGAGGTAGCCGCGGGCCCTTTCGGTGCGCGGGTAGGCCTCCAGCAGCCGCCAGAAACGGGGGCCGTGTCCGGGCACGAGCAGATGGGCGAGTTCGTGCAGCAGGACGTAGTCGACGACGTACTCGGGCATCCCCTGGAGCCGGTGCGACAGACGGATGCTGCCCTCGGCGGGGGTGCACGAGCCCCAGCGGGTGTTCTGGTTGGTGACCCAGCGCACGGAGGCCGGCCGGGCGCGCCCCTGGAAGTACTGCGCCGACAGCCGCGCGGCGCGTTCGGCGAGCTCGTCGTCGCCGAGGACCCGGCGGCTCTCCTGGGCGGCCAGTTTGTCGAGCATGACGCTCACCCAGCGTCGCTCCTCCGCCTCGGACATCCGGGCGGGGATGAGCACGACGGTGCGATCACCCTCGCGGTACGCGGAGACCGTCCTTCGTCGGCGGGTACTCCTGCGCACCTCGATCGCGCTCGTCCCCGAGCCGCTGGGCGGCTGGCTCGTCGTGCTGCGCTGTGGTGTTCCGGCGCTTTGCAGGGGGTCGGCGGGCACGCCCCGACGTTACCCGCTGCACACGGGGGAAGTCCCGACTACGGACCGTTTCCGCGGAGATCCGGCGTCCGGCGCTCGACTCACCCACCTGATTTGTACGACGAGCTGCCCATGCGACTACTCTCCGTCACCTGTGGACAACTTTCGAGACGCTCTGGGCGGGCCCGGCATGCTGGCATTCGCCGGCGGGGCGGGCTGGACCCCACGCTCCCGCTCCGCCGGTTCCACTGGACGTCTTCCGGGGCTACGGGGGCCTGTCATGCATCCGATGGTGAAACCCGCGCTGCGGCGCGGCTGGCGCGACCTCAACACCGTGCAGTTCGGCATGACGCCGGCGCACGCGATGACACTGGGTCCGATGGACACGGCCTCGGGGAGCTTCCTGGACCTCCTCGACGGCACGCGCGGGCTGCCGCTGCTGCGCGAGGAGGGCCACCGTATGGATCTGGCCGACGGCCAGGTGGACGCCCTGGTCCAGGGCCTGGCCCGAGCCGGGGTGCTCGACGACTCCCGGGGCGGCGGACCGCCCGCCGACGCGCTGCGCGCGAAACAGGGGGTCCTGGACCGGCTGCGGCCCGATCTGGCCTCGCTGTCGCTGACGACGTCCGCGCCCGGCGAGGCGATGGGCCTGCTCGCCGCCCGTGGCGCACTGCGCGTGCGGGTGCTGGGAGCGGGCCGGGTGGGCGCGCTGCTCGCCTCGCTGCTGTCCGGCGCGGGCGTCGGCGAGGTGGAGGTGCGCGACGTCGGCACGGTCGAGCCGGGGGACGTCGCCCCGGGCGGTCTGCCCGCCGCCATGGTCGGCGAGCGAAGGGAGGAGGCTGCCCGGCGTGCCGTGCGCGAGGCCGCGCCGGACCGCCCGCCCCGCCGCGGCCCCCGTTCTCCCCTGGAGGAGCCCGAGCGGGGTCTGTCCCTGGTGATCATCGCCCCGCGCGACGATGTGGCCGTCCACGCGCCCCTGCCGTCCGCCTCGGAGTCCCTGATGACCTCAGGCACTCCGCATCTGTACGCCGGTGTGGTGGAGGCGACCGGTGTCGTCGGACCGCTGGTACTGCCCGGCGCCACGGGCTGCGCCGGATGTCTGCACCAGGCCCGCACCGACCGGGACCCGACCTGGCCCCGGCTGGTCGCGCAGTGGCACTCGGGCCGGCCACGCCGGGCACCCGCCTGCGATCTGTCGCTGGCCACGACCGTCGCGGGCCTGGCCGCGGCCCATGCGCTGGCCTTCCTGGACGGCCGGACCCCGTCCAGCACGGGGGCCCGCTGGGAGGCCTCGCTTCCCACGCTCCACTGGCACGCGCGTCCCGTCTGGGGGCACCCAAAGTGCCCGTGCGGCGCCGCGACACGCGAAACCGACCGAGGCAATGACGAAGGTAATGAGGAACACACCCCGGAGACCGGGGGTCCGCACGCGACAATGGCAGTGCGACGGTCGTCGGCGGAGTCGGGCCGAACGGCGGGCGCGGCACGGCCGGTCGGCACTTGGAGGGCGCATGTCTGATCTTCCCCGGAAGGCGGTCACTCGGACCGCCAAGCTCGCCGCGCTTCCGCTCGGCTTCGCCGGGCGGGCGACCTGGGGGCTGGGCAAGCGGATCGTGGGCGAGTCCGCGGAGATCGTCGGCCGCGAGCTGCAGCAGCGCACCGCGGAGCAGTTGTTCAAGGTGCTCGGCGAGCTCAAGGGCGGCGCGATGAAGTTCGGGCAGGCGCTGTCCGTCTTCGAGTCGGCGCTGCCCGAGGAGATCGCGGGCCCCTACCGGGTGGCCCTGACCAAGCTCCAGGAGGCGGCGCCGCCGATGCCGACGCGCACCGTGCACGCCGTGCTCGGGGAGCGGCTGGGCGAGGACTGGCGCGAGCTGTTCCTGGAGTTCGAGGACAAACCGGCCGCGGCCGCCTCGATCGGCCAGGTGCACCGGGCGGTGTGGCGCGACGGGCGTGAGGTCGCGGTCAAGGTCCAGTACCCCGGCGCCGGAGAGGCACTGCTGTCCGACCTCACCCAGTTGAGCCGTTTCGCCCGCCTGTTGGGGCCGCTCGTGCCGGGCATGGACATCAAGCCGCTGATCACGGAGCTGCGCGACCGGGTCACCGAGGAGCTGGACTACGCCCTGGAGGCGCAGGCCCAGCAGCAGCACGCCGAGGAGTTCGCGGACGACCCGGACGTGGTCGTGCCCGCGGTGGTCCACCAGTGCGAGCAGATCCTGATCACCGAGTGGATGGAGGGCATCCCGCTGTCGGAGATCATCTCCGACGGCACCGAGGCCCAGCGCGACCGGGCCGGACAACTGCTGGCCCGCTTCCTGTTCTCCGGCCCGGCCCGCACCGGCCTACTGCACGCCGACCCGCACCCCGGCAACTTCCGCCTGCTGCCCGGCGGCCCCGAGGGCGAGGACGACTGGCGCCTCGGCGTGCTCGACTTCGGCACCGTCGACCGCCTCCCGGGCGGGCTGCCCACGCCGATCGGGCACTCGCTGCGGATGACCCTGGGCGGCGAGGCGGAGGCGGTCTACGAGCTCCTGTGCACCGAGGGGTTCGTCAAGGAGTCGATCGACCTCGACCCCGAAGCGGTCCTGGACTATCTGCTGCCGATCATCGAGCCGGCCCAGGTGGAGGAGTTCACCTTCACCCGCGGCTGGATGCGCAGCCAGGCCGCCCGGGTCGCCGACCCCCGCTCCCCCGCCCACCAGTTGGGCCGCCGGCTGAACCTGCCTCCGGCCTACGTGCTGATACACCGCGTGACCCTCAGCACCATCGGCGTGCTGTGCCAGCTGGGCGCGACCGTGCGGCTGCGGGAGGAACTGGCGGAATGGCTGCCGGGGTTCGTGGAGGACTTCGACGAGGCCGCCCTGGAGGAGGACTACACCGAGGACGGCGACGAGGAGGCGGCGGTGGCCGAGGCCTGAGCACGCTGCGGTCCTACCACCAGGACGAGTCCAAGCGCCCTTCGATCGCCCGTAGATTCTTCCGCGAGCACCGGTCGCAGAAGTAGCGGCGGACGCCGTTCTCCACGGAGCAGGTCCAGGTCGGCTGCGGCGCCCGGGCCGGGGTGCCGCAGCGTGCGCACACAAGGGTTTCGGGGTCCGCGGCGGGGCCGCCGTCGTCCCCGCCTGCGGGAAGACTCGTCACCAGCCGACGATATCTCCGCACTCGTCCGTTCTCGCGGCACAACGCACCGCGGGGGCCGGTCCGTTCGGACGGACCGGCCCCCGCGTGAAGCTTTCGCCTCCCGGTCGGGGAGGCCACCGCTCAAGGTGGTTCTGGTTACTGCATGACGGCGATCGCCAGCGCGCGGCGGGCGCGCAGCGAGGCACGCTCGGCACGGCGCTGCATGCGGCGAGCGGTCGCCACGCTCAGCGCGCGGCGCTCCTGCTGCGCCTCGCGCAGGCGGTCGTGCATATGCGCACGTGCCAGGGCTTCTGGGATGAGTTGCATCTCACGGGTCCTGTTCTGGCGCGAACCGTTCGCGCCGGTGGTGGTGACGTCTTCGAACGCGGAGCCGCTGGGCTCGCTGATGGACGGCTTCATCGGGGCCTGTTTCTTGGGGTCGTGCGTGAAAGGACGGTCGATCGTTCCTGCGGTGTTCATGCGGCGACCGGGTTCTTGCGCGGGCGGCCACGCGGCCGCTTGCGGGCCACGACGACACCCTGGACGAACAGCTCGCCGCCCCAGACGCCCCAGGGCTCACGCCGCTCCTTCGCCCCGGCGAGGCAGGCCTCCATCAGCGGGCAGGTGCGGCACAGGGACTTGGCGTACTCCACGTCCGTCGGCGACTCCGCGAAGAAGACCTCCGGGTCGTAGGAACGGCACGGGACGGGTACGCCGAGGTTCTCGATGGCGTCGTCGAGCGCGGTGAGCGCGGTGAGCGGGGTCAAGGTGGAGTCCTCCGTGAGGCCGGGCGGGGGGATCGTTTCGGAAGGCGGTACGGACGGGGCGTGCGCTTCGAGTTGCACGGTTCGTCTTCCTCGTCTGGTCGTTCCGGCCCTGTTGGGCCGGGGGCGGCTGGTACCGGGTTCTTTTCTTGTCCCGAGGCCCCTTCGCTCTGC
Organism: Streptomyces sp. NPDC006458; assembly: GCF_040612135.1. Classification (NCBI taxonomy): domain Bacteria; kingdom Bacillati; phylum Actinomycetota; class Actinomycetes; order Kitasatosporales; family Streptomycetaceae; genus Streptomyces; species Streptomyces sp. NPDC006458. The sequence goes on along the minus strand of NZ_JBEXPR010000002.1, from coordinate 247,724 downwards.
CTCCCCGTTCGGGGCAAACAGAAGGGCCGCGGATCCCGGATGGGGTTCCGCGGCCCTGAAGGCGCCGGCCTGATCGACGATCAGGCTGGATCACTCCAGGGTTCTGGCCCACGGAAGGCCCACATCAGGTGGTGCTGCGTCGTCTGCTTCCGGAATCCGGCACCGGTCGCCGTAAAGGCATAGGCCTGGGCCCCTGCCACTACTGCCGCTTCCAGTGCCTTGCTCGGTCGCTCATTGCGCTCACGGACGGGAAGGACCGCGAGAGAAAGGGAGGACGCCGGACGGGCGGCACGAATGCCGGACAGACCGGTGCCATGGTCCGAGGAGCCGAGCATGCACAGGGAAGCGACGACCGGGCGATCGGTCATTTTGACGGTGCTGATGGTGCTGGTCTTGATGCTGATCACTGGACTCGCCTCCTCTCGGCGTCTCGGGGGACCGGCGTGCACCAGTCCTACGGATATGCAAGTACAACACGGAAGCGGGGCCTGGAGAAGGCCGCCGTTCCCACGTCTAAGAACCTATGGGGATTGCTGGGGCATGCGCAAACTATTTTTTCGACGAGTTCGTATCAGTCGTCCTCGGCGCCCGCCGTGGGGTCCTGACCGGCGCAGATGGCCAGGACATCGGCCCCGTAGCGGTCGAGCTTGCGGGTGAGCACACCGGGGATGCGGGCGAGCTCCACCGGGCCGGTGGGAGCGGCCTCGGCGATCGCCATCAGTGTCTTGTCGGTGAAGACGCAGAACGCCGGCTGTCCGCTGCGCTGCGCCTGGTCCTCTCGCCACTCGTGCAGCCGCTCGTACAGCGCCTCGTCCATGTCGGAGGGGCAGTCCTCACACCGCATCAGCTTCATCTCACCGGCCTCGGTGAGGGTGCGCCCGCACACCCGGCAGCGCGCCGGGGTGCGCTGCGTGCGCCGGGGGACGGCCCGCGTCGCGCCCGCGAAGCCGCGCTCGACACCGCCGGCGGTCCCGGAGCCGGTGCGGCCCACCGCGGTGCCGGTGCCGGGGCGCAGGCCGTCGAGGAAGCGGCTGGGTCTGCGGTTCGGCCGGGGGCCGGGCGAACGGGACAGCGCCCAGGAGACGTGCAGGCGCTCACGGGCGCGGGTGATGCCGACGTAGAGCAGGCGGCGCTCCTCCTCGATCTGCTCGTCGGTTCTCGCGTAGGTGATCGGCATCATGCCCTCGGCGACGCCGACCAGGAACACGACGTCCCACTCCAGGCCCTTCGCCGAGTGCAGTGAGGCGAGGGTGACGCCCTGCACGGTCGGGGCGTGCTGGGCGCTCGCGCGCTCGTCGAGTTCGGCGACGAGGTCGGCGAGGGTGGCGCCGGGGCGGGCGGCGGCGAAGTCCTGGGCGAGGTTCGCCAGCGCGGCGAGCGACTCCCAGCGCTCCCTGACCGCTCCGGACCCGGCGGGGGGCTGTGATGTCCAGCCTTCGCCGGAGAGCACGGCACGGACCTGGGAGGGCAGGTCGACGGTGTCGTCCAGCAGGGAGTCGTTGCCGCCGAAGCGGGCCGCGCCCCGCAGGGCGATGCCCGCCTTGCGCACCTCGGGGCGGTCGAAGAACCGCTCGGCACCCCGTAGCTGGTAGGGCACACCGGCGTCGGCGAGGGCCTGTTCGTAGGACTCGGACTGGGAGTTCGTGCGGAAGAGCACGGCGATCTCGCTGGCCGGGACGCCGGAGTCGAGGAGTTCGCGGATGCGGCGGGCGGCGCCCTCGGCCTCGGCGGGCTCGTCGGTGTACTCGGTGAAGACCGGCTCGGGGCCCGGGTCGCGCTGGGAGACGAGTTCCAGACGGTGGTCGGCGGCGCGGCCGCGGGCCTGGGCGAGCAGCCCGTTGGCCAGGTGCACCACCTGCGGCGTGGAGCGGTAGTCACGGACGAGCTTGACGACGGTGGCGCTCGGGTGGCGGACACGGAAGTCGAGCAGATGGTCCGGGGTTGCGCCCGTGAACGAGTAGATCGTCTGGCTGGCGTCACCGACCACACAGAGGCTGTCGCGCTCCCCCAGCCACAGCTCCAGCAGGCGCTGCTGGAGGGGGCTGACGTCCTGGTACTCGTCGACCACGAAGTGCTGGTACTGGGCTCGTACCTGGTCGGCGATGTCGTGCCGGTCCTGGAGGACGGCGACGGTGAGCAGCAGCACGTCCTCGAAGTCGATCACGCCGCGGTCCCGCTTGACGTCCTCGTACGCCGTGTAGAGCTGGGCGATCTCGGCCGGGCTGCGGGGGGCCTCGCGTCCGGCCTTCGCGGCTGCGAGCGGATAGTCGGCGGGCGTGGTCTGGGTGACCTTGGACCATTCGATCTCGGCGGTGACGTCCCGCAGCTCTCCCCGGTCGAGCCGGATACGAGAGGCGGCGGCCGCGTCGGCGACGAGCTGGGCCTTGCGGTCGACGATCCGGGGCAGGGAGCCGCCGATCGCTTTCGGCCAGAAGTACTGGAGCTGACGGAGGGCCGCGGAGTGGAAGGTGCGGGCCTGGACGCCGGTGGCGCCGAGCTGGCGCAGCCGGCCGCGCATCTCACCGGCGGCCCGGTTGGTGAAGGTGACGGCGAGCACGCTGGAGGGCTGGAGGATGCCCGCCCGGACCCCGTAGGCGATGCGGTGGGTGATCGCCCGGGTCTTGCCCGTACCGGCTCCGGCCAGCACGCACACCGGACCGTGCAGGGAGGTGGCCACCTCGCGCTGCTCCGGGTCGAGCCCTTCGAGCACCGCGTCCGGCGTGTCCGGTACGTACGGGAAGAGAGGGGAGTGCGTTGCTGCTGTCACATGGCCATGCTGCCAGGTCGCCGGAGACGGGCTTGCCGGTTGTCCACAGCCTCGCCCCGATAGTCGTATCAATGCGACAGGCGTCACGTCGGCGAGCATACCCCCGGCGGGAATGCGGGCCGGGTCGCGTATGTTCCTCCATCGGACGAACTGATCCCGAGGCAGCGAAGGAGAGCGCGAGACATGCAGGGCACTGTGACGATGTACAGCACGACGTGGTGCGGTTACTGCCAGCGGCTGAAGAAGCAGCTGGACCGCGAGGGCATCGTGTACGACGAGATCAACATCGAGCAGGACCCCGCGTCCGCCGCCTTCGTGGAGAAGGCGAACGGCGGGAACCAGACGGTCCCGACGGTTCGCTTCGCGGACGGCTCGACGCTCACCAACCCTTCCCTGGCCCAGGTGAAGCAGAAGATCGGCGTCTGACCGGGGCCGAACGCCCGGAGCCCTGGGCGACCACGAGCGTGCAGGTCTGCGCTTGCTCGCCCGTACGACGAGGGGCGGCCACTCCCGCTGTGGGGGTGGCCGCCCTTCGTCGTGCGCTCTCAGACGCTCCGGGTGGGCAGCGGCTTGCCGTACCACATCTCGATGAGACGGGCCGCGATGGAGATGCCGTAGGGCGGGAGGACCTCGCCGGAGTCGAAGGCGGCGCCCAGGTCGTCGCGGGAGAACCAGCGCGCCTCGTGGATCTCGTCGCCGTCCACGTTTATCTCCGTGCTCGTGGCGCGGGCCATGAAGCCCAGCATGAGGCTGGAGGGGAACGGCCAGGGCTGGCTGGCGACGTACTCGACCCGGCCGACGGCCACCCCGGCCTCCTCGAACACCTCGCGGCGCACCGCCTGCTCGATGGACTCACCGGGTTCGACGAATCCGGCGAGCGTGGAGAAGCGGCCCTCGGGCCAGTGCACCTGGCGGCCCAGCAGGATGCGGTCGTCGGCGTCGGTGACCGCCATGATCACGGCCGGGTCCGTGCGCGGGTAGTGCTCGGCGCCGCAGGCCGGGCAGCGGCGGATGTGCCCGGCGGCGGCGATGACGGTGCGCTCGCCGCAGCGGGAACAGAAGCGGTGGGTGCGCTGCCAGTTCTCCAGGCCCACGGCGTGCACCATCAGGCCCGCGTCGCGCGGGGACAGCAGCAGTCCCGCCTCGCGCAGGCCGGCCGGGCGGGCGGACTGGTCGATCCGGCCGGGAAGGGCGTCCTTCTGGAGGGCGAAGTAGCTGACGCCGTCCGCGTCGATGCCCAGGAAATAGCGGTGTGCCTCGGTCAGGGGCGCCTCGAAGGACGGCGTCATGACCAGCTCGGTGGTGCCGTCGGGCGTCTCGTCGATGAGGACCTGACCGCCGGAGACCACGAAGCATCGGGTTGTGGGGTGGCTCCACGCCGCCGCGAGCCAGGCCTCGTCGAGGCGGTGGTGGGCGGCGCGGTCGATACCGCTCGGGGCGGTGAGCGAGATGGGTCGTTCGGCGGTGTGGTCGGTCCAGGTGGTCACGGGTGCTTCCAACTCCCCCGGGTGCAGCGGTTGGGTTCGGCGGCGGTTTCAGCGGGACGTTCGGCAGTGGGTGACCGGGTCCGGCGGTACTGGGCGGTGGCGGCCGGCGGTACCAGTGTGCCCCGCGCGCGGGGGCGCCCCGGACGGCGCCGGACGGTCAGTTGCCATGGCGCCAGTTCTCGGCCAGGTCGTCCCACAGGTAGGCGGCGGTCTCCACGCCCTTGACGAGCAGATCCAGTTCGACCTTCTCGTTCGGCGCGTGCCAGCCGTCGGAGGGGACGGAGATACCCAGGAAGAGCACGGGCGCCCCGAGTACTTCCTGGAGGTCGGCGGCCGGTCCGGAGCCGCCCTCGCGTGTGAAGCGGACCGGGCCCTCGAAGGCACGGCTCATCGCGCGCGCCACGGACTGCAGGGCCGGGTGGTCGAGCGGCGTCAGGCACGGGCGCGTGGCCGCGCCGAACTCGATCTCGCAGCGGATCCCGAGGGGCACCTGCTCGGCTGCCCAGGCGCGGACGGCCTTCTCGATGTGCGCGGGGTCCTGGCCCGCGACCATCCGGAAGGACAGCTTCACCATCGCCGAGGACGGGATGATCGTCTTGCTGCCGGGGCCCTGGTAGCCGCCGCCGATGCCGTTGACCTCGGCGGTGGGGCGGGCCCAGATCCGCTCCAGGGTGGTGTGCCCGGCCTCGCCGTGGGTGGCGCGGGACTTGGCGGTGCGCAGCCAGCGCTGCTCGTCGAAGGGCAGCTCGGCGAAGAGTTCGCGCTCGCGGTCGGTGAGCTCGACGACGCCGTCGTAGAAGCCGGGGATCGCCACGCGCGCGTGCTCGTCGTGCAGCGCGGCGACGAGCCGGGCGGCGGCGGTCGCCGGGTTGGGGACCGCGCCGCCGAAGGAGCCGGAGTGGATGTCCTGCTCCGGGCCGTACAGCCGGATCTCGCACTCGGCCAGGCCCCGCATGCCCGTGCACACCGTCGGGGTGTCCTCGGACCACATGCCGGTGTCGGAGACGATCACGGCGTCGGCGGCGAGCCGGCCGGCCTGCTCCTCGACGAGGGTGCGGAAGTGCGGGGAGCCCGACTCCTCCTCGCCCTCGATCAGCAGCTTCAGGTTCACCGCGGGTGCCGTACGGCCGGTCGCGGCGAGGTGGGCGCGCACACCCAGGGTGTGGAAGAAGACCTGGCCCTTGTCGTCGGCCGCCCCGCGCGCGTAGAGACGGTTCTCACGGACGACCGGCTCGAATGGGTCGCTGTCCCAGCCGTCCTCGCGGGCGGCGGGCTGCACATCGTGATGGCCGTAGACGAGGACGGTCGGCGCCTGCGGGTCGCCGGAGGGCCACTCGGCGAAGACCGCCGGGGCGCCCGAGGTCTCCCAGACCTCGACGACCGGGAAACCGGTCCCGGTGAGCCTGCCCGCGAGCCAGTCGGCGCTGCGCCGTACGTCGGGAGCGTGATCGGGCTGCGCAGACACCGACGGGATGCGCAGCCATTCCGCGAGGTCGTCGAGAAAAGCGGCGCGGTGCTGCTGGATGTACTGGCGGACGACGCTGTCCGGGGTCTGGCTCATGGTCACGAGCCTATCGGCCCGCACCGACATCCTTGTTGGGCGGTTCGTCACATACCGACATCCTTGTTGGGCGGTTCGTCACATACCGGCGTCCGGCTTGGGCGGTTCGTCACATGGCGCCTCGCGTGCGCTCCCCTCGCGCAGCAGCCGCTCGATCGCGGCCCGGTCCGGCAGATCGCGCGGTCGTACGACCTCCCCGCTGCGGACGTACAGGAACGCCGCCGTCACCGACTCCAGGGGTACGCCCTGCTGCCGGGCCCAGGCAAGCCGGTACAGGGCGAGCTGCAGGGGATCGGCGGTGTGCTCGCGGCTGGTCTTCCAGTCGACGATCTCGTACGTCGCCGAGTCGCCGTCGCCGTCCTTGTAGACGGCGTCGATCCGGCCCCGCACGACCCGGCCGGCGAGGGCCAGCTGGAAGGGCGCCTCGACGCGGTAGGGCGTGCGGTGCGCGTACTCGGTGCGCTCGAAGGCGTCCTTGAGGGCCTCCAGGTCGTGCTCGTCGGCTATCTCGGCGTCCGCTCCGGGCAGCTCGTCCGGCTCCAGCATGGGCAGGGTCAGCTCTTCGAAGCGGGCCTCGACCCAGGCGTGGAAGCGGGTGCCCCGACGGGCCGCGCGCTGCGGCGGGCGCGGCATGGGCCGGGCCAGTTCCTGGGCGAAGCCGTCCGGGTCGGCGGCCAGGCGCAGCAGCTGGGAGGCCGTCAGACCGGCCGGGAGCGGCACCTCGGTCACGGCCTGGCGGGCGCGCAGAAGCTCTCCGGTGAGTGCGTCGAGGTCGCGGTCCCAGGAGGCGATCGTGCGGGCCTCCTCAGGGGTGAGGGGGGTTGGGGGCGCGGGGCGCGCGGGAATTCGCGTGAGGGTTCGCGTGGGCTCGTCCGGGTGGTCGGGGACGCCCGTGAGCGCGAGGGCGTCGTCCCGGGAGTGGGTGGGGGCCAGGGTGTCCTCCGGCGCCGTCGCCTGGTGTGGGACCGAGGGGCGCTCCGACGTCCAGGACTCCCAGTCGTCCGGGTCGCCCTCGAAGGACTCGTCCTCCCCCAGTGACTCGCCCCCGTCGAAGTACGGGTCGTCCTCTCCGGGGTACGGCTCGTCCCCGTAGGGCGGTTCGTCGTCCTCCGGGGGCGCGGGCCAGTCCGGGTCCTCGTGGCTGTCCGGGTCGTAGGGCGCGGCCGGGCGGGCGTCCGGGGCGGCGGCCAGGGCCTCCAGATGGGCGAGGACCGTGTCGGCGGCCGCGCGGCGGCGGGCCAGGGCCGTGCCGTCCAGGGGCAGCGGCCAGGCCTGGTCGGCGGTCTCCCTGTGCAGCGCCGGGTTCTCCTCGCCGTCCTGGGGTTCCTCCGCCCAGGCCTCGATCTCGCCGTGACCCGCGACGCAGTGGTCGTGCAGTGCGACCAGGAAGTCGGACGGTCCGCGCGGCTTCTTCTGGCTGGGCCCCCACCAGTGGCCGGAGCCGAGCAGGAGCGAGCGGGGGCGGGTGAAGGTGACGTAGCCGAGGCGGAGTTCCTCGGTGTGCTGGTGCTCCTTCATGGCCTCGTGGAAGGCCTTCATCCCGCGCGAGTCCCACGCCTCCACGTCGGGCAGTGTGTCGGCGTCGCCGCGCAGCTCGTGCGGCAGCACCTTCGCCTGGGCCGTCCACTTCTCGCGGCCCTGGCCGCTGGGGAAGCTTCCGCCGACCAGGCCGGGCACGGCGACGACGTCCCACTCCAGGCCCTTGGACTTGTGCGCGGTGAGCACCTTCACGGTGTTCTCGCCGCCGGGCAGCGCGTTGTCCAGGCCCTTCTCGTACTGCGCCGCGGTGCGCAGGAAGCCCAGGAAGGCCAGCAGCGTGGCCTGCCCGTCGGACGCGGCGAAGGAGGCCGCGACGTCGAGGAAGTTCGACAGGGTCTCGCGGCGGCGGGCGGCCAGGGCGTGCGGGGACGCCGACAGCTCGACCTCCAGCCCGGTGACGGCCAGGACGCGGTGCAGCACGTCCATGAGCGGGTCGGCCAGGCTGCGGCGCAGCTCGCGCAGTTCGGTGGCCAGGCGGGCGAAGCGCACGCGCGCGTCCGGCGAGAACGGCAGCCGGTCGTCGTTCCCGCCGCCCTCGGCGCCGTACACCGGCGTCTCCAGGAACGTGTCGAGGGCGTCCGCCAGCGATATCACCTCGGCCGGGTCGACCCCCTCGACGGCCGCGGCGAGCCTGCGGTCGCGGTCGTCCTCGTCGCCCACGCGCGCGTGGGACACCAGCAGCCGGGCGCGGCGGCCGAGCAGGGCGAGGTCGCGCGGGCCGATGCGCCAGCGCGGGCCGGTCAGCAGCCGCACCAGCGAGGCGTTGGCTCCGGGGTCCTGGAGGACCTCGCACACGGCCACCAGGTCGGCGACCTCGGGCAGGTGCAGCAGGCCGGACAGGCCCACGACCTCGACGGCTACGTCACGGGCGACGAGCGCGCCCTGGATCTCGGCGAAGTCGGTCGCCGTGCGGCACAGGACGGCGATCTCGCCGGGCGGGGTGCCGGTGCGCACCAGATGGGCGATGGAGTCGGCGATCCAGTCCATCTCCTCGGCGTGGGTCGGCAGCAGCGCGCAGCGGACCAGGCCGTCGCGTTCGGCGCCGGGTGCCGGGCGCAGCGCCTCCACGCCCGCGTGCAGCGCGCGCAGGGGCTCGGCGAGGCCGTTGGCGAGGTCGAGCAGGCGGCCCCCGCTGCGCCGGTTCTCGCTGAGCGCCTGGCGGGTGGCGGGGCTGCCGTCGCCGTGCGCGAAGTGCTCGGGGAAGTCGTCGAGGTTGGCGACGGACGCGCCGCGCCACCCGTAGATCGCCTGGCAGGGGTCGCCGACCGCGGTGACGGGGTGGCCGGTGCCGCCGCCGAACAGGCCCGCGAGGAGCACGCGCTGGGCCACTGAGGTGTCCTGGTACTCGTCGAGCAGCACCACACGGAACTCCGCGCGCAGGATGCGGCCCACCTCGGGCAGTTGGGCGAGCTGCGCGGCGAGGGCGATCTGGTCGCCGAAGTCGAGCAGGTCCCGCTCGCGCTTGGCGGCCCGGTAGCGCAGCACCAGGGCGGCGAGGTCGCGGCGGGCGGCGGCCGCCTCGGGGACCTTGCGCAGGTCGGCGTTGGTGAGTTTGACGCCCTCCAGTGAGAGCAGCAGCCCGGCGTCGTGCGCGCGCAGGCTCTCGGTCCGGACCAGGTGCTCGGACAGCTCGGCGTCCAGGGCGAGGAGGTCGGCTACGAGGTCCGCGAAGGAGCGGGTGAGCGCCGGGTAGGGGCCGGGGGCTTCGCGCAGCACGCGCGCGGCGAGCTGGTAACGGGTGGCGTCGGCCAGCAGGCGCGCGGTGGGCTCCAGGCCGATGCGCAGCCCGTGGTCGGTCAGCAGCCGGCCGGCGAAGGCGTGGTACGTCGAGATGACCGGCTCACCGGGCGGGTTGTCGGGGTCGATGACGTCCGGGTCGGTCACGCCCGCGCGGACCAGTGCCTTGCGAACGCGCTCGGCGAGTTCGCCGGCGGCCTTGTTGGTGAAGGTCAGGCCGAGCACCTGTTCGGGGGCGACCTGGCCGGTGCCGACCAGCCACACCACGCGCGCCGCCATCACCGTGGTCTTGCCGGACCCGGCTCCGGCCACGATCACCTGAGGGGCGGGCGGCGCGATGACGCAGGCCATCTGTTCCGGGGTGAACGGGATGCCGAGAAGCTCCTTGAGCTGCTCGGGGTCGGTGATGCGGGCGGGCATGCCGAAGAGGCTATCGGCGCGCACTGACAGCGAATGCCACGACGACCTCGGCGGACGGAAGAAGCGCAGGTCGGCACGGGTGGTGCGATCCGTCACGCCGGTCGCGGGACGGGGGAGCCGCAGGGCGCCGCACGGTCGCTCGCGGAACCTGGGGGTGCTGTGCCCACGCACACGATCACTCGCGAAACCCGCGAGCCGCAGGCCGCGCAGGCCGCCGACCGCCGACCGCCGAAAAGGTCCCTTGCGGCCCCGCCGCGCCGCTACTCGACCACCTGCCGCCCCTCCGGCCGGGCGCTGCACGAGGCGCGGAAGGCACAGTGGGTGCAGTGCTGGCCGGTCGACGGTGTGAAGCGCTCGTCGAGGACCTTGCCCGCGGCCGTGGCCAGCAGGTCGCCGACCCACTCCCCCTCCAGGGGCTCCTGGGCCTGCACCTTCGGGAGCGTGTCGCCGCCGTCGCGCTTGGCCGCGCCCTGGCGGAGGTGGACGAGTTCGGCGCCGCCGGGCTCGGGGCGCACCCCGTCGAAGGCGTCGTCGACGGCGCCTTCGCGGACGGCGAGCTGGTAGACGGCGAGCTGGGGATGGTGCTCGACCTCGCGGGAGGTGGGCGCCTGCTTGCCGGTCTTGAAGTCGACGACGTAGGCGCGGCCCTGGCCGTCGGTCTCGACCCGGTCCATCTGGCCACGGATGCGCACCTCGTAGTCGCCCGCTGCGAGAGTGACGTCGAAGTCGTGCTCGCTGGCCACCGGCGTGCGGCCGGTGCGGTCGGTGACGTGCCAGGTCAGGAAGCGTTCGAGCGCCCCGCGCGCGTGCTCCTTCTCCTGCTCCGACTTCCAGGGCGCGTCGAAGGCGAGCGCGTTCCACACGGAGTCCAGACGCTCCATGAGGACGGCTAGGTCGGCCGGGGTGTGCCCGGAGGCGACCTCGTCGGCGAGGACGTGCACCACGTTGCCGAAGCCCTGGGCGGCCGTCGCGGGCGCGTCGGCCTTCACCTCGCGGCCGAGGAACCACTGCAGGGCGCAGGTGTTGGCGAGCTGGTCGAGGGCGCTGCCGGAGAGCACGACGGGCTGGTCGCGGTCGCGCAGCGGCACCCTGGACGCGGTCGGCTCGAACATGCCCCACCAGCGGTCGGGATGCGCGGAGGGCACCAGCGGGCGGCCGTCGTCGTCGGTGAGGGCGGCGAGCCGGGCCAGCCGGTGGGCGGCGGCCTCCCGGAGGGCGTCGGAGACCCGCGGGTCGACCGTGGTGGCGCGCAGTTCCGCGACGAGTGCGGCGACCGACAGCGGGCGGCGCGGGCGGCCGGTGACGTCCTTGGGCTCGACGCCGAGTTCGGTCAGGAAGCGGGAGGGCTGGTCGCCGTCGTCGGCGGGTGCCTTCACGGCGGTGACGACGAGCCGTTCACGCGCGCGCGTGGCCGCGACGTAGAACAGCCGCCGCTCCTCGGCGAGCAGGGCGCCCGGGGTGAGCGGTTCGGCGAGTCCGTCGCGGCCGATGCGGTCGGCCTCCAGCAGGGAGCCGCGGCGGCGCAGGTCGGGCCACAGGCCCTCCTGGACGCCGGCGACGACGACGAGGCGCCATTCCAGTCCCTTGGAGCGGTGTGCGGTCATCAGGCGCACCGCGTCGGACCGCAGGGCGCGCCGGGTGAGGGTGTCGGCGGCGATGTCCTCCGCGTCGATCTGCTCCAGGAAGTTCAGCGCGCCGCGCCCACCGGTGCGCTCTTCCGCCCGCGCGGCCGTGGCGAACAGCGCGCACACGGCGTCCAGGTCGCGGTCGGCGTTACGGCCCGCCGCTCCGCCGCGGCGCGCGGTCCGCTCCAGCCGGCCGGGCCACGGGGTGCCCTCCCACAGGTCCCACAGCGCCTCCTCGGCCGTACCGCCGCAGGCGAGGCGTTCGCGGGCCTTGCGCAGCAGCGCGCCCAGGCGCTGTGCCCCGCGCGCGTACGCCGGGTCGTGCACGGCCAGCCGCTCCGGCTCGGCCAGCGCCCGCGCGAGCAGCTCGTCGGAGGGTGGGGGCACGGGGTTGCCCGCGGTCCGTTCCTCCTCCCGCAGGGCCCGTCCCAGACGGCGCAGGTCGGCGGCATCCATGCCGGCGAGCGGGGAGGCGAGCAGGGTGACGGCGGTCTCGGTGTCGAGCCAGCAGGGCTCGAGGCCGGATCCGACCGGGGTCGTCCCGCCGCCGGAGGTCTGCTCGTCGGCGTCCGCCTTCGCGTCGTTGGCCTCCCTGGCCTCGGGCACTTCGACCTCGGCGTCGAGGGTCTGGACGCCCACGCTCTCGACATCCATGGTCTCGACGCCCACGCTCTCGGCGTCCATGGTCTCGGCGCCCACGCTCTCGGTGTCCTCGGCGGGCCCGCCCCCGCCCCCCGCCTCCGCTATGGCCACCGCCCGCAGTGCCGTCAGCAGGGGCGCCACCGCGGGCTCGTGCCGCAGCGGCAGGTCGTCGCCGTCGATGTCGAGGGGCACGCCCGCGGCTGTCAGGGCGCGGCGGACGGCCGGGATGGTGCGGGAGCCGGCGCGCACCAGGACGGCCATCTCGCTCCAGGGGACGCCGTCCTCCAGGTGAGCCCGGCGCAGGATGTCGGCGACGTTGTCCAGCTCCGTGCCGGGCGTCGGGTAGGTGAACACCTCGACGCGGCCTCCGTCGCGGACCGGGGCGAGGTCCCGGTGGGCGCGTACGCGGTCGGCAGGGAGCCGGGTGAGCGGCATGCGCTGGGTGAGCAGCCGGGTCGCGGCGAGCAGCGTGCCGCCGGAGCGGCGGGAGGTGCGCAGCACCTCGACGGGAGCCGGGCTGCCGTCCGCGCGCGTGAAGGTGCGCGGGAAGTCGAGGATGCCGTTCACGTCGGCGCCCCGGAAGGCGTAGATCGACTGGTCGGGGTCGCCGAAGGCGACGAGGGTGCGCCCGCCGCCGGCCAGGGCGTCCAGCAGCCGCACCTGGGCCGGGTCGGTGTCCTGGTACTCGTCGACGTAGACGGCGTCGTACTGGGCGGCGAGCCGTTCGGCGACCTCGGGGCGGCGGGCGAGGAGCACCGCGCGGTGGACGAGTTCGGCGTAGTCGAGGACGCCCTGGAGGTCGAGGACGTCGAGGTACTCGGCGAGGAAGGCGGCGGCGGCCCGCCAGTCGGGACGGCCGCTGCGGCGGGCGAAGGCGTCCAGGGCGCCGGGGTCGAGGCCCAGTTCGCGGCTGCGGGCGAGGACCGCGCGGACCTCGTCGGCGAACCCGCGGGTGGTCAGACAGGCGCGCAGCTCGTCGGGCCAGCGCACGTGCGCGAGGCCGAGGTGTTCCAGGCCGCTCTGGCCTGCCAGCAGCTCGCGTACGGCGACGTCCTGCTCGGGGCCGGACAGCAGCCGCAGGGGTTCGACGAACAGTTCGCTGTCCTGGTGGGCGCGGACCAAGGCGTAGCAGAACGAGTGGAAGGTGGTCGCCTGCGGGGCGCGGGCCGCCCCCATGCGCAGGGCCATGCGGTCGCGCAGTTCGACGGCGGCCTTGCGGCTGAAGGTCAGCACGAGGACGCGCCGGGGGTCCCCGCCGCGCGCGGCGCGGGCCGCGACGGACTCCACGAGGGTGGTGGTCTTGCCGGTGCCTGGACCGGCGAGGACGAGCAGCGGTCCGCGGGCGTGGTCAACCACCGCGCGCTGTGCCGCGTCAAGACGAGGGGGATCCGGTCGGTGCGGAGGGGTACGGACCAGTCGGTAAGCGCCACGGTTCCCCTGTCGCACCGGGGGGTGCGACAGGCGCCTGGTGGAGGAAGAGGAGCTCACGTGGTTCGCCGGTCCTGGTGGGTGTGCTGGTTGCCGGGCCGCTTCGGGGGAAGAGCGGTGGGCGGGAGGTGAGGGGGACGCGCGCTGCCGACGCTACGCCGACGAGAGGACCGGAAGCATGGCTTCCGATTGTTCCCTCCCGGCTCGTGCGTCACGTTCGTCCCTCACCCCACGAACGTACGTCATGTCACGGACGTGCCCCGTTTCCCTCGTACGGATCACGTGCGCCCCACGCCCGCCCCCGATGGCGGAAGCTGTCAGGTGTGACCCTGCGCGTGCTCACCGCCGTCCCATCGCGCCCGCTTCATGTCGACCCGGGGCAGATGGCCCTCGGCGGCCCTGCTCGCCTCCTTCAGAGGCGTCCCCTCGGCCCGGTAGTGGTCGAGCGCCCGCAGCTCGTGGCCGGGCAGCAGCGTGCCGTCCGCGCGGGTCACACGCCACCAGGGCACGGCCCCGCCGTACAGCGCCATCACGCGGCCCACCTGGCGCGGTCCGCCCTCCTCCAGCCACTCGGCGACGTCGCCGTAGGTCATGACCCGCCCCGGCGGAATCAGTTCCGCGACCTCAAGGACCCGCTCGGCGTACTCGGGCAGCTCGTCCGCGTAGTCCGCGCGGGCGTCCTGCGGCAGCCTCTCCTCGCTCATTCGCCCCATCCTGCACCACCCCACCGACAATGTGAGCGCCCCGCCACCGTGCGTATCCCTCGCCCGAAGGCGGCGCTTCCGGCAGACTGTCCGCCCCCGCGTTTGCACCCTGATGCCCCCGTGTGCCGGTGCGGCATGCCACCATCATGCGGGCGGTGACCGTTGATACGAGATCAAGAAGAGACGATGAAGCAGCAGGGTGTGCACCCCGAGGACGCGGAGGGCACCTCTGACGCTGCGTCGCGCCCTGACACCGGGCAGGCCGGCGAGCCGGCCGGGCGCCGCACCGGAGAGCCGCGCGGACACGAAGGCCGTCGCGACAGTGAAGACGACGGACGTCGCGACAGTGAAGACGGTGGTCGCCTCGACGGCGAGGACGGCGGTCGTCGTGACATGAACGACAGCGACGAGGTCCGGGCCGACGAGGTCGAGGGCGACGAACCGCTCCTCCCCGCGCGCGTGCACCGGCCCTCCGACCTCATGCGACTGCTGGTGGGCGTGCTCGCCGTCGTCGTGCTGCTGGGGATCGCCGCGTTCGCGCACGGCACCACCTCCGGCCTGGAACAGGACATCAACAAGGGCACCGGACAGGCGCCCGACCTGCTGATCAAGATCGCCGGGCTGGCGTCCAGCATCGCGATCCTCCTGGTCCCGGTCGCCTTCGCGATCGAACGCCTGATCAAACGGGACGGGCTGCGCATCGCCGACGGCGTGCTCGCGGCCGTCCTCGCGCACGGAGTGACCCTCGCCACCGACCTGTGGGTCGCCCGCGCCGCCCCGGACTCCATCCAGGACGCGCTCACCCAGCCCTCGCCCGGCGACGTCAACGCCCTCACCGACCCGGTGCACGGCTATCTGGCCCCGGTCATCGCGTACATGACGGCCGTCGGCATGTCCCGCAGACCCCGCTGGCGTGCGGTGCTGTGGATCGTGCTGATGCTGGACGCCTTCTCGATGCTCGTGACCGGCTACACGACACCGTTCTCGATCATCCTCACCGTCCTGATCGGCTGGAGCGTGGCCTACGGGACGCTCTACGCCGTCGGTTCGCCCAACGTGCGCCCCACCGGCAGGACACTCATGGCGCGCCTGCGCCACGTCGGCTTCCGCCCGGTGAGCGCGGCCCGCGAGGAGGCCTCGGACGCCTCCGACAGCGGCGACCGCGGCCGGCGCTACTTCGTCACCCTGGAGGACGGCCCACCCCTCGACGTCACCGTCGTCGACCGGGAACAGCAGGCCCAGGGCTTCTTCTACCGGGTGTGGCGCAACCTCACGCTGCGCGGCATCGCGACCCGGCGCAGTCTGCAGTCGCTGCGCCAGGCGCTGGAGCAGGAGGCCCTGCTCGCCTACGCCGCCATCGCCGCCGGCGCCAACGCGCCCAAGCTCATCGCCACCTCCGAGCTCGGCCCCGACGCCGTGATGCTGGTCTACGAGCACACCGGCGGGCGCACCCTGGACTCGGTCTCGGAAGAGGAGATCACCGACGAGTTGCTGCGCGGCACCTGGAGCCAGGTGAAGGCGCTGCACTCGCGGCGCATCGCGCACCGCAGGCTCGCGGGTGACGCGATTCTGGTGGATCGTTCCGGCAAGGTGATCATCACCGATCTGCGCGGCGGTGAGATCGCGGCCGGTGATCTGCTGCTGCGCATGGACGTCGCCCAGCTGATGACCACCCTGGCGCTCCGGGTGGGCGCCGAGCGTGCGGTGGCCTCCGCGGTCGGGGTGCTCGGCCCCGACACCGTCGCCGACTGTCTGCCCATGCTCCAGCCGATCGCTCTGACCCGCTCCACGCGCGCGACGCTGCGCCGGCTCGGCCGCGAGCGGGCCGAACGCGAGCGCGAGGCCGTGCTGGAGGCGTCCCGGCTCGCCAAGCAGGCCCGCCTGGAGGCTGCCGAGGGCGACTCCGGGCCCGTGCGCCTGGACAAGGAGGACAAGAAGGCCGTACGGGCGGAGGCGCGGGCCGAGAAGCGGGCCATCGACGATGCCCTGGAGGAGGCGCGCGAGGAGGACCTGCTGACGCAGATCCGGCACCAGGTGCTGCGCATCCGTCCGCAGGCGCCGGTCGAGCCGGTCCGGCTGGAGCGGGTGCGGCCACGCACGCTGATCAGCATCATCGCCGGTGCCATCGGCGCGTACTTCCTGCTGTCGCAGCTCACCCACATCGAGTTCGGCAAGCTCTTCGCCGAGGCCGAGTGGGGCTGGGTCGTCGCCGCGGTGCTGTTCTCGGCGCTGAGCTATGTCGCGGCCGCGATGAGTCTGCTGGGGTTCGTGCCGGAGCGGGTGCCGTTCCTGCGGACCGTGGGGGCGCAGGTCGCCGGATCGTTCGTGAAGATCGTGGCACCGGCAGCGGTCGGCGGCGTGGCCCTCAACACGCGCTTCCTGCAACGCGCGGGCGTGCGGCCCGGGCTCGCGGTGGCCAGTGTGGGCGCGTCGCAGCTGTTCGGCCTCG
This sequence comes from Streptomyces sp. NPDC006458, assembly GCF_040612135.1. NCBI lineage: Bacteria > Bacillati > Actinomycetota > Actinomycetes > Kitasatosporales > Streptomycetaceae > Streptomyces > Streptomyces sp. NPDC006458. The sequence goes on along the minus strand of NZ_JBEXPR010000002.1, from coordinate 231,365 downwards.
GCTGCCACATCCTGATGCTGCTGTCCTTCGGCTACCTGACCGGCACCGAGAAGACGCCGTCGCTGTCGCCGTCCCGGACCGTCATCGCGGGCCTGCTGACCGTGGCGGTGCTCGTGCTCGTGGTGACCTCGGTGCCCTTCCTGCGGAAATTCGTCGTCACGCGCGTGCGGTCGCTGTTCGCGGGTGTCGTGCCGCGCATGCTCGACGTGCTCCAGCGCCCGCAGAAGCTGGTCACCGGCATCGGCGGCATGCTGCTGCTCACCGCCTGCTTCGTGATGTGCCTCGACGCCTCCATCCGCGCCTTCGGCGACGAGTCGACGTCCATCAGCATCGCCAGCGTCGCGGTCGTCTTCCTGGCGGGCAACGCGCTCGGTTCCGCCGCCCCGACCCCCGGCGGTGTGGGCGCGGTCGAGGCGACCCTGACCGTCGGTCTGATCGCGGTCGGCCTGCCCAAGGAGGTCGCGGCCCCCGCGGTCCTGCTGTTCCGGCTGCTGACGCTGTGGCTGCCGGTGCTGCCGGGGTGGCTGGCGTTCAACCAGCTCACGAGGAAGGGCGCGCTGTAGCGGGCGCCCGCACAGTGCCCGCGGCGACACCGCGCGGGCCGTGTCGCACATAGGGCGCCAGGTGTCGCACGGCGGGCGGGAATTCGTCGGACAGGCCCCCTGGTGCGCGTGCCCCGCGCGGCGGCGTCCCTCGTACGGCCCGTGCCCCGCGCGGCTCACCCCGCCCGGCCGCACGATGGGATCATGCCGAAGTCCTGCCGCCTGCGCGCCGCCGCGCTGACCGCCACCGCTGTGCTGCTCTCCTCCGTGCTGGCGGGATGCGGTGACGGCGACAAGGACGCGGACCTGACGGCCCAGGAGCTGAGCTGGGAGGACTGTCCGGCGCCCTCCCAGGCCGAGGGCGGCGGAGGCTCCCCGTCCCCGCTGCCCGACGGCGACGAGTGGCAGTGCGCCACCATGAAGGCACCCCTCGACTGGGACGATCCGAAGGGCGACACGATCGGTCTGGCGCTGATCAGGGCGAAGACGACCGGCGACAAGAGCGACCGGATCGGCTCACTCATCTTCAACTTCGGCGGACCGGGCGGCTCCGGCGTCTACACGCTGCCCGCCTTCGGCCCCGACTACGCCACGCTGCGCACCCGCTACGACGTGGTGAGCTTCGACCCGCGCGGCGTCGGCCGCAGCGTCCCCGTGACCTGCCTGAACGACCAGCAGCTCGACTCCTGGTTCCAGCAGGACGCCACCCCCGACGACGCCGCGGAGCGCACCGCGCTGCTGGACGGCACCAGGGACTTCAACGGCGCCTGCGAGCAGCACTCCGAGCGGATCATCCCCCACGTGCGCACCACCGACGCGGCCCGCGACATGGACCTGATGCGCCAGGTGCTCGGCGACGACAAGCTGTACTACTTCGGCATCTCCTACGGCACGGAACTCGGCGGCGTCTACGCCCATCTGTTCCCCGAGAACGTGGGCAGGGCCGTCTTCGACGCGGTGGTCGACCCCACTCAGACGTCCGAGCAGGGCGCCCTCGGCCAGGCACAGGGCTTCCAGCTGGCCCTGGAGAACTACGCCGAGGACTGCGTGAACAGGGTCGAGGAGTGCCCGGTCGGCGACAGCGTCCAGAACGTCCAGGACCGCATCGCCAAGCTGCTGAAGGACCTCGACACCAGCCCCATCCCCGGCGCCTTCCCGCGCGAGCTGACCCAGTCCGCGGCCACCAACGGCATCATCCAGGCCCTGTACTCCAAGGACCTGTGGGAGTTCCTCACCGAGGCGCTCGACCAGGCGTACGACGGGGACGGCCAGCTGCTGATGGTGCTGTCCGACTCGATGAACGGGCGCAGCACGAACGGCGAGTACAGCAACATCACCGCGGCGAACATCGCCATCAACTGCTCCGACGACAAGGCCCGTTACGGCGTGGGTTACGTACAGGCCAAGCTGCCCGAGTTCCGGGAGGCGTCGGCCCTGTTCGGCGACGCCCTGGCCTGGGGCATGGTCAGCTGCACCGACTGGGCGGTGCCGGGTGCCGCGGCCCACCCGGACGTCAGCGCTCCCGGTTCGGCGCCGATCCTCGTCGTGGGCAACACCGGTGACCCCGCGACACCGTACGAGGGGGCGCGGCGGATGGTGCAGGCGCTGGGCGCGGGGGTCGGGGTGGAGCTGACGTACAAGGGTCAGGGGCACGGGGCGTACGACAGCGGGAGCAAGTGCGTGCACAGCGCGGTGAACGGCTATCTGCTGGACGGGAAGGTGCCGGCGTCGGGAACGGTCTGTTCCTGACCGGTCACCGAGCCGCAACCGCAACAAAGCAGCAGGTCAAAGGGTTATCCACAGGGCTGGACGGACTTCACGCCCCCCGGCCTACCATGGCCTGACCGCCGTTCGCCCGCCGAAGCGCGGACGGCCAGGGAGGGGGACACGACATGCGCCGATACCTTCGGTGGGCCGCCGCCGCGAGCGCGGCGAGCGCACTGCTGCTGACGGGCTGCACCGACGGTGCGCCGGACAGCGGGAAGGGGAGCGGGGACGAGGACGGCAGGAACGGCACCCGGACCGGCGGCCCGGCGTCGCCCTCCGGACAGGCGCTGCCGTCCTCCCTGACCTCGCAGGAGCTGGACTGGGGCGAATGCCAGGAGACCCCCGACTCCCCCGCGCCCGGCGGCGACTGGCGGTGCGCGACGCTGGAGGTGCCGCTGGACTGGGCGAAGCCGGAGGGCAGGACCATCGGCCTCTCCCTGATCCGGTCCAAGGCCCGCGACGACGACCGCATCGGCTCTCTGGTGTTCAACTTCGGCGGGCCGGGCGGCTCCGGGGTGTCGACGATGCCCTCCTACGCCTCGATCGTTTCGTCCCTGCGGGAGCGCTACGACCTGGTCGGTTTCGACCCGCGCGGGGTGGGCGGCAGCGAGGGCGTCCGGTGCCGCGACGACAAGGACGTCCAGGCCGCCGAGTCGGTGGACATCACCCCGGACACACCCGACGAGGAGCGCGCCTTCCTGGCGGACGCGGCCGACTTCGGCCAGGACTGCGCCCGCACGACCGGCGAACTGCTGGCGCATGTGTCGACCACCGACACCGCACGGGACATGGACCTGATGCGTCATCTGCTCGGCGACGAGAAGCTGCACTACTTCGGCATCTCCTACGGCACCGAACTCGGCGGCGTCTACGCCCATCTGTTCCCCGAGAACGTGGGCCGGATGGTCCTGGACGCGGTCGTCGACCCCTCCGCGGACGCCGTCGGGCACGCCGAGAACCAGGCCCAGGGCTTCCAGCGCGCGCTCGACGACTACCTGAAGTCCACGGGCGAGGACCCCGAGGAGGGCACGGCCACGATCGCGGCGCTCCTGAAGCGGCTCGACACCGATCCGCTGCCGGCCGCGCCCGGCCGCGAGCTGACGCAGAGCCTGGCGGTCACCGGCATAGTGCTGCCGCTGTACAGCAAGGACAGCTGGCCGAGCCTGACGAGCGCCCTCGAAGCGGCCGAGGCGGGCGACGGCTCCGAACTCCTCAGCCTGGCCGACTCCTACAACGAGCGGGACAGCTCGGGCCACTACGGCACGACGACCCACGCCCAGCGGGTCATCTCCTGCCTCGACGACAAGCAGCGCCCGACGCCCGACGAGGCGAGAAGGTCCCTGCCGCGGTTCGAACGGCTCTCCCCCGTCTTCGGACCCCTCCTCGGCTGGGACACGGCCGGCTGGTGCCACGACTGGCCCGTGCCCGGTCAGCACGACACCCCGGAGGTGTCCGCGCCCGGCGCTCCCCCGATCCTCGCGATCGGCAACACCGGCGACCCCGCCACCCCGTACGAAGGCGCCCGCCGCATGGCCGACGAACTCGGCAAGGACGTCGGCGTGGTCCTGACCTGGCAGGGCGAGGGCCACGGCGCCTACGGCAGCGGCAGCACCTGCGTCGACTCGGCGGTCGACACCTACCTCCTCAAGGGCACGCCACCGCAGGACGGCAAGGTCTGCCCATGAGGCCGCCGGGGCGGCCGGGCGAATTTCCACCCGAAGACGGAAGCCCGCGGCATCCGAACTGTGCGGAGCCACGGGCTTCCAGGGCCGTGCAGGTCAATCGGGCCGGGTCAGTAGACCGGCTTCTCGGGTTCGATCTGGTTGACCCAGCCGATCACGCCGCCGCCGACGTGGACGGCGTCGGCGAAGCCCGCGGACTTCAGGACCGCGAGGACTTCCGCACTGCGGACGCCCGTCTTGCAGTGCAGGACGATCTTCTTGTCCTGGGGGAGGGTCTCCAGGGCGGTGCCGAGGAGGAACTCGTTCTTCGGGATCAGCTTGGCGCCCGGGATGGAGACGATCTCGTACTCGTTCTGCTCGCGGACGTCGATGATCTCGATGTTCTCGTCCTCGTCGATCCACTCCTTGAGCTGCTTGGGAGTGATCGTCGAACCGAGAGCCGCCTCCTGGGCCTCCTCGGACACGACGCCGCAGAAGGCCTCGTAGTCGATGAGCTCGGTGACGGTCGGGTTCTCGCCGCAGACCGCGCAGCCCGGGTCCTTGCGGACCTTGACCTGGCGGTACTGCATCTCCAGGGCGTCGTAGATCATCAGGCGGCCGACCAGCGGCTCGCCGATGCCCGCGAGGAGCTTGATGGCCTCGTTGACCTGGATGGAGCCGATGGACGCGCACAGCACGCCCAGGACACCGCCCTCGGCGCAGGAGGGGACCATGCCCGGCGGCGGGGGCTCCGGGTAGAGGCAGCGGTAGCAGGGGCCGTGCTCGGACCAGAACACGGAGGCCTGGCCGTCGAAGCGGTAGATCGAGCCCCAGACGTACGGCTTGTTCAGCAGCACGCACGCGTCGTTGACCAGGTAGCGGGTGGCGAAGTTGTCCGTGCCGTCCACGATGAGGTCGTACTGGCTGAAGATGTCCATCACGTTCTCGGCCTCAAGCCGCTCCTCGTGAAGGATCACGTTCACGTACGGGTTGATGCCCTTGACGCTGTCACGCGCGGACTCGGCCTTGGAGCGGCCGATGTCGGCCTGGCTGTGGATGATCTGGCGCTGGAGGTTGGACTCGTCGACCTCGTCGAACTCCACGATGCCGAGGGTGCCCACGCCCGCGGCGGCCAAGTACATCAGTGCCGGCGAGCCCAGGCCGCCGGCGCCCACACAGAGCACCTTGGCGTTCTTCAGCCGCTTCTGCCCGTCCATCCCCACGTCGGGGATGATCAGGTGGCGGGAGTACCTGCGGACCTCGTCTACGGTGAGCTCGGCAGCCGGCTCGACCAGGGGTGGCAGCGACACGGGGACTCCGTTGGTCGGTCAATCACTACAGTTGTTCTCCCCGTAACACTGCCATGGGCTCTTTCATTCCGAGACACCCGTTCCGATCCGCGAGACGATTTCGTCCCAGTAGCCGGGCATGGCCGCCCAAGGATCGGTCTCGCCGCCCCGGTCCGTGCGGTCGGTGAACCAGATCGTGGCCGCGCCCTGCCAGCGCGCGATGCGCAGCGCTTCGTCGAGATGGCCGCCCGGCACACTGTGGACGAGATGGCAGAACCGCTCGGGAGGATAGTCCGCGGTCCACTCCGCCGCCTGCGACCAGCGGTAGTCCGTCCACGGGCCGGAGAAGGTCACCAACTGGTCGGCGGACTCGGCGTATCCGGGATACGGGTGAGTGCCGTGACCGAGGACGAGATGGGGAGCCTCGGCCATCCCTCGCAGGGCGGTGACCATCCGTCGGACACCGGGCAGGTCGGCGCGCTCGGTGGGGCAGCGGTCGAGCACGAAGCCGTCGACCCGGTACCAGTCCAGATAGCGCTGTGCGTCGGAGATCACATCGGGGAACGAACGGACCCCGTATCTGGTGTCCAGGCGGCCGAGGAGCCGCACGCCCGCGGTGCGCAGTCGGCCCGCGGCTTCGAGGCAGTGCGGGTCGCGGCGCACTCCGGGCCCGTCGGCGACGTCGAGGACGGCCCAGTGCACGGGCGTGCCGGGACGGGTGAGCTCGCCCCACTCCGCCGGGGCCAGCAACGGGTGGGCATAGCCGGGGATGCCCAGGCCGGTGCGGACATCGGTGCTCGCGCTGCCCGTCCTGGTGCTGGTCAGATGCGGCATGCCGCCTCCATCCAGATATCCGCGAGGGACTCCTCCAGGTTGATACGGGGCCGCCAGCCGAGCCGGTCGCGCGCGGTGCGGACGTCGGCCTGCTGCCAGCTGCCGCAGCCGTCCGGGTACGGATAGGCGACGGGTGCCACATGACCCGAGTGGTCGGCGTCGCCGCGCGGGTGGCCGATGGCCGGCCGCAGGGCGCCGGGCGGGCCGTCGAGTTCGTGCAGGGCCCCGCCGTAGCCGGCCACGCGGGCGAGCACGGCCGCCGCGTCGCGCAGCCGCACGGCCCGTCCCGAGCCGATGTTGATCACGCCCTGGGCCGCCGACAGCGAGGCCGCGTGCACCGCCCGCGCCACGTCGCGTACGTCGATGAAGTCGCGCTGGACGCCCAGGCCGCCGAGTTTGAGCTCGCCGTCGCCGGACTGCATGGCCCGGCGCATGGCCTCGGCGAGCCGGCCGAGGGGCGACCCGGCCGGGGTGCCGGGGCCGGCCGGTGAGAAGACGCGCAGCACGACGGCGTCGAGGCCGGAACCGAGGACGAGTTCGGTGGCGGCGAGTTTGCTGACGCCGTACGGGCCGCCGGGCCGCGGGACGGCATCCTCCGCGGTGGACGACCCGGGCTGGCTGGGGCCGTACTCGGCGCCGCAGCCGATCTGCACCAGGCGGGCGCCGCAGCCGCTGCGGCGCAGGGCCTCGCAGACGGTGGCCACGGCGACGGTGTTGTGCCGGGTCAGCTCGCGGGCACCGCCGCGGGTGGCGCCCGCGCAGTTGATGACGACGCCGGGGTGGACCGCGTCCAGGAAGCGGGTGAGCGCTCCCGGGCTGCCGGAGGCGAGGTCGAAGCGGACATCGGCGTCGTCGCCGCGGCCGAGTGCGGTGAGCTGGACGGCCGGGTCGGCGAGCAGGCGGTCGGCGACGAAGCGGCCGAGGTAGCCGTTGGCTCCGATCAGCAGGACTCTCATCGCGCGGCTCCCGGGGTGTGCGCGCCGACTGTGCCGTCGACTCCGGCGACCCCGGCGAGTCGGGCCGCTCCGACGGCTCCGGTCACGCCGGTGGCTCCGGGGGCTCCGGGGGCTCCGGGGGCTCCGGGGGCTCCGGGGGCTCCGGGGGCTCCGGATCGGGAGGTGGTCATCTGGTCTTCTCCTTCACGGGGGAGGTGCGAGTTCGGGTGCTCTCGGCGGCGCGGCCCACGGTCGCAAAGGCCCGCCCGGTCACGGCCGCACCCGTGCTCACGGCGGGACGGCGACAGGGCGCCACGGTTCACGGCGCCCTCGTTCACGGCGCCCTCGTTCACGGCGGCACGCTTCACCGCGCCACGCTTCACGCCGGCACGCTTCACCGCGCCCTCGTTCACGGCGGCACGCTTCACCGCGCCACGCTTCACGGCGGCACGCTTCACCGCGCCACCGCTCGGCACGCCAGCGCTCGGCAGGTCACGGCCGCTCACCGCGACGCCACCGGTTCGGCGTGCGCCGAGGCGAGCGTCAGCGTGCGCCCGGCGTGGATCAGCAGGGTCAGCGCACCGGCCGCGCAGATCAGGGCCGGTGCGCTGCCGGGTCCCCACGCGGACACGAGTTCCTCCACCGGTACGGAGAGGAAGCCGCACCCGGGCAGGCGCCCGGCGAAAACAGTGCCCAGGGCCGCGCCCTCGGCGGCGGCGCAGGCGGTCAGCACCGCCGCCGGCGCGTGGGTGAAGCCGTGCGCGGCCAGCAGCCGGGCGAGCAGCAGGAGCCCGCCGAGGCTGAGGATCTGGGCGTATCCCACGGCTTCGTCCAGGACCTCCCCGCACAGCACGAGCAGGGCGGCCAGCGCGCCCAGGAACAGGGCGAACGAGCCGAGCAGCAGCGGCCGTACGGCGGAGGCGAACTCCTCCAGACCGCGGCTGGCGGTGAGTCTGCGCCGGGCCTCGGCGGCGAAGAGGTGCGCGCACCAGGCGCCCGGGGCGCAGGCCAGGGCAAGGGCCAGGAGGGAGGCGGTGGCCAGCGGCCAGGGTCCGTCGTACGCGCCGTTCGGCAGGGTGTCGGGGCCGCCGGTGACGGTGGAACGGAGCAGTCCGTCGCCGAGGGCGGCGTAGCCGACGAGCCAGCCGGTCCAGACGCCGGTGACGGGCCGGGGGGCTGAACGGGGCCGGTGGACGCGTAAGGGCCCACGGCCGGCGGCGAAGCGCACGCCCAGGACCAGGGCGAGCACTCCTGCCACGGCCACGAGGAGCCGCGACTGCCCGTCGGTCAGCCGCAGCCCGGCCACCGCCGCCGTGCACAGCGCACCGGGCACCAGGGCACGCAGGGCCCAGCCGGCGCGGGCCGCCGGGAGCGCGGGGACTTTGACGGCGCGTGCCCGGGTGTCCGCGTCGCGCGGGACCCGGGCGTACATCTCCTCCGCGAGGGAGAAGACGTCCCGGTGCCTGAACCGCGCGGCGGTCCGGTCGGTGACCCCGTGGGCCTCCAGCCCGGCGGCGATCTCCAAGGGGTCCACGGCCCGCTCGCACAGTTCCCGGTGACGGTGCATCAGCGCCTTCACCGGGTCGGCGGCACCCCGCCGAGCAGCGGACCGCCGACCCCCGCCACCGGCCGTCCCGCCCTCGGCCTCGCGACCGCCACCGCCTGTGGGACCACCGTCCCCGCCCACGGCCTCACGCCCCCCACCGACCGTGAAGCCGCCGACCTCCTCGTCACCGACCGCGAGACGACCGCCCCCCGCCGAGCGGCCACCCGCCGTAGAGCCACCATCCGTGAAGCGACCATCCATGAGTCCCTCCGAGGGGCCGCCCTCCGAGAGACCGGCGTCCGAGAGGCCGGCGTCCGAGCAGTCACCGTCCGAGCGGTCACCCGCCGCAAGGCCCGTATCCGCAAGGCCCGCGTCCGCAAGGCCCGCATTCGCAAGGCCCGCATCCGTGAGCCCCCCGCCCACCCACCGCTCCGACCGCTCGTCCCAACCCCCCGCGGCGCCCGGCATCCCCAAGCGCTCCCGTTCGCGTCCGTCCACCCCGCTCACCGCGCTCCCTCCGGCGCCGGCACAGCGGCACCCCGCACGACGGCACCCCGCGCGACGGCACCTCGCACGGCACCACCCCGTGGCGCACCTCGGCCCGCGCCCGGCGCCGTGGCCCGTACGGGCGGGCCGGCCGCCCAGCCGGGCACGGGTGGGAGGGCCGGCGCGGGCCAGCGGCCGGGAACACGGGCCTCGGCGGGCACGGCGAAGGGCAGCGGCTCCCCCGCCCCGTCGAGGACGACCCTTCGGACCGGGCACTGCGCCACGATGTCCAGGTAAATGCCGTGAAATGCCTCGACGCATCGCTCGACGGTGAACAGTTCCAGCGCCCGAGCGCGCGCGGCGGCGCCCAGGCGCGCGCGCCGCTCGGGGTCGCGCAGCAGGGCCACGCACGCCTGCGCGAGCGCCCGCGGATTGCGCGGCGGCACCACGAGCCCCGTGCCGCCGATGACCTCCACGACCGCGCCGACGTCGGTCGACACGGTCACCCGGCCGCAGAGCATCGCCTGGACGAGGCCGAGCGGGAATCCCTCGACGACGCTGGAGAGGACGACCACGGCACCGGAGGCGTACGCGTCGGCGAGGTCCGGGACGTCCGGCTCACCGACCTCCTCGAAGGAGACGGGATTGTCGCCGACCGTGTGGGGCCCGTCGGCCTCGTCGGGGAAGAGCTGTGCGGCCAGGCCCCGGCAGTGGGCGAGGTAGGCGGCGCCGTCGGCCCCGGCGGCCGTGCCGATCACCCGCAGCCGGGTCTTCGGCTGCTCCCGGCGGACCTCGGCGAAGGCGTGCAGCAGGGAGACGAGGTCCTTGGTGGGCTCGACGCGGCCGACCCAGACCAGCGTGTCGGGGTCCGCGCTCTCGGGCGCCTCCCCGACCTCGGCGAACCGTTCCGCGTCCAGGCCCGGGTGGACCGTGCGCAGCTTGGCCCGGTCGGCGCCACAGTGTTCCTGCCAGCGGCGGACATGGCTGTTGCCGTGGGTGACATAGGCGGCGCGCCGGTAGGTCTCGGCGGCGAGCCGGCCGTGGAAGGCGGCGAGCAGGGCCCGGACGACGGGGGCCTCGTGCGCGCCGGTGGCGAGGTAGTGGCTGCGCAGCCGCACCCCGTACTCGGTCACCAGCAGCGGCACCCCGCACAGGTGATGGGCGAGCAGCCCCGGCAGGGCGGCGGGGCCTCCGGACGCCGCGTGGCACAGGTCGACCGCGCCGAGCGCCTCGTCCTCGTACCAGCGCAACGACAGGGGACGCAGGGCGTGTTCCAGGTGCGCGGCGGCGGCCAGCAGGTCGGGCACCCGGGCCTCGTGGGCGGCGCGCGGGGCGCCCGGCGCGCGACAGGCGCGTTCCAGGGCGCGTACGGCGGTCTCGGAGCGCAGGGCCGCCACCAGGCCGCCCTCGTCGCGGGCGAGTTCGGCGAGACCGTACAACGCGCTGGCGAAACGGTCCGCCTCGGCGGTGGAAGGCTGTGGCGACGCCGCCTCGGCGCTCGCCGCGCACAGGGCGGCGGCCAGCTCGCCGTAACAGTCGCTGAAGCGCCGCCGGGCCCGTCGGCCGTAGGTCACCCCGTCCTCGTCGGCCATCCACAGCGGGGCCGTCCGCACCCGGCTGACCTGCGGCGGCAGCGCGATCCAGCCCTCGTCCTCCTGGTGTTCGTCGCGGCTGAGCGCGTACACGTGGAACTCGTGGCGGTCGAGTCCGCGCACCAGGCGGTCGCACCAGAGCCTGGCGTCACCGTTCACATACGGATAGCCACTTTCGGTCAGCAGTCCGATGCGCACGAGTGCACCCCCGATCTCCCGTATCAGGAGCCGCCGTTGACCCGGCGGCTCGCAGCGGGACGAACGTAAGGGGACAAGGCGGTGGTGCGACGGACGGTTGTCCGTCACACCACCAAAAGGGGTGAACGGTCGTAACTTTCGCGTGCGGGTGGCGTTCTGTCGCGCTAAGAGATCACTTGCCTACGGATCGTCACCGCGCCACCCGGTCGGTCAACTCTTCGGGTAGGCCCAGGGGTTGGGCCGGCAGTGCACGCCGTCGTGGTCCAGGAACTTGGTCTGCTGCTGCATGACGGGCGCGAGATCGCCGTCCTTGTCGCAGGTCACGTGATGGAACCCGAGCCGGTGGCCGACCTCGTGGTTGATCAGCATCTGCCGGTAGGCGTGGATCTCGTCGCCGTACGTCTTCGAACCCTGCGCCCAGCGATAGGCGTTGATCATCACGCGCTCGGTGGAGGCGGAGTCGCAGGAGACGTTGTCCTCGGTCGTGTCCAGGCCGGACTTGGCGCACCAGTCCGCGGTGGTGCCGGGGCTGGCCAGGGTGATCACGAAGTCGGGCTCTCCGGAGTGGATGCGCTCGAAGGTGCGGCCGCCGCCGTGCGCCCAACTGCGTTCGTCGTTCAGCGTCTTGTACACGGCCTGCGCGAACAGCTCGCCGTCCAGCCCCAGTCCCTGCTCGACGTCCACGCGATAGGTGAACTTCTGCCCCTTGCCGGGCGCCTTGTCGATGCCGGGGATGGCGTCGAACTTCCCCGGACCGGCGAGCGACGGCGCCAGCGCGTACTTCTCGCCCATCTTCTGCTCGTACGTCAGCGGCACCACGCGCGGCGGCGTGCCGGGCGTCGGCCGTCCGTCGCCGCGCGAGGCGGAGTCGTGCACGCCCCGGTCCGGGCCGGCGGCGGACTGGGCGCCCACGTTGGACTCCTCGCCGCGCTCGGTCACCTGGGCGGTCACGACGACGGCCAGCACGGTGGTCACCGCCGCGGCCGCGATCCCGGTGAACGCCTTCCCCTTGCCGACCTTGCGGACCGGCTGCTGGTCGTCGTCCGTCCCGGCGGGCGGCCGGGTGTCCCACTGGGTGACAAAGGCGTACGGGTCCTCGTCCGCGGAGGTCTTACGGCGCCCGGGGACACTCCCGCCCTCGTCGAACGCGGAGACGTAGTCCTGCCGCGGCCCGACGGGCGGCGCCTGCCGCTGCCGGGGCAACGCGGTTGCGGCCCCGGCCCCAGCTGCGGCCGCACCCCTCAACTCCCCCCAGCCACCGCCGGTTTCCCGCTGCTCGGGATGCCCACCACGCACCTGCGGCGTGCCATGAGCGGGCGTGCCGTCGAAGAGGGGCGTGCCATGGGCAGGGGTGCCGTCGGGCAAACGCGGGACCCCGTGTGCGGGAGTGCCGTCGGGAAAGCGCGGGACACCACGCGTGGGAGTGCCATCAGAAGCACGCGGCACCCCGTGCGCAGGCGTGCCATCCGGGAAGCGGGGAACCCCGTGGGCGGGAGTGCCGTCAGGCAAACGAGGTACGCCACGTGCAGGCGTGCCGTCAGGCAAACGAGGTACCCCGTGCGCGGGAGTGCCATCAGGAGCACGCGGCATCCCACGCGCAGGCGTGCCATCGGCGAACCGCGGCACTCCATGCGCAGGCGTCCCGTCGAAGCGAGGCGCCCCCTGCACAGGCCCCTGCCCCCCGAAGCCGGGCGGGCGCCCGGCCGACTGCCAGGCCCGGACCTGCTCGGGCGACGGCACCCCGGGAACGCGCGGGTCGCCCGAAGGCAGCCGTGGATCGCCCGCAGCACGCGGTCCTTCGGCAGGCCGCGCCTCTTGAGGCGCGCCCGGGCCCTCAGCGGAGCGCGAGCCCCCCAGGATCCGCCGAGCCCCGTCGCCCTTCGGCGCGGGTCCCCGGCGGCTGTGGCGTCCCACCCGCGCCTCAGCTCCTCTTGTTCTCGGTCGTACTCGCCGTGTCCCGTGCACCGGACGCACCCGTGGACCCGGACGAGCCCGGAAGTCCGGACGCACCCGTTGTACCGGACGAGCCCGCGGTATGGGGCGCACCCTTGGTACCGGCCGTGTGCCCGGCACCCCCGCAGGCGTCCGCCACCAGTTCGCGGAAGGCGGTGGCCACCGCCTCGGGGTACTCCATCATCGCCACATGTCCGGCGTCCGGAAGCGTCAGCAGACGCGAGTCGCGAAAGGAGCGGGCCGCCTTCTGGGCCATGCGGTAGCCGACGAGCTGGTCGCGGCCGCCGTAGACAAGCAGGGTCGGGGCGAGGACGCGTTCCGCCTGGCGCCACAGTCCGTGCTGGCCACCGAGGGTGTACGCGTCGACGATCCCGCGCGCGGAGCGCGCCATCGCGTCCCAGAAGTAGGGCAGCCGGAGCCGCCGTTCCATCTCCTCGACCGCGTGCCGGAGCCCGTCCGGAGTCACCCGTCCGGGGTCCCCGTAACAGAGCCCGAGTACTCCGCGGACCCGCTGTTCCGCCGTCCAGTCCTTGGTGATGCGGGTGAACAGGGCCGCCACTCCGGGCAGCGCCAGCAGTGCGGTCGGCACGGCGCTGCGCTGGACGCGGAGCTCGGGCAGCGCGGGCGAGACCAGAGTGAGGGTGCGTACGAGGTCGGGCCGTACGGCGGCGACGCGGGTGGAGACCGCGCCGCCGAGGGAGTTGCCGAAGAGATGTACGGGTCCGCGTCCGCACGCGTCGAGATAGCGGATGACCGCGCGCGCGTGTCCGGTGACCGAGTAGTCGCCGTCGTCAGGCGGCGGGGAGTCGCCGAAGCCCGGCAGATCGAGCGCCTCGCAGTCGACGACGTCGTCCAACAATTCCATCAGAGCCGACCAGTTCTGCGAGGAACCGCCGAGGCCGTGGACGTACAGCGCGGGTTCGAGCCCCTCGCGCGCGGGCGGCCGCGACCGGACCGTCAGCGTGATGCCCGGAAATCCGACCGACCTGAGCTGCTCGCCTTCCGCGACTCGGACCGGCGTCGTCTTCGGGAGCACGCTGGCGGTCGGCACGGAAGGCAGCTCGGTCGAAGACATGCGGCAATGTTACGAGACGATCACGCACTGACTCATGTGTTCGCCTGTGTCGGCCGTCACAACACCCGCACGCACGCGGTGACGCCCCGAACGCGCATCGCATAGCGTCCGGATCGCAGGTCTCCTAGGCTCATACAGAGGGCACCCGCGTGTGACCCCTGGCTTTCCCCGGGGCCGATCGCAGGCGTGCGCAGGAAGGGAGCCCATCATGACCGTCGATCCCACCGACCCCGACACGTTCGAGGTGGAGGAGACACGGGAGAGCGAGGAGGCCGACGTCGAGGCGCCCGAGGCCGACGCGGCCGAGCAGCAGGCCGACGTCGCTCCGGAGCACGACGACCCGATGACCGGCGAAGACCGGGACCGGGCCAACGAGGCCGACCTCATCGAACAGGCCAGGGTCGTCTCGCTCGACGAGGACGACTATCGCTGACGGTCGACTGACATGGAGCCGTGACCAGGAAAGAGGCGACATTCTGCCCCCTCCGTACCGATTCGAAACCGTCTGCACGGCTTTCGCCGCCGTCCGGTCCGTGAAATTCTGCGCTCGCACCGCGCACACCACGGTTACCCAAAAGTACGATGGCGGCGCGGCGCTCACCGCATGTGGACGAAATTGGGAGGCGGCGTGACAGCCATCGAGCAGACAGAGGCGGCACGCCCGAGGGGCACGCGCCTGCCGCGCCGTGCCCGACGGAACCAGCTGCTGGGCGCCGCCCAGGAAGTCTTCGTGGCACAGGGCTACCACGCCGCCGCGATGGACGATATCGCCGAGCGTGCCGGAGTCAGCAAGCCGGTGCTCTACCAGCACTTCCCGGGCAAGCTCGACCTCTATCTCGCACTGCTGGACCAGCACTGCGAGTCCCTGATCCAGGCCGTGCACGGCGCGCTGGCGTCGACGACCGACAACAAGCAGCGCGTACGGGCGACCATGGACGCCTACTTCGCCTACGTCGAGGACGACGGCGGCGCCTTCCGTCTGGTCTTCGAGTCGGACCTGACGAACGAGCCCGCGGTGCGCGAGCGCGTCGACAAGGTCACCAACGACTGCGCCGAGGCGATCTGCGACGTCATCGCGGAGGACACCGGGCTGTCGCGGGACGAGTCCATGCTGCTCGCCTCCGGCCTCGGCGGCCTCGCCCAGGTGGTCGCCCGTTCCTGGCTGCACAGCGACCGCAGCGTCCCGCGCGACGAGGCGGTCCAGCTGCTGACCTCGCTGGCCTGGCGCGGCATCGCCGGCTTCCCGCTGCACGGCATCGACCAGCACTGACAGCCGTACGGCTCCGGCCGAGGCATTCACGCCGTACCGGAGAAGCCGTACCGGTGAGCCGCACACACAGGACGCGGACAACAGCCGCCGGGATCTGTTCCCGGCGGCTGTTCGCTCCTGGCGTGGCCGGGCGGTCCGTGTCCGTCCCCTCACCGGGCTAATGTGTGCTGGGTACGGCGCGGATGGCCGCGCACTCACTGACCGTTCGGAGGGACATAGCCGTGGAGGTCAAGATCGGCGTGCAGCACGCGCCGCGCGAGATCGTTCTGGAGAGCGGTCAGACGGCCGAGGAGGTCGAGGCCATCGTGGCCGACGCGCTGTCCGGAAAGTCGCAGCTGCTGAGCCTCGTGGACGAGCACGGCCGCAAGGTTCTGGTCCCGGCCGACCGCCTCGCCTACGTCGAGCTCGGCGAGGCGGCCCCGCGCAAGGTGGGCTTCGGCGCGCTGTAAGAACACACGCCGCAAGGCGTAGGACGCCACGAGGGGCCTGGTGACTTCGGTCGCAGGGCCCCTCGTTCGCAGGTTTCCGCACGGCCCCGCAGGTTTCCGCCCACGGTCCCCGCAGGTTTCGCACGGCCCGCCCGGCGCTTCCCGATCGGCCTGTCTCCACCCTTGCCGGACGGCTCACATACGCCGCACAGGGGAGGATTGGATTCCGCAGGTCACGGGTAAGACGGACGACGACCGCAAGCACCGTGCCGGCCGCTGGGAGGGACTCTTCATGATCTTGGAAGCGCTCGGTTCCGCACTGCTCGGTCTCGCACTGGCGTGGACCGCGGCGAACCGCCTGTCCCACCGTCTCCCGGCCCGTCCCCTGGTCTACTCGACCGGCGTGGCCGGCGCCCTCTTCGGTGACTTCATCACCCACACCGCGCTGGACGCGGCCGCGGTCCCCCTGAGCCTGCTGGGCGCCCTGATCGTCTCGACGGCCTCGCTGTCCCTGCTGCTGCGCCCGAACGGAAGACTCCGCCGACGATCAGTGACGGTGTGAGGGACCGGGCGACAGAAGCGGTGTGACGGACCGAGGGGCAGAAAGCGACAGAGGCGGTGTGAGGCACTGAGCGGCAGAAAGGGGCGCGGCAAACCGCGCCCCTCGCCGTGACGCACCGGTGGGGTCGTCAGGCGGCCAGCCCCAGCGCGGCCATCCGCTTGGTGTGGGCCTCGGTGATCCGCGAGAACATCCGGCCGACCTCCGCGAGGTCGAACCCGTCGGCCACGCCGCCCACGAGCATCGTCGACAGGGCGTCCCGATCGGCGACCACCCGCTGCGACTGCGACAGCGCCTCGCCCATCAGCCGCCGCGCCCACAGGGCGAGCCGCCCGCCCACGCGGGGGTCGGCCTCGATGGCTGCGCGCACCCGTTCCACGGCGAAGCCCGCGTGCCCCGTGTCGTCGAGCACGGCCAGCACCAGCGAGCGCGTGTCCGAGTCGAGCCGGGCGGCGACCTCCCGGTAGAAGTCACTGGCGATCGAGTCGCCGACGTAGGCCTTGACCAGGCCCTCCAGCCAGTCCGACGGGGCCGTCTGCTTGTGGAAGCCGTCCAGTGCGGCGACGAACGGCTGCATGGCGTCCGTCGGCTCCTCGCCGATCTCCGTCAGCCGGTCCCGCAGCCGCTGGAAATGGCCGAACTCCGCCGAGGCCATCTTCGCCAGCTCCGCCTTGTCCGCCAGCGTCGGCGCCAGCTTGGCGTCCTCCGCCAGCCGCTCGAACGCCGCGAGCTCGCCGTACGCGAGCGCGCCGAGCAGGTCCACGACCGCGGCGCGGTACTGCGGTTCGGCGGAGGCCTGCGCCCAGTCCTGGGCGGCGACACCGGTGGGCGCGGCGGCGGTTTCGGGGGCGTTCTCAGGCTTGTCAGAGCTCGTCATGAAGCGCACAATAGCCCGCTCTCCGCACGAGGGAAGTCCCTGGTCAGTCACAGTGGCCAGGACACCGCACCGGACCCTGTCCGCAAGTGTGACGACGACAACGTGACCGAATCGGCCATCGCGTGTGCGCCAATCCGGGGTATGGTGGTAATGCGCCTGCTGGTACGAAGGCACGTCCGAACGCATGGGACGCGCCGTATCCCGACAGGCCGCACGCATGAGGATGCCCGGTCGGTGGCCCGATCGGCTCCGACCCGACAGCCCTCCCTGACCGTACGGCACTGTGCGTACGACGATCGGAGGGGGACACCCTCAGCGGTACGAGCGCTAGAGCGTCGGAATTTGTCCCGTGCCCCACGGCCAGCCCGTGAGGCGGCCGACGTCCCCGGCACGGTCAGACACGACTGCCGCGCTCGCCTCGCACCGCGCACACAGAAGAGGCAGCACCCTGACTACGACGTTCCGAGAGCTCGGGATCCTCCCCGAGACCGCCGAGGCCCTGGAAGCCGTCGGCATCGTCACCCCCTTCCCCATCCAGGAGATGACACTCCCCGTCGCCCTCTCCGGCACGGACATCATCGGCCAGGCCAAGACCGGCACCGGCAAGACGCTGGGCTTCGGCCTTCCGCTCCTGGATCGCGTCACCGTCCCCGCCGATGTCGAGGCCGGGCGCGCCCGCCCCGAGGACCTGACCGACGCTCCGCAGGCGCTCGTCGTCGTCCCCACCCGCGAGCTGTGCCAGCAGGTCACCAACGACCTGCTGACCGCGGGCAAGGTGCGCAATGTGCGCGTCACCGCGATCTACGGCGGCCGGGCCTACGAGCCCCAGGTCGAGGCCCTGAAGAAGGGCGTCGACGTCGTCGTCGGCACCCCGGGCCGACTGCTCGACCTCGCGGGCCAGAAGAAGCTGGACCTGAGCAGTGTGAAGTCCCTCGTCCTCGACGAGGCCGACGAGATGCTCGACCTGGGCTTCCTGCCCGACGTCGAGAAGATCATCGCCATGCTCCCGGCCAAGCGCCAGACCATGCTGTTCTCGGCCACCATGCCGGGCGCGGTCATCGGACTGGCCCGTCGCTACATGTCGCAGCCCACGCACATCCGCGCCTCCGACCCCGGCGACGAGGGCATCACGCAGGCGAACATCAAGCAGTTCGTGTACCGCGCACACTCCCTCGACAAGCCGGAGATGGTCGCCCGCATACTGCAGGCCGATGGCCGCGCCCTGGCGATGATCTTCTGCCGGACCAAGCGCACCGCCGCCGACATCGCCGAGCAGCTCCAGCGCCGCGGCTTCGCCTCCGGCGCGGTCCACGGCGACCTCGGCCAGGGCGCCCGTGAGCAGGCGCTGCGCGCCTTCCGCAACGGCAAGGTCGACGTCCTCGTCTGCACCGACGTCGCGGCACGCGGCATCGACGTCGAGAACGTCACCCACGTCATCAACTACCAGTCCCCCGAGGACGAGAAGACCTACCTGCACCGCATCGGCCGCACCGGCCGCGCGGGCGCCTCGGGTACGGCGATCACGTTCATCGACTGGGACGACATCCCGCGCTGGCAGCTGATCAACAAGGCGCTGGAGCTGAACTTCAACGACCCGTTGGAGACGTACTCCTCCTCGCCGCACCTCTTCGAGGACCTCGGCATCCCGGCGGGCACCAAGGGTGTTCTGCCGCGCTCGGAGCGCACGCGCGCCGGGCTGGAGGCGGAGGAGCTGGAGGACCTGGGCGAGCCCGGCGGTCGCGGTCCGCGCGGTCGTGGTGCCCGGGGCGGCCGGGACGAGTCCCGCTCCGCCGACCAGGAGCGTTCGGCCCGTACGCCGCGCCGCCGCCGCCGTACCCGCGGCGGGATGGAGGGCGAGGCCGCTGCCGCCACACCCGTCGCCGAGACGTCCGAGTCCGCCGCCGAGGGCGTGACCGCGCGTACCCCGCGCCGTCGTCGCCGCACCCGTGGCGGTGCCGCCGCGCCGTCGGTGACCGCAGCCGCTGCAGCGCCGGTCGAGGCCGAGTCCGCCGTGGCCGCCGTGGAGGGTCCGGCTGTGCTGGACGCCCCCGAGGCCGAGGCCGGCAAGCCGCGCCGCCGCCGTACGCGCCGGTCGGCCGAGGCCGCGTCGGTGGCTCCTGAGGTCGAGGCCGCCGCGGTGACCGCTGTCGTGGAGGCCCAGGCCGTCGCGACGCCGGTCGAGGCGACCGAGCCGGAGGCGCCCGTCGCCAGGCCGCGCCGGACCCGCAAGACCGCTGCCGCTGCCCCCGCCGAGACGGCGGTGGACACGGCCGAGGGGACCGAGGCCAAGCCGCGCCGCCGCACCCGTAAGACCGCGGAGCCGGAGGCGCCCGTCGCCGAGATCCCGGCCCAGGCCACGCAGGAGCCGGAGGCGCCCGTCGCCAGGCCGCGCCGCACCCGCAAGACCGCCGCGGCCGCACCCGCCGAGACGGCGGTGGACACGGCGGAGGCCGCGGAGGCCAAGCCGCACCGCACCCGTAAGACGGCCGCCGCCACGGCCACCGACGCGGACACGGCCGAGGCCAAGCCGAAGCGCACCCGCAAGACCACCGCCACGGCCGCCGCGACCGAAGCCGTCGACACAGCCGAGGGCGTGGAGACCAAGCCGCGCCGGACTCGCAAGACCGCCGCCGCCAAGCCGGTCACGGAGACGGCGGTGGACACGGTGGTGGTGGACACGGCGGAGGCCGCGGAGGCCAAGCCGCGCCGCACCCGCAAGACCGCGGCCGCCACGGCCGTGGACACCGCCGAGGCCACCGAGGCGCAGCCCCGCCGCACCCGCAAGGCGGCCGCCACGGCCACCGACGCGGACACCGCCGAGGCCAAGCCGAAGCGCACCCGCAAGACCACCGCCACGGCCGCCGCGACCGAAGCCGTCGACACGGCCGAGGGCGTGGAGGCCAAGCCGAGGGCCCGCCGTACCCGCAAGACCGCGGAGCCGGAGGCGCCCCTCGCCGAGATCCCGGCCCAGGCCACGCAGGAGCCGGAGGCGCCCGCCGCCAAGCCGCGCCGCACCCGCAAGACGGCTGTCGCCAAGCCGGTCGCGGAGACGGCGACGGAGACGGCCGAGACCGCTCCGGGGGCGCGCCGCACCCGCAAGGCGGCCGAGCCCGCCGAGGGCTGATCACCAGCCCGGCCGAACGCCCTACGGGCCGGTTCCCGCACTCGCGGGAACCGGCCCGTCGGTGTCTGCGCCGACGACGCCGACTACCCTCACCCCGTGAGCAAGCCCCCGACCCTGACCCCTCCCCCCGGCGCCCGCTCCTACCACCTCGCCACGGCCCGCGGCGACTTCGCGGTGGTCGACCACGACGTGGCCCCCGGCGTCGCCCCGAAGGGCGTCGCACTGCTGCTGCCCGGGTTCACGGGGAGCAAGGAGGACTTCCACCTGCTGCACGAGCCGCTCGCGGCCCGCGGCTACCGCACGGTCGCGGTGGACGGCCGGGGGCAGTTCGAGTCCGGGGGCCCCGACGACGAGTCGGCGTACGCCCAGCGGGAGCTGGCCCTGGATGTGCTCGCCCAGGCCGCGGCCCTGGACGGCCGCGGTCACCTGCATCTGCTCGGGCACTCCCTCGGCGGTCAGATCGCCCGCGCGGCCGTGCTGCTCGACCACTCCCCCTTCGCCTCGCTCACCCTCATGGCCTCGGGTCCGGCGCGGATCTCCCCGTCGCAGCAGGAGCGCGTGCGGCTGCTGCACGACGCGCTCGCGGTGATGACGATGGCCGAGGTGTGGGAGGCGATCCTGGCGATGGGCGCGCCGGAGGACGTCGGAGGACCGGCCCGCGGAGTCGGTGACACGGACCATCTGCGCCGCCGCTGGCTCGGCCACCGGCCCGCTCAACTCCTCGCCACAGGGAGGCAGTTGTGCGTAGAGCCGGACCGAGTCGCCGAACTCACCGCTGTCCCGCTGCCGTTCCACGTCCTGTCCGGCGACGTCGACGACACCTGGCCGGTGCCGCTGCTGGACGAGATGGCCGTACGGCTCGCCGCGCGCCGCACGGTCGTGGCGGACGCCGAGCACTCCCCCAACGTGGAACGGCCCCTTCCGACGGCGGAGGCCCTCGCCGCGTTCTGGGACGACGGACGGGAATTCGCGGGACGCTGACCCGCGGGGCGCTGATTCGCGGAGGTTGGTTCGCAGGGCGCTGATTCGCGGGGCGCTAGTAAAGCGTCCGCAGGTGGTCCCAGAAGCCGTCGCGCAGCGCGCGTCGCAGGTCGGCCTGGCCGCGCAGGGAGTACTGGAGCACGCCCTCCGCCTCCACCAACAGGTCCTGGTCGACCGAGCCGGGCAGATACGGGTGTCCGGGCAGCAGCTCGATCAGTGCTTCCCGGCCGCGCTCGGCCAGCCATTTCGCGGCGATCTGGGCGCCGACGAAGCGCACGTCCTCCCGGCCGGGCCGGCCGGCGGGCGCGGCGCCGGGGTCGTATACCGGGGAGGTGCGGCGGCTGACGTACGGCTTGAAGAACTCGAGGTCGAGCGTGCGCTGACTGTCGACCTCCCACAACAGCGGCTCGGCCTGGTTGCGGCCCTCCGGCGCCTCGATGCCCCACAGGTGCACCCGGGCCCCGTAGCCCTGGGCCGCCTCGACGGCGGAGACCAGGTCCTCGTCGCCGCCGAGGAGGGCCGCGTCGCTGATGGCGCGGTGCCGGGCGAGGGACTCCAGGTCGGTCCTGATGAGGGAGTCGACGCCCTTCTGCTGGTTGTTGGCGTTGAGGTTGCCCAGGCGGACCTTGACGTCGGGCAGTTCCGCGATGGACTGCTGCTCGGCGGTGTGGATGCGCCGCCGGGCGCCGTCGTACCAGTAGACCCGCAGCAGCCTGCTGTCCGCGAAGGCGGTCCGGGCGCGGTCGATGAGCGCCTCGATCAGTCCCTCGGCGTCCAGGTCGAAGGCCCGCCGGTCCTCCGTTCCGGCGATCAGCCGTCCCGCGGCCGCGTAGAGGTATCCCGCGTCGACGAAGATCGCGTGGGTCGAGGGGGTCTTCGCCACCTCGACCAGCATGCGCTGGAGGAGCTCGTTGGTGCGTTCGATGCGGGCTGCGAGGGCGGCGAGGTCGTCGTTCATCGCCTCCATTGTCCCGGCCGTCACGCAGCGAACACAACCGGCGCCGCTCGGTTCCGCGCAGACCCCTTACTCGATAGTATTTAGTCGTTCGAAAAATTTCTTTAGCGTAGGGAATGTTTGTAACACGCATGCCGTTGACTGCCTACGTACGCAAGTAATTCTCCGCAGGAGGATGACCAGACGAAGGGAGAAGCCAGTGCGCTTCGAAATCATGCGACTCGACGATGTCGACGGCACGCCCGTGGACAGCACCGTCGTGGACGCCGCCTCCGTCAACCGGATCGTTCAGCAGGCCGCCGCCATCGGACAGCGCCTGTGGATCCGCCCGGCCGACACCACGGCCTCGTAACAGCGGATCACGACCACAAGCTCCGGAGCCCCGTACGGCGATCAGGCCGTACGGGGCTCCGTTCGTGAGCGGGGCGGGTCAGCTGCCCCGGATGACCTGCGTGACCCCGTTGATGATCTGCTGCACGGCGATGGCGGAGAGCATCATGCCCGCGAGCCGGGTGACGAGCACGACGCCGCCGTCCTTGATCACACGGATGATCAGCAGCGAGTAGCGCATCACCACCCACAGCACGACGTGGATGGCGACGATCGCCGTCCACACCGACACCTGCGTGGCCACGCTGTCGGCCTTCTGCACGGCCAGGATCACGGACACGATCGCGCCCGGCCCGGCCAGCAGCGGCATGCCCAGCGGCACGAGCGCGACATTGACGTCCTTGGTCGCCTGCGGCTCGTCGGTCTTGCCGGTGAGCAGGTCGAGGGCGATCAGCAGGAGCAGCAGCCCGCCCGCGATCATCAGGGCGGGGACGGAGACATGCAGATAGTTCAGGATCTGGTGGCCGAGGAGCCCGAAGACGGCGATCACTCCGCCGGCGACACAGACGGCCTGGAAGGCCATCCGCTTCTGCACCTTCGCCGGGCGGCCGGAGGTCAGCGCGAGGAAGATCGGGGTGATCCCGGGGGGATCCATGATGACGAACAGGGTCAAAAAGAGAGAGCCGAAGACAGCGACGTCGAACATGGGTGAAGACAGACCTTGGTGAAGTGAAAGGACGGGCGGGAGCGTGAGGCCGGACCTCAGACTCCGCCGGCGCCCGGAACCGGGAACGCGCCCGTGGCGCGCCGGGTGATCTCCCCGTAGACCTCGGGGTCGGTGGTGAACTCGCCGAGCGCGACCGTCTTGCGGCTGCCGTGGTAGTCGCTGGAGCCGGTGACCAGCAGACCCAGGTCGGCGGCCAGCCCGCGCAGCCTGGCGCGGGTGTCCGGGTCGTGGTCCATGTGGTCGACCTCGATCCCGTCGAGCCCGGCCTCGGCCATCGCCGCGATCGCGGACTCGGGGACCGTGCGTCCGCGCTTGACGGCCGCCGGGTGCGCGAACACCGCGACTCCACCGGCCGCCTTGACCAACCGGATCGCTTCGAACGGGTCGGTCTCGTGCTTCTCCACGTACGCCCGCCCGCCGTCGGCCAGCCACTGCTGGGTGAAGGCGTCGCTCACGGTGGGTACGACGCCCTGCTCGACCAGCGCGGTGGCGATGTGCGGCCGGCCGACCGAACCGTCACCGGCGATCCGCGCGACCTGCTCCCAGGTCACCGGCACGCCCAGCTCGTTCAGCCTGGCGATCACGGCCTTCGCCCGCGGCACCCGGTCGTCCCTGACCAGCTCCCGCTCGGCGAGCAGCGTCGGCTCCTCGGCGTCGAACAGGTAGGCCAGCATGTGCATGCTCACGCCGTCGAGACGGCAGGACAGCTCGGCCCCGGTCACCAGCGTGAGCCCCGCGGGCAGTGCGGCGAGTGCCTCGGCGTGGCCGCGGGTGGTGTCGTGGTCGGTCAGCCCGATGACGTCCAGCCCTGCGGCACCGGCACGCCGTACCAGCTCGGCGGGGGTGTCCGTACCGTCGGACGCGGTGGAGTGGGTGTGCAGGTCGACACGCACGACACGAACTCCAAGCGGTCACGGACGAAAAGGGGCCACCCAAGGATAACCGCCCCCGGGAGTACCCATGTCACACCCACACAGCCCGAGCGACCTTTACACCCACACCCCCAGGGTTCGCGAGACCCCACACGACAGACACACACGACAGGGCCGCGAGGACCAGCGCGAAACAACCCGCACCCACCCAACGATGCAAGCGACCCTCACCCCCAAGGGGCGCGGGGAACTGCGCAACAACCCACAAACAACCCCCACCCACCCACCGGCGAAAGCACCCCCCACCCAGGGGCGCGGGGAACTGCGCAAACAAACCACGAACGACCCGCACCCACCCACCGGTGCAAGCGCCCCCCACCCAGGCCCTACGGCTCAAGCAAGCGCGGCGACAACGCTCCGCACGGCACCAGCTCCAGCTCCGCCCCCGCCTCCCGCAGATCCGCCAGCACCATCTCCTCGTACATCAGCAGCCCGGACTGCTCGGGCCACACCACGGCCCAGACCCACATCCCGAGCGCCTCACCGGCGAAGACGGCCCGGTCCTCGGGCGTCCCGGCGACATGCCACAGCGGCGTCGGCCGCCCCGCGGCGAGCACCTTCGCCTGCGGCGGCTTCTCCACGTTCAGATAAGGGCCGGGATCGGGCCCGTCGATGCCGGCGTAGCGCGCGCCGAGCCCCACGCCGAGTTCCTCGGCGACCAGGATCAGCTCGCCCATCCCGCCGAGCGGACCGGGCCCGGAACAGGCCACCGCCGTCGCACGACCGCCGCTGCGGTCGTCACCCGCACTGGCCACGCCCGTGAACAGCCAGCCGACCGGCAGCGGCCACGGCATCCACACGGGCACCTTCGTGCGGTGCACCACCACACCGAGACCCTCGACGCTCGGCGGAATCACGGGCTGCACCGGATGCACCGTGCCGTGGACGTCGCACTGCCAGGAATCGGCGAAGAGACCGGGAGCCCTGACCCGGCCACCGCACTTCGGGCAACTGGGTTCGCCCCTCATAGGGCCCCACGGTCCTACCAGGACACCGTCCCGTCAAGGACGATCACCCGTCCGGGGCCGACGATCACCTGGACTCGGTGGGTGGGGGTCCACCAACCGGCCCAACGCACTCGGACGCCGTCGACGGGCCCGACGCACCCGGACACCGGTGAGATGGCTCACCCCAGCGGCACGGAGGGACGCGCCGGATCGCGCAGGTCGGTGCCGTGGTCGAGCCAGCGCTCCTGGAGGGCCTGCGCTCCGTGCACCCGCTTCCAGGCGGCCTCGTTCGGCGTCATCGGCAGCAGGGGCAGGAAGCGGACCGGGTCCAGCGGCTCGTCCAGCTCCAGGTCCTCCACCAGACCGCCCGGCTCGGCGACCAGGACGGAGGTGAAGGGCGCGCCGGGCCACAGCGGCTCGCCCACGTCCAGTGAGGCGCCGGGCGCCACGATCAGGCCCTCGACCTGCGGGGAAGCGCCCAGCACGGCGAGCGGGCGGAGCACCTTGTCGGTGTCTGCGCGGCCCGCGCGCACGGTCAGGATCAGCTCGGCGCGCGGCCCCTTGACGGGGTCGGCGACCATCGCCGTGGGATCGGCCATGGGCTGCGCGGACATCCCCAGGGTGGCGTAACGGACGATGCCGTCCCCCTGGAAGCGGAGTACCTCGATGCGGTCGGTGCCGAGGAAGGTGACCGCCGCACGGGCGTCCGGTTCGCCCAGCGCCATGCGCAACCTGGCCTCGACCAGAGGAAGAACATCAACCATGCGGCGAGCATAGAACTCGTCAGTACAAGGCAAAGCGGCGCCTTGACACTTCAGTCGGCTGATACTCTTGGCCGGTCGGGCAGCACGCAGAAGCGTCGCGGATCGAGTCCCGACGCCGATGGACCTCCCTTACGAGGGACCGACCGGAGGAGGTGGGGCTGCGATGGACCGAAGTCGACCGTGCAGTACCACCCGCTCTTCCGGCCGCTGAAGTAGCTGTCTTCTCCCGGCTCTAGCCTTTCCGGTGCCGCTCCCGCGCGTCCTCACGGAAGAGCACTTCGTTCGTTCCGCCTGATCTGTCTGATCTGACCGGCAGCGAAGCCAGCCACCGCGACGGTGCGGTGCTCCCCGCTTTGTGGACGTGCCAAACATCTCCACGCCAGGACGTCCTCATTCCGGGCAGTTCCACCCGTCGTTGGCCGCCTTGCGCTGTCCGTAGCGAAGGAGCCCGCCATGTCGATGATCCGCGACCTGCGTTCCGTTGTGCGTCCCGCCCGCCCGTCCCTGCGCAAGGACACCACCGGCTACGACACGACGCGCGATCCCGGCACCCCCTCGGCCGTCGTCGACTGCGCCGTGTACCGCGACGGCGCCCGCGTGGAGTTCGGCAAGCCGCTGAGCCCGCACGAGGCGATGCGTCAGGTCCGCCGCGACGGCGGGTTCGTCTGGATCGGCCTGCACGAGCCCACCGAGGCCGAATTCGCCGGTATCGCGAGTGAGTTCGGGCTGCACCCGCTGGCCGTCGAGGACGCCGTGCAGGCCCACCAGCGGCCCAAGCTGGAGCGCTACGACGACTCGCTGTTCACCGTCTTCAAGACCATCCACTACGTCGAGCACGACGAGCTGACGGCCACCAGCGAGATCGTCGAGGCCGGCGAGGTCATGTGCTTCACCGGCCGGGACTTCTTCATCACCGTCCGGCACGGCGGCCAGGGTTCGCTGCGCGCGCTGCGCCACCGCCTGCAGGACGAGCCGGAGTTGCTCGCCAAGGGCCCCTCGGCGGTGCTGCACGCCATCGCCGACCATGTCGTGGACGGCTACATCGCGGTCGCCGACGCGGTCCAGGACGACATCGACGAGGTCGAGACCGAGGTGTTCTCGCCGGGCCGCAAGGGCAGCCCGCGCGGCACCGACGCCGGGCGGATCTACCAACTCAAGCGTGAGGTGCTGGAGTTCAAGCGGGCCGTGTCCCCGCTGCTGCGGCCCATGCAGCTGCTCAGCGAGCGGCCCATGCGGCTGATCGACCCGGACATCCAGAAGTACTTCCGGGACGTCGCCGACCACCTCGCCCGGGTGCAGGAGCAGGTCATGGGCTTCGACGAGCTCCTGAACTCCATCCTCCAGGCCAACCTGGCGCAGGCGTCCGTCGCGCAGAACGAGGACATGCGCAAGATCACGTCCTGGGCGGCGATCATCGCGGTACCGACGATGGTGTGTGGCGTATACGGGATGAACTTCGAGCACATGCCGGAACTGCGCTGGAAGTTCGGCTACCCGATGGTGCTCGGCATCACCGCGGTGATCTGTATCGGCATCCACCGCACGCTGAAGCGCAACGGCTGGCTCTGACGGCGCCCCGATAGGCTGGGCGCATGACAAGCGAGCTGCTCGACCGGGCCCTCGTCGAGGAAGCGACGAAGAAGTCCGGGCTCATCTGGGTGCGGGGCGCCGACGCCCCGGCCGCCCGCGCGCTCTGGCACGTGTGGCACGAGGGCGCGGCCTGCCTGGTCGGCGACGGCCCCGGGGAGCAGCCGCTGCCGGGGCTGACCGACGGGGGCGCCGCCGAGGTCACCGTGCGCAGCAAGGACAAGGGCGGACGGCTCATCGCCTGGTCCGCCCGGACCGTGGAGCTCGCGCCCGGCTCCGAGGCATGGGAGGCCGTGGTCGCCGAGCTGAAGGGCAAGCGGCTGAACGCCCCCGACGGCGAGGCCATGACCGAGCGCTGGGCGCGTGAGTGCCGGGTGCTGAGGCTGGAGCCCACAGGGGCCACCACACCCCCGCCGGACGGCTCCCTCGCCGAGGTCCCGCTGCCGACCCCGGCGACGACCCGTCAGCCCATCCCGGCGGGCCTTCCCCGGCTGCTGTTCAAGGGCCGCAAGCGGCGGGGCTGAGGCCACCGCCGCCGCAGGGGCAGCGGGCCGCCAAGAGCTTTGGGCGCCCGCTGGACAGGCCGCACGCCACCAGAGGCTCCGGGCCCCGACCGGACAGGCCGCGCGCCGCCGAGGGGCGCCTCCGGGCCCCGGGCCGGTGCCTCCGGGCCACGGGCCCCGACGGGACAGCCCGCACGCCGCCAAAGGCTCCGGCCCCCGACGGGACAGACCGGACGCGCCGCCGGGAGGTCAGGACGTGGGCAACTGCTGCCCGTAGTCCACGGTCTCGCCCTTCGGGGGCTGCTTCAGCGCGAAGTCCTTGCCCCAGTCCGAGAAGCTCAGCGTGCCGGCGCCACCGGCGCGCACCAGACGCAGCGGATACGGCTTGCCCTCCAGGGAGACGTCCAGGGTGCCGCCGGAGCCCTTGTCGCCGGTGATGCGGATGGTGCGCACACCGCTCTGCTCGTGGTGGCCGTCGGTGGCCAGCGCGCCGTGCAGGGTGAGCAGGCTCTCCAACAGGACGTCCTTGTCGGTGAACCCGCTGAACCGCTTGTACGAGGGGTCGCCCTGCGGCACCTTCACATACTTGCCGCCCAGCTTGCCGGCCGCGGCCGAGTCGTCGTCGCCCTTCTCGTGCTCGCCCTTGCCGTCCTCGTGGTTCCAGAACCCGGCGTCCGCCTTGAGGAACAGCTCGTCCCCGATCCGCAGGAGCTCGAAGGCCGCCCCCTGCGCGGTCAGCGAGCCGCTGCCGCCGTCCTCCTTCAGGCGCATGTCCAGCTGGTACGTGCGACCGCCCGCGACGACCGTCCCCGACAGCCGTACCGCGTCCACGGAACCGGCCGCCGCCCGGGTCTCCGACTGGATCTTGGCCGGGGGCAGCTTGCCCACCCCGTTGGTGCCCGCGTCCGGGTCCTCGCTGCCGCACCCGGTCAGCCCCGTGCCGGTCACGGCCAGGGCGCACACCGCGGCGATCTGCGCGATCCTGCGGCGGATACGGCCCGGGGGAATCGCAGTCACAGGTGCGGTGCCTTTCGACGTGTCTACAGCGGCCTACCGCAGAGTACCGGGAGGAGATGTTCCGCTCGGAGTCAGTCCCGGGCAGCGCCCGCCGCCCCGGCGTCTCACGTATTCCCGCGGTGCCCATTCACCCGGAGTGATGTAAACGACCGTGTACGGCCCTTCACGCGGCATGGCTACCGCGCCGTACCATCGTCCTTATGGTTACGGAAGACGCGGTGCGCGAGTCACTGGCGACAGTCAACGACCCCGAGATCAACCGGCCCATCACGGAACTCGGGATGGTCAAGTCGGTGGAGATCGGCGCCGATGGAGCGGTCGCGGTCACCGTGTACCTGACGGTCTCCGGCTGCCCGATGCGCGACACGATCACGCAGCGCGTCACCGACGCCGTCTCCGGGGTCGAGGGCGTCACCGGTGTCGATGTCACGCTCGACGTGATGAGCGACGAGCAGCGCAAGGAGCTGGCGACCGCGCTGCGCGGCGGCCAGACCGAGCGCGAGGTCCCCTTCGCCAAGCCCGGATCGCTGACCCGCGTGTACGCGGTCGCCTCCGGCAAGGGCGGCGTCGGCAAGTCCTCGGTGACGGTGAACCTGGCCGCCGCGATGGCCGCCGACGGCCTCAAGGTGGGTGTCGTCGACGCCGACATCTACGGCCACTCCGTGCCGCGCATGCTGGGCGCCGACGGCCGTCCCACCCAGGTCGAGAACATGATCATGCCGCCGTCGGCGAACGGCGTGAAGGTCATCTCGATCGGCATGTTCACCCCGGGCAACGCCCCGGTCGTCTGGCGCGGCCCGATGCTCCACCGCGCCCTCCAGCAGTTCCTGGCGGACGTGTACTGGGGCGACCTGGACGTCCTGCTCCTGGACCTCCCGCCGGGCACCGGCGACATCGCGATCTCCGTGGCCCAGCTGGTGCCGAACGCCGAGATCCTCGTCGTGACGACCCCGCAGCAGGCCGCTGCCGAGGTCGCCGAGCGCGCGGGCTCCATCGCCGTCCAGACCCACCAGAAGATCGTCGGCGTGGTCGAGAACATGTCCGGCCTGCCCTGCCCGCACTGCGATGAGATGGTCGACGTCTTCGGCACGGGCGGCGGCCAGGTCGTCGCCGACGGCCTGACCCGTACGACGGGCACGACCGTGCCGGTCCTCGGCTCCATCCCCATCGACGTCCGCCTCCGCGAGGGCGGCGACGAGGGCAAGCCGGTCGTCCTCACCGACCCGGACTCGCCCGCGGGCTCCGCGCTGCGCGCCATCGCCGGCAAGCTGGGCGGCCGCCAGCGAGGCCTGTCGGGCCTGTCCCTCGGCATCACCCCGAAGAACAAGTTCTGATCTTCTTACCCGGTACGAGGGCGCTGGAGACAGCGCCCTGATGCCCTGAGGGGCGCGGGGAACCGCGCGACAAGCCACGACGCGCCCGCGGCCGTCGGCAGTGCTCAGGGCCCGCCCGCAGTGCTCAGGCCGTACGACGAAGGGGCGCCAGGATCATCCTGGCGCCCCTCAGTCACGCGTAGGCGGAAATGTCCTTGATCATGGCGAACCCGAGCCCGTACGCGCTCATGCCCCTGCCGTACGCCCCCACGTGCACGCCCTCCTGCGTCGACCCGGCCAGCACCCAGCCGAACTCGGACTCGCGGTAGTGGAACGGCGTCGGCACCCCGTCCACCGGCAGCGACAGCGTGGACCACTCGGACCCGGCCAGATCGTCGGCCAGCGCCCACGCGGTCTCCGTCTGCTGCTCCAGCCAGTCGTCCCGCAGCGAGTGGTCCATCTGGCCGGGCCAGGTGAAGGACAGCAGCCCCACCCCGGCCAGCCACGCCGCCGAGGACACCGACGTGGCCTCCAGCAGCCCCGTACCGTCCGCGCTGTGCCGGGACGGACTCGCCGCGACGGTCACCACGACCGCGAACTTCTCCCGGTCCTCTGAGTCGGCCCGCACCGAGGGCTCCTCACCGTGCCCGATCGACCCGTGCTCGACGGCGCCGTCCGCCGCCGTCCCGACCTGCATCAGCCAGCGCGGCCCGGTGAACGCCTCGTCGAGGCCGTACCAGGGGAAGGGCGCGCGCAGGTAGCCGTCGACCGTGCGCCGCGCGGAGGGAACCTGCTGTCCGCCCTCCGCGGCCGGCGCCTGCGCGACCGCCTGACTCGTCGTCTCCATGTGCCCGCCGCCTCCTCGCTCTCGTCGGATCGGGCGGGCCCGCCCCCCTTCGGGCGTACGCGTCCGGTCCGCACAACAACTCGGCAGCATATCGACACCATCGGGAGTGGCTGGGAAAGCGCAGGATGCGCGGCCTGTTCCCACCGTGCGGAGCTGCCTCGCGGCGCCGCTACGGACCCCCGAGGCTCAGGTGGCGTCGGCGTCGAAGGGCGGGCGGTCGTCGCGGTCGGTGCCGGAGTTCTTGGACATGTCGACGCGGCCACCGGAGGGGCCGGACGTACCTGAGGGGCCGGAGGAGGTCTCGCCGTCACGGCTGTGCACGGCGTCCGTGACGTCGGCCATCTCCTTCTTGAAGTCGAAGCCGTTACGGATCTCCTTCAGCCCCAGGTCGTCGTTGTCCAACTGCTTGCGGATGAACGTCTTGGGGTTGAGGTCCTCGAACTCGAAGTCCTTGAACTCCGGGCCGAGCTCGTCGCGAATGTCCCGCTTGGCGCTGTCGGAGAACTCGCGGATCTTGCGGATCGTGCGCGTGATGTCCTGGATGACCTTCGGGAGCTTGTCCGGACCGAAGACGAGCACGGCAAGCACGACGAGCGTCACCAGCTCTAGCGGTCCTATGTCATTGAACACCTGAAGCTCCTTGCGATGTCCCGGGCCGGGTCCACGGTACCCGTCGATACTGTCCGACCGGTACCGTCCCGTGACCTCTGAGAGCGTGTAAACGACCGGTTTTCCAGATGTTTGCCGTGCGTGACGGGGTTTCGTGCCCGACCTGTGAGATTTGCAGCAGTCTTCTGTGCGATACGGCGGCGGGTCAGCCGTCGTCCGAGGAACCGAGTACGAGGGTGATCGCGCGTTCCTCGCCGTCGCGCTCGACCGTGAGTTCGAGGCGGTCGCCGGGGCGGTGGGCGCGGGTCTTGACGATCAGCTCCTCACCGGAGTGGACGCGCTGTCCGTCGACCTCGGTGATGACGTCACCGGCCTCGATGCCGGCCCGGGCGCCGGGGCCGCCGACCGTCACCGGGGCGCGTCCGTCGCTCGTCTTCGTGCCGACCCGGGCTCCGTCGCCCGTGTAGTCCATGTCGAGGGTGACGCCGATGACCGGGTGGGTGGCCCTGCCGGTGTTGATCAGTTCCTCGGCGACGCGTTTGCCCTGGTTGACGGGGATCGCGAAGCCGAGGCCGATCGAACCGGCCTGGCCCTCGCCGGAGTCGGAGCCGCTGTCGGCGGAGCGGATCGCGGAGTTGATGCCGATGACCCGGCCGCGGGAGTCGAGCAGGGGTCCGCCGGAGTTGCCGGGGTTGATGGGCGCGTCGGTCTGCAGGGCGTCGACGTAGGAGATGTCGCTGCCGTCGCCCTTCTCGCCGCCCGCGGTGATGGGGCGCTGCTTGGCGCTGATGATGCCGGAGGTGACGGTGCCGGCCAGGTCGAAAGGAGCGCCGATGGCGACGACCGGATCACCGACCTGGACGTTGTCGGAGTTGCCGAGGGGGGCGGGCTGCAGTCCGCGGACGCCGCTGACCTTGACGACGGCGAGGTCGTAGCCGGAGTCGCCGCCGACGACCTCGGCCTCGGCGGTGTCACCGCTGTGGAAGGTCACGGTGATCCTGCCGCTCTTGCCCGCGGGCTCGACGACGTGGTTGTTGGTCAGGATGTGGCCGCGGTCGTCCAGCACGAAGCCGGTGCCGGTGCCCGACTGCTCGCTGCCGCGCACATGCAGCGTCACCACGCTGGGCAGGGTCCGCGCGGCGATCCCGGCGACGCTGTCCGGGTCCCGCCCGGCGGGTTCCTCTCCGGCCTGCGGAAGCTCCACGGCGCCGACCCCGCCGTTGCGTTCCAGGTACGTCCCCACGACGCCGCCGCCGATGCCGGAGACCAGCGCCAGCAGCAGGGCGCCGAGCACCAGCGTCTTGCGGCCCCGTCGCTTTCGCTGCGCCGCGGTCGCCATCGCCTCCCCGGTCTGCTGCAGGGGCGCGGCGGCCCAGGGGTCATAGCGCCGCCAGGGGTCGCCGGCGGTCGCGGTGGGCGGGGGCGTGAGTGGGCCGCCGAGTGGCCCGGCCATGGGGGCGCCAGCCAGGGGAGCCCCGGCCACGGGGGTCCCGGGCGCGGGGGCGTGCAGCGTGGTGCAGGGTCCGCCAGGGGCGCCGGGCGCGGGTATCTCGCCGCCGTGACTCACCGGCGGCGCGGGTATCGCCGTGCCGTGCGGCGGGGTCGTGGCCGGGTGCTGCACCGGCGGCGCGGGCGCCCAGGGGCCGGGTTCGCCGTAGGGCGGGGTGCTGTACGGGTCGGGGTCGTGCAGGGGCCTGACGCGCTCGGCGGCCTGCGGGGGCGGCGCCGGGGCGTCCTGGGCGCCTGCCGCGGACACCATGGCGTCCTCGGTGGGCGCCGGGTCCTTCGCGGGCACCTCGTGCGTGCCGGCCGCCGAGGCCCTCACGCCGTCCTCGGCGGGCACGGCGTCCGCCACGGGCGCCGAACCCTCTTCGGCGCGGCGCAGCTCGAAGTCGCCGTCGTGAGAAGGCAGGGCGTTGTCCCCGGTCACCGCGCGCACGCCGCTGTCGCCGGTCACGACGTCATCGGCGGAACCCCGCTCGGCCGCGCCCGAAGCCCCGGCATCCGAAGCCCCGGCATCCGAAGCCCCGGCATCCGAGGCCCCGGCCGCGGAGGCCGCAGCATATTCGGCGGCGGAGGCACCGGTGGTTCCGGCACCGGCCGCCGTATCCGGCTGCTCAGGGCGCTCCAGTTCGTAGTCGCCGTCCGACAGGGCGGTCGGCCGGGCCGAAGGGTCCTGCGTGGGCTTGCCCTCGTTCATGCTCTCCCCACAGCTGGCCGCGGCACCATGAACGCAGGCGCCGGCCGCGGGCTCGTCGATCTCCGCCGCCGCGCCCGGTCGCCTGCCGCGGGCACGGCTCCTGGATTCAACCAGGTTCGCGCGTCGACGCGCAGGGGACGGTCAGCGGTCCTGGGCCGTGGACTCGTCGGGGACCGGCGTCTTGAACAGGCCGGGCACCTCACCGCCGTGGGCCGTGGACCAACTGCTCAGACCGAGCAACGGGGTCGACGCGAAGGGACGTATGAGCGGGGACATGACGGCCGCGCCCGCCACCACGGGCGTGGTGATGGGGTGCTGCGCGGTCGACTCGTGGGCGGCGGTCATGCCCGGCAGCAGCGGCGCGGACACATCCGTCGCGGCGACCGCGGCATCCCCGACGGACTGACGACCGCCCTGCTCCTGGGCGAGCAGCGCACCGCCCGCGCGGCGGCGCTGGTTCTCGGGGGTGGTGGTGGCACCCGTGCCGCCGGAACGGGCCGGGGTGACATTGGAGCCGTTGCCCGAGCCGCCACGGGCCTCGGCGGTGTCGGCGGGCATGCCCGTGGTCACCCCGCCGAGCGCGATCGCGGCGAGGGACACCGCGCCGGCGGCCGCGAGCCCGAAGCGGCGACCGCGGGAGGAGCGGTCGGCGTCGGGGCGCCCGACGTCATGGATGCGGAAGCCACGTCCGGCGGCCGGGCCGGACGGCAGGACGGCGGCGTGCGAGTCCGCGGGGACGAAGTCGAACTCGAAGCGCTCGCCGCGCCTCACTCCGAACACCCCGGCGGGCCTGCCGCCGAGTCCGGCGAATCCTCCCCCGGGCGACAGCGGACCGCCGCCGGAGTCACCTCCTGCGGGCAGCCCTTGGAGGCGGGCCAGGAAACTCTCGGACAGGGGCGGCGGGGCGGCCTCCGCGAACACGTTCTTCAGCCGACGCTGGGCGTCGACCTCGGCCTTGCACTTCGGACAGGTCGCCAGATGCGACAGCACGCGCTCACGCGTGTCATGACCGAGCTCACCGTCGACCAAGGCGGCGAGTCGGTCTCCCAGATGCTGCTCTGCGAGTTGTTCCTCCGCAGGTTTCGGCCAAGATCCGCTCACGCTGTCGCGCCCCCTCCCCCCAGAGCGGGGATACGGGCGGCGAAGGAGCGGCGCTCGGCACGCGCCTCCGGCGACCGGTGGGCGAGAGCCTTGCGCAGCTGGGACCGGCCGCGGTGGATACGGGAGCGCACGGTGCCGAGCTTGACACCCAGGGTCGCGGCGATCTCCTCGTAGGACAGCCCCTCGATGTCGCACAGGACGACGGCGGCGCGGAACTCGGGCGCCAGGGTGTCCAGGGCCTGCTGGACGTCGGCGTCGAAGTGCGCGTCGTTGAAGACCTGCTGGGGGGACGGCTCACGGCTGGCCAGCCGCTCGGCCGCGTCCTCGCCCAGGGTGTCGAAGCGGATGCGCTGCTTGCGGCGGACCATGTCCAGGAAGAGGTTCGTGGTGATGCGGTGCAGCCAGCCCTCGAACGTGCCCGGCGAGTAGGTCGACAGGGAACGGAAGACGCGGACGAAGACCTCTTGTGTCAGGTCCTCGGCGTCGTGCTGGTTGCCCGTGAGGCGGTAGGCGAGCCGGTAGACGCGGCCGCTGTGCGTGCTGACGATCTCCTCCCACGTGGGCGGAGTCCACGCCTGCCCGTCCGCGTCGGTGGAGAAGGTCGCGGTGCGGTCGAGGCCAGCGGCGTGGCTGTGGTCAGCAGCGGTGTCGGTCACGGATTTCGGCCTACCCGCCGATCCGAGAAAGCGCCGCAGCACTCCTCCCCGATCCACAGGCGCAGCCGCACCTCCCCTGTCAGCTCTGGTGGTGTCCAGCGGAGCCCCTACCATAGCCACCTCGTCCGTTAGCTCCGGATAAGCGGTTTTACGAGAAATTGATCTGTGCTGGTACGGCTCATGCGGCTGCGTCAGCACTTGCTCGTCACCCCGCCCGTCATCGTGATCCAACCGTGTCCCCCCGTGTGCGTTCACACCCTTCTAAACGCCTGGTCCCATCTGCGGGTTCCCGTCCCCAACGGATACAGTCACGCCGAGGCAACCAGGGGACAGGAGAGGGTCATCACCGGCAACCGGCAGACGAGCTGGGCGTTCGCCGACGCCTATGTCGCCGAGGACGAAGCACTGCGCTGGGCCCGGGAGCGGGCCCGGGAGGCGGGGCTGCGCTCGGTGACGCCCGGCACGGGCGCCGCGCTGGGGTTGCTGGCCGCTTCCGTGGACGCCAAGGCGGTCGCGGAGATCGGCACCGGTACCGGAGTCTCCGGAATCCACCTGCTGCACGGCATGCGCCCCGACGGCGTTCTGACCACGGTCGATCCCGAACCCGAGCACCAGCAGTTCGCCCGCGAGGCCTTCCGCGCCTCCGGCTTCGCCAGCAACCGGGCCCGGTTCATCCCCGGCCGCGCGCTCGACGTCCTCCCCCGCCTCGCCGACGCCGGCTACGACCTCGTCTTCTGCGACGGTGACCGCCAGGAGGTCCTGGAGTACCTCGCTGAATCGTTGCGTCTGCTGCGTCCCGGCGGCCTGGTGGTCTTCGAGGGCGTCTTCGCCAACGGCCGCACGGTCGACTCCGGGCCGCAGCCCACCGAGGTGGTCCGGCTGCGGGAGCTGCTGAGGGCCGTGCGGGAGAGCCAGGAGCTGGTGACCTCGCTGCTGCCGGTCGGCGACGGACTGCTGTGCGCGGTCAAGAGGTGAACCCGGCCGGGTGCGGCTCGCCCGCTCCGAACCCGCCCCGGTGCGCCTCGCCCGGCCGCTGACCGGGCAAGCCGTCCTTCCTCCCAGCGGGCGCCCCGGCCCGGAAATACGGGCGCCCCGGCACCTGGTGCGGTGCCGGGGCGGCCGAAAGGTACGGTCGCTTGCGCGTCAGCCCACAACCTTCTTGAGGGCATCGCCGAGCGCGTCGGCCTCATCAGGGGTCAGCTCGACGACAAGCCGACCGCCGCCTTCGAGCGGAACGCGCATGACGATGCCCCGCCCCTCCTTGGTCACCTCGAGCGGGCCGTCGCCCGTCCGCGGCTTCATGGCCGCCATGCTCGTTCCCCTTCCTGAAACCAGCTCATCGTCAAAGCCGACGGCCCGCTGAAGGGGCACGCCCCTAGGGAGGGCACGCGCGGTCCTTTCGCAGGACACGCGACACCGGCATCGAACACATTGCTTCCAAGCCATTATCCCGCATCTCACGACCCGATGACCAACATCAGTCGGCATCGCTTGGGCAACGCGCGCGAGCAAAACCACCCAATTCGGCGATGTGGCTGCGATACTGCGCCGCCGCACGGCCACGGGGCGGCCGGGAAGCGTCTCTTTTTCTTTGACGCAGGTCACACCTCCGTCGATGGTCGGGTCCGCCATGCTGTCCTTCGGACACAAAGGCGTACCGGCCGGTACGCCTTGCCGCGACACCGGAGGGGTGCCCCATGGCCGACACCGTGCTCTACGAGGTGAGCGACGGGCTGGCGACGATCACGCTGAACCGCCCCGAGGCGATGAACGCGCTGAACGTGGCGACGAAGGTCGCGCTGCGGGACGCGGCGCAGGAAGCCGCCGCCGACACCGCCGTTCGGGCGATCCTGCTGACCGCCGCGGGGGAGCGGGCCTTCTGTGTGGGCCAGGACCTCAAGGAGCACATCGGGCTGCTCGTCGCCGACCGGGAGGCGGGCGGGGGGCAGACGATGAGCACGGTGCGGGAGCACTACAACCCGATCGCGCGGGCGCTGATGGAGGCGCCCAAGCCGGTGGTCGCCGCGGTGAACGGGGTGGCCGCCGGGGCCGGGTTCGGGTTCGCCCTGGCCGCGGACTACCGGGTGGTCGCCGACACCGCCTCCTTCAACACGTCCTTCGCGGGTGTCGCCCTCACCGCGGACTCCGGGATCTCCTGGACGCTGCCGCGCGTGATCGGGCCCGGCCGGGCCACCGACCTGCTGCTCTTCCCACGCAACATCTCGGCGCAGGAGGCTCTGGAGCTGGGGATCGCGAATCGGGTCGTCTCCGCGGGGGCGCTCCGCGCGGAGGCGGAGGCGGTGGCGCGGGGGTTGGCCGAGGGGCCGACGGTGGCGTACGCCGCGCTGAAGGAGTCCGTGGCGTACGGGCTCACCCACTCCTTCTCCGAGACGCTGGAGAAGGAGGACGAGCTGCAGGGGCGGGCCGGGGCGTCCGAGGATCACGCCATCGCCGTGCAGGCGTTCGTGAACAAGGAGAAGCCGAAGTATCTGGGGCGGTAGGGGTTCGGCTGCTTCCGTGCGGCTTGGGAGTGCGGGGCGTTGTTGCCTTCGCCGCCCGGGCGGCGGAGCGGCGTCTCGGCGCAGCCCTGCGGGCCTTTGGGGGCCTTCGCGGCGCTTCCGGGTGCGGGTGCGTCGTGGGGTTCGCGCAGTTCCCCGCGCCCCTCTCCGGGGACTCCGCGCCGCTGTCCGGGTGCAGGTGCGTCCTGGGGTTCGCGCAGTTCCCCGCGCCCCTCTCCGGGGGCTCCGCGCCGCTGTCCGGGTGCGGGTGCGTCCTGGGGTTCGCGCAGTTCCCCGCGCCCCTCTCCGGGGGCTCCGCGCCGCTGTCCGGGTGCGGGTGCGTCGTGGGGTTCGCGCAGTTCCTCGCGCCCCTCTCCGGGGCTTCCCGCCGCTGTCCGGGTGCGGGTGTGGGTGCGTTGTGGGTTTGCGCAGTTCCTCGCGCCCCTTTGGGGACTCCGTGCTCGTGGGGTGGGAGGCGTTTCGGTGTGCCCTTGCCGCTCAGTCGGCGTTTCTGCTCACGCAGGTGTCCAAGTGGTCGTCGACCAGGCCGCACGCCTGCATCAGGGCGTACGCCGTCGTGGGGCCCACGAAGCGGAGGCCCTGCTTCTTTAGGGCCTTGGACAGGGCCGTCGACTCCGGGGTGACCGCCGGGACGTCGGAGAGGGTTCTGGGGGCCGGGCGGGTGGTGGGGTCCGGGGCGTGGGACCAGATCAGGGTGTCCAGGTCGCCCGGGGCCCAGTCCGCGAGGACCTTGGCGTTGGCCATCGTCGCGTCGATCTTGGCGCGGTTGCGGATGATGCCGGGGTCGGCCAGGAGTCGCTCACGGTCGGCGTCGGTGAAGGCGGCGACCTCGGCGATCTCGAAGCCCGCGAACGCGGACCGGAAGCCGGGGCGGCGGCGCAGGATCGTGATCCAGGACAGGCCCGACTGGAAGGCCTCCAGGCTGAGGCGTTCGAAGAGGGCGTCGTCGCCGTGGACGGGGCGGCCCCACTCCTCGTCGTGGTAGCCGACGTAGTCCTCGGTGGACAGGGCCCAGGGGCAGCGCAGGGCGCCGTCCGGGCCCGGGATGGCCGTGCCGTCGCTCACCGCTGGTCCTCCGGTCCGGGCTTGTCCATCCGCACCGGACCGGCCGCGCGGGCGCCGGCCAGGGCGGACTCAAGGTCTGCGATGCGGGAGTCACGCTCGGCGAGCTCGACACCGAGGCGGTTGAGTGCGTCGTCGACGTCGGACATCCGGTAGCCGCGGGCGGCCAGCGGGAAGCGCAGCGCGTCCACGTCGGCGCGCCGCACCGGGCGGTCGGACGGCAACGGGTCCCGCAGGCGCTCGGGCGGCGCCTCGGGCAGGGGTCCGCTGCCCTCGCCGCCGCCGACCACGGCGAGGGTGACCGCCGCGACGACGATGGCGAGCGCGAGAACCAGGAACAAGAACATAACCATCGCTGACGTCCCCAGGATCGGCGCCGAATGTGTCAGGGTCCGATCGTGCCATGCGACGCTGACAGTTAGGGTCGCAGACGGCCGAAGACCAGCGCGAACGAGGAGAGGTCACAGGGGATGCTCAGGCTGGGCAGGCGGGAGTTCGACCCGCGCGAGCCGGTGATCATGGCGATCGTGAACCGGACCCCGGACTCCTTCTACGACCAGGGGGCCACCTTCCGGGACGAGCCCGCCCTCGCGCGCGTGGAGCAGGCCGTGGCCGACGGAGCCGCGATCATCGACATCGGCGGTGTCAAGGCGGGCCCCGGCGAGGAGGTGTCGGCCGAGGAGGAGGCGCGGCGCACGGTCGGCTTCGTCGCCGAGGTGCGGCGGCGCTTCCCGGACGTGGTGATCAGTGTCGACACCTGGCGGCACGAGGTCGGCGAGGCCGTGTGCGAGGCGGGCGCGGACCTGCTCAACGACGCCTGGGGCGGGGTCGACCCCAAGCTCGCGGAGGTCGCCGCGCGC
The DNA here is from genome assembly GCF_040612135.1 of Streptomyces sp. NPDC006458. NCBI lineage: Bacteria > Bacillati > Actinomycetota > Actinomycetes > Kitasatosporales > Streptomycetaceae > Streptomyces > Streptomyces sp. NPDC006458. The sequence continues at coordinate 191,319 of NZ_JBEXPR010000002.1, read as the reverse complement.
CACCGGGTGGGGCTGGTGTGCACGCACGCGGGCGGCGCGCAGCCGCGGACCCGCCCGCACCGGGTGACGTACGACGACGTCATGGCGGACATCCTGCGCGTGACGGTGGGGCTCGCCGAGCGGGCGGTGGCCCTAGGGGTGCCGCGCGAGTCCGTGCTGATCGACCCCGGGCACGACTTCGGCAAGAACACCCGGCACAGCCTGGAGGCCACCCGGCGGCTGCCGGAGATGGTGGAGACCGGGTGGCCCGTGCTGGTGTCGCTGTCGAACAAGGACTTCGTCGGCGAGTCCCTGGACCGTCCGGTCAAGGAGCGGGTGCTGGGCACCCTCGCGACGACCGCGGTGTCCGCGTGGCTGGGCGCGCAGGTGTACCGGGTGCACGAGGTGGCCGAGACCCGTCAGGTGCTGGACATGGTCGCGGCCATAGCGGGCCACCGGCAGCCGGCGGTGGCCCGCAGAGGCCTGGCCTGACGTCCGTCAGGCCGGAGGGAGCTGGTCCCGTCCGGCTTCCTTGGACACCAGCGCGACGGCCTCGTCCACGTCGTCCGTGACGTGGAACAGCAGCAGGTCCTTCCCGGCGGCCTTGCCCTCGGCGATCACCGTGTCCTTCAGCCAGTCGACCAGGCCGCCCCAGTACGCGCTGCCGAACAGCACGATCGGGAAGCGGGTGACCTTCTGGGTCTGGACGAGGGTGAGGGCCTCGAAGAGTTCGTCGAGGGTGCCGAGGCCGCCGGGCAGGACCACGAAGCCTTGGGCATACTTCACGAACATCATTTTCCGGACGAAGAAGTACCGGAAGTTCAGGCCGATGTCGACGTACGGGTTCAGCCCCTGCTCGAAGGGCAGCTCGATGCCCAGGCCGACGGAGATGCCGTCGGCCTCGCAGGCCCCCTTGTTCGCGGCCTCCATCGCGCCCGGACCGCCGCCGGTGATGACCGCCCAGCCGGCCTCGACCAGGCCGCGGCCGAGGCGGACCCCGGCCTCGTACTCCGGGGAGTCCGGGCGGGTGCGGGCCGAGCCGAACACGCTGATCGCGGGCGGGAGCTCGGCGAGCGTGCCGAAGCCCTCGATGAACTCCGACTGGATGCGCAGGACCCGCCAGGGGTCGGTGTGCACCCAGTCCGAGGGTCCGCCCGCGTCCAGCAGCCGCTGGTCGGTGGTGCTGGCCGTGACCTGGCCGCGCCGCCGGAGGACCGGGCCCAGGCGCTGTTCCTCCGGGGGCTGCTTCTTCCCCTCGGGGTTTCCGGTAGCCATGTGCGCTCCCTCCGCTCGGGTCTTTCCGTCTCAGCGTAGATCTACGCGGGTTACGCGCGGGGGACGTCAGCATGTCTGCCATGCAGCCGGCGGTTCCGAGTCGGGCAGCCGGCGCGTCCGGCCGCCCTTCGATCACCGGGACGCGGTCAGGCCGTGAGCCAGTTCCGCAGGCGCTCCTCGCCCGCGAGGATCTTCGCCGTCTCGACGCGTTCGTCGCGCTTGTGGGCCAGGTGCGGATTGCCCGGACCGTAGTTCACGGCCGGGACGCCGAGGGCGCTGAAGCGGGACACGTCCGTCCAGCCGTACTTGGGCTGCGGGGTGCCGCCCACGGCCTTGATGAACTCGACGGCGGCCGGGTGGGACAGGCCGGGCAGGGCGGCGCCGCTGTGGTCGTCGACGACGAACTCCTCGACACCGCAGTCCGCGAACACCTCCCGCACGTGCGCGACGGCCTCCTCGGGCGTGCGGTCGGGCGCGTAGCGGAAGTTGACGGCGACCACGCACTCGTCGGGGATGACGTTGCCGGCCACGCCGCCCTCGATGCGCACGGCGTTCAGGCCCTCGCGGTACTCCAGGCCGTCGATGACAGGGTGGCGCGGCTCGTAGGCGGCGAGGCGGGCCAGGATCGGGGCGGCGGCGTGGATGGCGTTGGAGCCCATCCAGCTGCGCGCGGAGTGGGCACGCTCGCCCTTGGTCCTCAGCAGCACCCGCAGCGTGCCCTGACAGCCGCCCTCGACCTCGCCGTCGGACGGCTCCAGCAGCACCGCGAAGTCGCCGGCCAGCCAGTCCGGGTGCCTGTCGGCGACATGCTTGAGGCCGTTGAGGTCGGCGGCGACCTCCTCGTTGTCGTAGAAGACGAACGTCAGGTCGCGGTTGGGCTCCGGGACGGTGGCCGCGATGCGCAGCTGGACCGCGACGCCCGCCTTCATGTCGCAGGTGCCGCAGCCCCACAGCACGCCGTTCTCGTCCAGGCGCGAGGGGACGTTGTCCGCGATGGGGACGGTGTCGATGTGCCCGGCAAGGATCACGCGCTCGGACCGGCCGAGGTTCGTGCGGGCGACGACGTTGTTGCCGTAGCGGTCGACCCTGAGGTGCGGCAGGGAGCGCAGGGCGCTCTCGACGGCGTCCGCGAGGGGCTTCTCGGTGCCGCTCTCGGAGGGGAAGTCCACGAGCTGCGCGGTCAGCAGGGCGGCGTCCAGAGTGAGGTCAAGCGGGGTATCGGCCATGGCCTCGACCCTAACCCTCCACGGCCCCCCACACCCCTGCCCGAGCCTCGGTCCCGTCCCCCGCACACTCCGGCCCGAGCGCCCTGTCCCGTCCCCCACGCACCCGTGCCCGAGCGCCCTGTCCCGTCCCCCGCACACCTCTGCCCGAACCCGCCCGCCCGTCCTCCGCACACCCGTTCCGGGTGTTTTGTCCAACCGGCACGCCGCAGGTCGGACAGGCTCCGCTACCTTGTACGGCGTGTCCGAGCAGTTCCCCACCACCCCGAGGCGTCGCAGCCGTTCCGGCGCGGCGCTGCTCGTGCTGCTCGCGCTCGCGGGCTATCTCGTCGTGCAGTACGTCAGCGGCGGCGCCGGTGCGCCGGACTGCCGGGTCGTCGCGGCCGACGGGGACGGCACCGCGTACGAGTTCACGCCGGAGCAGGCGGTGAACGCGGCGACGATCACGGCCGTGGGCGTGAACCGGGGGCTGCCGGAGCGGGCGGTGACGATCGCGCTGGCCACCGCCCTGCAGGAGTCGGCGCTGCGCAACATCGAGCACGGCGACCGCGACTCGCTGGGCCTGTTCCAGCAGCGGCCCTCGCAGGGCTGGGGCACACCGCGGCAGATCATGGACCCGGCGTACGCGGCGGGCGTGTTCTACGAGCACCTGGAGAAGGTGCCCGACTACGAGAAGCTGCGGCTCACCGACGCCGCTCAGCGGGTGCAGCGCAGCGGCTATCCGCTGGCGTACGCCAAGCACGAGCGGGACGCCACGCTGCTCGCGGCCGCGTTGACCGGGCGCGCGGCGGCCACGCTGACCTGCGAGGGCCGTGCGGTGGGCGATGGCGGCGGCACGGGCCCGGACGCGGTGCGCTCGGCGCTGGTGCGGGACTTCGGGCGCGACGCGATGGCCCAGGCGGGCGCGGAGGTCGGCGCGACCGGCGCGACCGGCGCCGCCGGTGCGGCCAGGACCAGCGGGCGGACGGTGACCGTGCCGGTGGAGGGCCGCGAGCACGGCTGGCAGGTCGCGCACTGGGCGGTGGCCAACGCCTCGGCCCTGCGCGTCGAACGGGTGTCGTACGGCGGCCGGGAGTGGACCGCGGGCACCACCGACAGCGAATGGCGTCCGTCGGCGGCCGCGTCGGACGCCGTACGAATCGTCACCGTGCACTAGTACGACACCTCACCCGCAGGGGTCATGCGGTGCGCCGGGGCCGGAGATGTGCGCAGGTTTTCGCGACGTCACTCCCGCGAACGCCGAAACCCTTGGAGAGCAAGGGCCGTAAGGATTCCGCAAACCTGAGCCACAGACTCCCTTTGCCCGTTTTTATCCACAGCAGATAATGCGACGCACTACCAACTCTTTACGTTATCCCGCCGCAACCTCGGCGGACTTCGAGCGGTAGTCACGGTGTCCGCGCCCCGTCAACAGCCTGGCGCGGCCGGACACATTCCACGTTCTCTCCCGTCGAAGGAGCATCATGACCCTCCCCCTCTCCCGCCGGATCGCCCGTGCCGCGCTGCTCGTCGCTGCGGGGGCGGCGGCCGGGGTCGGTGCGGCCGGCTCCGCGAGCGCGGCCCCCGAACTGCCCCAGACCCCGAACCTGACCGGCCTCGCCACCCCTGACACGGCGAGCCTCGGCACCACCGCCGACGGGGCGGCCCGCAACGTCACCGGCCTCGCGGGCGCGACCGGCGGCCAGACCGTCGAGAAGTCCGTCCCGGCCGTGGGCAAGACCGGCGGCAAGGCCGCGAAGACGGCCACTCCCGCCGTGCAGAAGACCGCCGGGGAGGCGGCCGGCACCACCGGTGACCTCGTCGGTGACGCGGCCGGCGGCGCCACCAAGGGCGGACTGCCCACCGACTCCCTCACCCCGGGCGGCGGCCTGCCCACCGGCTCCCTGCCGGTCAGCAGCCTGCCGCTGGGCTGAGCCCGGACCGGCAGACGGCGGCGGGGCCCGGGGAACGACTCCCCGGGCCCCGCCGCCGTGTGCCAGGTATGGCCCGTCAGGCGGTCAGCCGCTTCACGGCCGCGGCCACCCGCTCGTCCGACGCCGTCATCGCCACGCGCACGAACCGCTCGCCGGCCGTGCCGTAGAAGTCGCCGGGGGCGACCAGGATGCCGCGCTCGGCGAGGTGGGCGACGGTGTCCCAGCAGGACTCGTCACGGGTCGCCCACAGGTAGAGGCTGGCCTCGCTGTGCTCGATCCGGAAACCGTGCGCGAGCAGGGCCTCCCGCAGGGCCGCGCGACGGGCGGCGTAGCGCTCGCGCTGCTCCGCCACATGCGTGTCGTCGCCGAGCGCGGCCACCACGGCCGCCTGGGTCGGCGCGGACGTCATCATGCCGCCGTGCTTGCGGATCTCCAGCAGCGGGCCGAGCACCGCCGGGTCACCGGCCAGGAACGCGGCCCGGTAGCCCGCCAGGTTGGAGCGCTTGGACAGCGAGTGCACCGAGACGAGGCCGTCGTACGAGCCGCCGTTGACGTCCGGGTGCAGCACCGAGACCGGGTCGGCCTCCCAGCCCAGCTCCAGGTAGCACTCGTCGGAGAAGACCAGCACGCCGTGCTCGCGGGCCCACGCGACGATCCGGGTCAGCTCCTCCTTGGAGAGCACCTGGCCGGTCGGGTTGGACGGCGAGTTGAGCCAGAGCAGCTTCAGCCCGGCCGGGTCCAGCTCGGTCGGGTCGTCGTAGACCTCGTACTCCGCGCGCGCCAGCCGGGCGCCGACCTCGTACGTCGGGTAGGCGAGGCGCGGATACGCGACCCTGTCGCCGGGGCCGAGGCCGAGCTGGGTCGGCAGCCAGGCCACCAGCTCCTTGGAGCCGACGATCGGCAGCACATGGCGGTGCGTGACGTCACGGGCGCCCAGCCGGCGCGTCACCCAGCCGGTGAGCGCGTCCCGCAGCTCGGGCGTGCCCCAGACCGTCGGATAGCCCGGGGAGTCGGCCGCGCCGATCAGCGCCTTCTGGATCAGCTCGGGGACCGGGTCGACCGGGGTGCCGACCGACAGGTCGACGATGCCGTCCGGGTGCGCGGCGGCCGTCTTCTTGTACGGCTCCAGCTTGTCCCAGGGAAACGTGGGAAGTCGGTCGGAGGGAGCGGACACGAGTGCTTGGCTCACTTTCTGGTACGCCGGGGACGCCTGCTGCGACGGGGACGCCCGGCACGGCAAACGCCTCGGTCCCGTACGGCGATCAGGACGGTGATCAGGACGTACGGGACCGAGGCCACGCCGGTGCGACGGGCCGCCGTCAGCCGTTCTGCGGCGGGAGCGCGGCGATGAAGGGGTGGTCGCGCTCGATCAGACCCAGCTTGCTGGCGCCGCCCGGGGAGCCCAGCTCGTCGAAGAACTCGACGTTCGCCTTGTAGTAGTCCTTCCACTCCTCCGGAGTGTCGTCCTCGTAGAAGATCGCCTCGACCGGGCAGACCGGCTCACAGGCACCACAGTCGACGCATTCGTCCGGGTGGATGTACAAGGACCGCTGGCCCTCGTAGATGCAGTCGACCGGGCACTCCTCGATGCACGCCTTGTCCTTCACGTCGACACAAGGCTGCGCGATGACGTAGGTCACGCTGTCGTTCCTCCTCGATAGGGCGCTGGCGGGCCTCCTCAGGCTCCGCCGCCTGGCGCGCGGGAGCGCGGCGTCGTCGATGCCCGCCCCTAGTATCTCCGTTCTTGGGCACGATCCGAACAGGAGGGGTGAACCGACCTGTGGAATTCTCTGCGGCAGGCCGCCTTGAGGTCCGCGTCACCGCTGCTGACGTGGGTAAACGCGTCTCGGTACGGCGGTTGAGGGACACCGACGACTCGGCAGGGAAATTCACCGACACGGTGGGTGTTCTCACATCATGGGACGACGGTGTGCTGGTGATCACAAAGCGGGACGGCGAACGCGTCCGGATCAAGGCATCCTCCCTGGTCGCGGGCAAGGTCGTGCCCGCCCGCCGGCCGACCACCGCCCCTGGAGGAGGCGCCGCGCGCCATGTGCCGACTGCCCCCGCCCGCCACAGGGGCCCCGCCGCCTCCTACGAAGAGCTCGCCCGGGTGTCCTCGCGGGCCTGGCGGCCGGTGGAGAGCGAGCGGCTCGGCGCGTGGGAGCTGCGCGCCGCCGCCGGATTCACCCGGCGCGCCAACTCGGTGCTGCCGCTCGGCGACCCGGGCCTGCCGCTGGACGACGCCCTGACGGCCGTACGGCGCTGGTACGGCGACCGCGGCCTGCCCGCCTATGTACAGACCGCCACCGGAGCCGAGGGCACCCAGGAGCTGCTGAGCGCGGAGCTGGCGGAGCGCGGCTGGGTGAACGAGGTGAGCGCCGAACTGTGGATCGGGCCCCTGGCGCCGGTCGCCGACGTGGGCGAGCCCGGCGGTGTGTCGCTGGCGCGGACCGCCGACGAGGCCTGGCTCACGCGCTACCAGCGCAAGGGGCTGGGCGAGGTGGCACTGCGGGTGCTGGGCGGCGGACCCTCCGTGTGGTTCGCGTCCGTGCCGGGCGAGGGCGGCGTCCCCGCCGCGATCGGGCGGCTGGTGGTGGACGGTCGCTGGGCCGGGTTCGCCGCCGTCGAGGTCGACCCCGCGCGGCGGCGCGAGGGCCTGGGCACGGCCGTGATGGCCGCGCTGGCCCGCCAGGCACTCGACGAGGGCGCCTTTGCCGCGTGGCTCCAGGTCGAGACCGACAACGCCCCGGCCCGCGCCCTGTACGCCGGCATGGGCTTCGCCGCGCACCACACCTACCACCACTACCGCGCGCCCGGAACATCCGGCGCGGGCCGGTAGAGCCTGTCCGACGCCGCGCACCGAGCGGGAATTCCCCGGACAGGCCCTATCGATCACTCTGAGAGGGCACCAGCCACATATGCGTCCCCCCACTCCGCCGACCCCCGAGCGATCCGCCGAGCTGCGCCGCCGCTTCACCGAGGAGGCCCGCTCCGAGCGGCCCGACCTGACGCTGCTGTGCCTGCTGGTCGCCGCGCAGGCGGACCGGACGCTGGACGAGGCGGGCATGGACGCGGTGCAGGTCGAGCTGGACGAGCTCGCCGGGCGGCTGCCGTACCGGCCTGGGTCGCCGCACGCGTGGGCGGTGGCCGTGCGGGAGCTGCTCGGCGAGCGGCTCGGGTTCCACGGGACGCCCGCGGACTACCAGCGGCTGGAGTCGTCCCTGCTGCACGAGGTCCTGCGGCGGCGCAGGGGGCTGCCGATCCTGCTGTCCGTGGTGTGGATCGAGGTGGCGCGGCGGGCCGGGGCGCCGGTGTACGGGGTCGCGCTGCCGGGGCACTTCGTGGTCGGCTTCGGCCCCACGGGGTCGCAGGTGCTCGCGGATCCGTTCGACGGGGGGCGGGTACTGACGGGGCCCGACGCTGAGCTGCTGGTCGTGGGGGCGACGGGGGCTCCGCTGGAGCCGTCCATGCTCGTGCCCAGCACGCCGCTGGAGGTGGTCTCCCGCATCCTCAACAACATCCGGGTCTGGGCCGCCGCCCGGCCGGAGCGGTCCGATGTGGCGTTGTGGGCCGTGGAGTTGGCCCTGCTGCTGCCCTCGCATCCCGCGCGGTTGCGGTACGAACGGGGGCAGGTCTTGGTGAAACGGGGCGAATTCGTGGCCGGGGCCGAGGAGATGGAGACCTATGCGGAGTTGGTCGCCGTGGTGGACGAGTCCCTGGCCGAGCGGGTGCGCGGTGAGGCGCTGTCGGCCCGGGCCCTGCTGAACTGACGGTTTCGCCTGCTTGGTGATTCTGTGTGTGCGGGTCGTGGGTGGTTCGCGGGTGCCTGCGGGTCGCGGGTGGCTGCGGGTCGTGGGCGCCTGCGGGTCGCGGGTGGTTCTCGCGCAGTTCCCCGCGCCCCCCGGGACGGCACCCGCCGATCCCTTGCCTGCGGGTCGTGGGTGGCTCTCGCGTGCGTGCGGGTCGTGCGTGGCTCTCGCGCAGTTCCCCGCGCCCCCCGCGGCGGCACCCGCCGATCCTTTGCCTGCGGGTCGCGGGTGGCTCTCGCGTGCCTGCGGGTCGTGGGTGCTTGCGGGTCGTGGGTGGTTCTCGCGCAGTTCCCCGCGCCCCCCGGGGCGGCGGAAGGGGGCAGCGGCTGTGTTGCCGGTGCCCCCTCCTGTGCCTCTTCGGCCTGGGTCAGCTCGGGTTCGTCTCGATGATTCCCGTGCGTTCCGCCCCGGTCTTGCCCCGCAGGGCCGGCCGCAGGGCGTTCACGACATCCTGCGGGAGGACGTCGCGCTTGCCGGTGGCCGTTTCGATCTGGACGCCCTCGAAAGTGCTGCCGTAGGCCGCCTGGAGTGCCTCAAGGTCGTACGTGTCGACGAGCTTGCCGTCGACGGCCTTCACTCCGAGGATCTTCGGCAGCGAGACGGGGCCGAAGTCGATCCTGTGCGCGTCGTCGACCTTGATGGTGACGAGGGCGGAGAGGGCGGGCTCCGCGAACTCCTTCATCATGCGGTCGACCTCGGCGTCGCTGATGCTCGGCTGCCGCGTGGTGGTGGGGACCTTCACGGGCGTGGCCGCGCCGGTCTCGACCTGGGTGCGGAAGGCGTCCTCGACGGCCTGGCCGGCCTGGTCGACGGCGATGCCCTGGCCGGGCTTGCCGTAGACGGCGACGGCCTTGCCCGAGGCGAAGCTGATCGTGCCCTCGGTCACCGCGCCGGAGCCGCCGGAGGCCGCCTCCAGGGCGGAGTGCAGCTTCTCCTCGTCGACCGGCATGACCGGCTCGACCACGCGCTCGTTGCCGAACAGCGAGCCGATCACCGAGATCGGGTTGTAGTCACTGGTCGCGGCCTCGCGAACGGTGGCCTGGGTGTCGAACTGCAGCCCCGCCTGGTCCGGCTTCAGCGCGACCGTGCCCGTGCCGACCGAGAGCTTGAGCGGGTTGCCGACCCGCTCGCCGAAGGCCCCTTCGAGCTTCTGGACGGCCTCGTCGCGGGTGCCGCCGCCGATGTCCACGCCGAGCACGGTGGTGCCCTTGGGCACGTCGGAGTGGTTCATCAGCAGTCCGGCGCCGTAGGCCACGCCCGCGACGGCGATCAGGCAGCCGGCGAGCAGCACCAGCTTGTTTCGGCCCTTCTTCTTCGGCCGGGCCGGCGACGCGGCGGGCGCGCTGCGCACCGGTTCGGGCAGCTTCGGCGGGGTGTGCGCCAGGGGCGCGTCGGTGGCCGGACCGGCGAAGTTCTGCGCGGCCGGGGGCACGACGGGGATACCGCTGGTGACGGTGTGGCCGGAGACGTTGTCGACCGGGCCGGCGAAGCCGCCGGGCGGTTCGGGGGCCGGCTTCTGCGGGGTGAGGATCGCGGTGTCGTCGCTGAGGCCGCCGCCGGGGCCGTGGCCGGGGTAGGCCGCGCCGGGGACGGGGGCGCCGGGCGGAGCCGCCTGGACCGGCCGCGGGGCGCCCGGGGCGCCGTGGACCGGCGGGACGACCGGGCCGTCGCCGGTCACCGGGCCGCTGGTGGGACCCGCGGGGCCCTGGGGGTCGCCCGGACCGCCACGGCCGTCGGGGCCGTTGAAGCCGCTCGCGCCACCGGGACCGGCGGGACCCTGCGGACCGCCGGGTGCGTCGGGGCCGCCGTAGCCGGGGCGGGCGCCCTGGGCGTTCTGCGGGGCGTGCCCGTGCTCGGGGGCCTGGGCGTTCTGCGCGTTCTCCGAGAAGTACGGCAGGTCGTCGCGGCGCGGCTCCTCGGCGCCGGGGCGGGCGGCGCCGGCCGCCAGTGCCTCGGTGACGTCGAAGGAGCCCGTCCCGCCGCCGTGACCGGGGGCCACCGGGCCGCCGGTCGCGCCGGGCAGGCCGGCGCCGTTGGTGCCGCCGGGGCGGGAGCCGGTCGGCATGCTCACCGAGCCGACCACACCGCCGGGACGGCCCGCGGCGGGGCGCTGGCCACCGGCGACGCGGCGCGGGGGCAGCGGCGGTGCCGCAGCGGGCGCGGCCGAAGCGGCGGGCGCGGGGGTGCCGTTGGCGGGGGTGGCGCCCTGACCCGGCTTGCCCGCACCGGACTTGCGCGGCGCGAACCAGTCGCTGGTCTTCTCCTCCGCGTCCGGCCCGGGCTCGGTGGGAGCCTCGGCGGCAGCGGGGGCGGGGGCGGTACGGGCCGGCTTCGCGGGAGCCTCGGGCTCCCCGGCGGCGGCGCCGCTCTCGGTCTCGCCGACGGGCTTGCGCACCACGACCGGCGGGATGGGCCGGGATCCGGGGATGTTGATCCGGATACGGGTGGTCAGCGTGGTCTCGGTCTTACGTTCCTCCGGCGCGGGCGAACGGCCCGCGTCCGCGCCTGCGCCGGCGACCACGGGGGTGCCGTACGGCGGCGTACCCGAGGGGTATGCGGCTCCGCCGCGCCCGCTGGGCCCAGAGGACGGACTGTCAGTTTCACGACTCAAGGCAGGTTCTCCCGGTTGGCTCCGCCGCCCGTTGCGACCTCACTCTGCTTGGGGGCTTCCCCCCGCCCGAGCCAAGTCGAGCGCCGGGGGACGTTCGGCGGCGCGCACCACCATACTGGCCGCTTGTGACGCTTATCCCGCGACCGCAGGGAAACCCACACGGGACTGACACGCACACGCGACGGCGAAGCGGTACGTCACTTCCCAAGTCGGGCAGCGGAGCCGCCCGGTTGCCGCCCCTGGGCAAGCGTGGCGCAGATCACAGCCACGGCCATGCCGCCGAGGAGGAAGAGGTAGGAGCCGCCGCCGGCGGCGAACATGAAGTCCCCTTCCGGGCGGCTGGTGGTGAGCAGGATGACGGCGATCATCCACCCGGCGCCGCTCGCCAAGGCACCGCCGCGGCCTCCGGTGGCCCGGGACGCGCCGAGGAACAGTCCGGCCGCGCCCGCGAGCGCGAGCAGCAGCCCGCCGGGGAACCAGCCGCCCTGCACCAGTGCCCCGGCCACGCCGACGACGGCGCCCAGCGCGAAGAGCAGTACATGGACGGCGATCCGAGCGACGGAGGGCATGCGCAGCGGCTGCGCGAGTGTGGAGGGACGGTCGTTCACGGTGCCTCCCCGATCCCGGCGAACAGGTCCTGGTCGTCGCCCTCGGCCCGCTCGCCGCGCACCAACTCGTAGTACTCGTCGGCGAACAGCGGCTGGGCGAGCTCGTTGGACAGCACGAAGTAGGGCTCGGCGACCTCGATCTGGGTCGCGTGCGCGCGCATCGCGGCGGCCTTGGCGGCGACCTGGCCGGAGCCGTCGAAGCGGGTGGTCACCCGCTGGTCGTCGACCACGCCCGGTACGTCCGTGACGGCGGCGCTCTTCTCCCAGGGGAGTCCGGGCAGATCCTCCTGGAGGCGGGCGAATGCCGCGTCGGCGATGCCGCGCGGCACCCGGTTCCAGTACACGCGCCGCACGGGCAGGCCCTCGGCCGCGGCCAGTTCGACCGCCCGCATGGCGACGCGGTGAGCCTGGATGTGGTCGGGGTGGCCGTAGCCGCCGTCGGGGTCGTAGGTGACGAGGACCTGTGGCCGCACCTCGCGGACGACATCGAGCAGATGCCCGGCGGCCTCGTCCACGTCGGCCCGCCAGAAGGCGGCGGGGTGCTCGTTGTCGGGCAGCCCCATCATCCCGGAGTCGCGGTAGCGCCCGGCCCCGCCGAGCTGGCGGAAGTCGGTGACACCGAGCGCCGCCATGGCGGCCCGGAGCTCCTGAAGCCGGTACTCCCCGAGAGCGTCTCCGCTCAGATGCCGCAGGTCCGCCGGAATGACCTCACCCAGCTCGCCCAGGGTGCAGGTCACCAGAGTCACCCGCACACCCCGGGCGGCATACGCGGCCATGGTCGCGCCGTTGTTGATCGACTCGTCGTCCGGGTGCGCGTGCACCAGCAGCAGACGACGCTCGGGCAGTTCCGTCATGGGGCCACCCTACGAGGCGGGCGACGCCACCGGATCGCCCGCCGCCCGGCTGACGCCCTCACCCGGCGCCTTCAGAAGGCGCCTCCTGAGGCTCGCCCCGTCCCACCCCGCACTCGCCCGGGAGCCCTCAAGCCGCGCGACTCATGCGCCGGGCAGGTGCGGAGCAGGCGCGTCAGAAGTTGATGCTCCCGATCATCCCGGCGATGTTGGTCGTCAGCTCGCTGATCGTGGGGGCGATCGTCGAGGAGGCCAGGTAGAAGCCCAGGAGCATGCAGATGACTGCGTGCCCGGCCTTCAGTCCCGACTTCTTGATCAGGATGAAGACGATGATCGCCAGCAGCACCACCGCCGAAATCGAGAGTGCCACGGCGGTTCACCTCCAGTCAGAAGCAGGTCGACAGAGCGGGCCAACGCATAAATCCATACAGGAGCCGGCGGGTTCATACCCACACAGCGTTAGTGATCATAGCTATGAGTACGTGCGCATCGCTGGGCGCACAGGTGCGCAAGGGAGCGCATGGCCAATCATCGCCAATAGGGTCGGGGCATGACGACCGAGCCTGCTGACTCCTTCCCCCGACGGCACGCCCGCACCCAGCGGTTCACGCTCGGCGCGCCGCGTTCCTTCACCGTGGCGCCCGACGGTTCCCGTGTCGCGTTCCTGCGGTCGGCCTCCGGCACCGACCGGGCCAACTCCCTGTGGGTGCTGGACCTGGCGGACGGCCGGGAACACCTCGCCGCCGACCCCCGCGCCCTGCTGGGCGGCGGCGAGGAGCGCCTGTCGCCCGAGGAGCGGGCGCGGCGCGAGCGCAGCCGGGAGGGCGGCGCCGGGATCGTCGGCTACGCCACCGACAGGGCGCTGGAGTTGGCGGCCTTCACCCTGTCGGGCCGGCTCTTCGCGGCCGAGCTGCGGGCGGGCACGACGCGCGAACTGCCCGTCGCCGGGCCGGTGATCGACCCTCGACCCGCCCCCGACGGGCGTCTGGTGGCCTATGTCGCGGGCGGTGACCTGCGGGTCGTGGGCGCGGAGGGGGCCGAGGACCGGGCGCTGGCCTCCGCCGAGGCGGACGGCGTGTCGTACGGGCTCGCCGAGTTCATCGCGGCGGAGGAAATGGGGCGTTCGCGCGGTTTCTGGTGGTCTCCGGAATCGGACCGGCTGCTGGTCGCGCGGGTGGACGACACGCCGGTGCGGCGGTGGTGGATCTCCGATCCGGCCCAGCCGGAACGTGACCCACAACACGTGCCCTACCCGGCGGCCGGGACCGCCAACGCGGAGGTGCGGCTGTTCGTGTTCGGCCTCGACGGGGCCCGCACCGAGGTCGTCTGGGACCGGGCCCGGTACCCGTATCTCGCGCATGTGCACTGGTCAGATGCCGGTGCGCCCTTGCTCCTGGTACAGGCCAGGGATCAGCGCAGCGAGCTGTATCTGGCCGTGGACCCGGACACCGGCGCGACCCGGATGGTGCACGCCGACGAGGACTCGATTTGGCTTGATCTTTTCGCCGGGGTGCCCTGCTGGTCGCCCTCCGGGCAGCTCGTGCGGATCGCCGACGAGGGCGGCGCGCGGGTGCTGGCGGTCGGCGAACGTCCCCTTACCGGGGCGCAGTTGCATGTGCGGGCGGTTCTCGACGTGGGGGACGACGACGTGCTGGTCTCGGCCTCGGCCGGGGAGGACGCGACGAGCCCCGAGATCGGCGAGGTCCATGTCTACCGGGTCAACGAGCTCGGTGTGGAGCGTGTTTCCGAGGAGCCCGGCGTGCACTCGGCCGTGCGTGCCGCGGGCGTGACCGTGCTGGTGTCGGCGACGCCGGACCGGCCGGGCTCCCAGGTGCGGGTGCTGCGGGACGGGAAGCAGTGCGCGACGGTCACCTCGTACGCGGAAGATCCTGGTCTGTCCCCGCGCATGCTGTTCACCCAGGGGGGCGCACGGCGCATCCCGTGCGCCCTGCTTATGCCTACGGACTACGACGGGGTCACTCCCCTGCCGGTCCTGCTCGACCCCTACGGCGGTCCGCACGGGCCCCGGGTGGTCGCCGCGCACAACGCGCATCTGACCTCCCAGTGGTTCGCCGATCAGGGCTTCGCGGTGCTCGTCGCCGACGGACGGGGGACGCCCGGGCGCTCGCCCGCCTGGGAGAAGGGCATCCACCACGCCTTCACGGCCTCCCTGGACGACCAGGTCGAGGCGCTGCACGACCTCGCCCGCTCCCACCCGCTGGATTTGTCCCGGGTGGCCATCCGCGGCTGGTCGTACGGCGGCTGGCTCGCGGCGCTGGCCGTGCTGCGGCGCCCCGACGTCTTCCACGCGGGCATCGCCGGGGCCCCGGTGACGGACTGGCGGCTCTACGACACCCACTACACCGAGCGCTACCTCGGCGACCCCGCCGCCGAACCCGCGGTCTACGCCGCCAACTCGCTCATCACCGACGAGGGCCTGTCCGCCCCGGCCGAGCCGCACCGGCCGCTGATGATCGTGCACGGGATCGCCGACGACAACGTGGTCGTCGCCCACGCCCTGCGGCTGTCCTCGGCCCTGCTCTCGGCCGGCCGCCCGCACGAGGTGCTGCCCCTGTCCGGGGTGACCCACATGACCCCGCAGGAACAGGTCGCCGAGAACCTCCTGCTGCTCCAGGTCGACTTCCTCAGGCGCTCCCTCGGCCTCGCCTGACACGCCGACGGGCCGGGATGACATGGCGCACCCCGGCCCGTTTTTACGGCACCCGCACGGCCGTACGCTGTTCAGCCTCGCGCGTCCGTATATCGGAATCGGGTCAGACGAGTTGCCTGCGTGTTACTCCGGCTCGCCCGGTTCCCGGGGCGGCTCGGCCCGTCCGCCTTCCGGCTCCACCGGCGGCGGCGCCCACCCGCTCCCCGGCTCCCCCGGCGGCGCCACCTGCCCCTTCTCCGGCTCCGCCCACCCGCTCCCCGGCTCCCCCGGCGGCGCCACCTGCCCCTTCTCCGGCTCCGCCCGCCCGCTGTCCGGCTCCTCCGGTGGCACCACCTGCTTCTCCTCCGCGAACAGACAGGCCGAGTCGTGGGCGGCCGGGCCGCCGGGGGCGGTCAGGTGGGGCGGGATCGCCAGGAGGGGGACCTCCTCGGCGCAGCGGGGCTGGGCCTTGAAACAGCGGGTGCGGAAGCGGCAGCCCGAGGGGATGTGGGTGGGCGACGGGACGTCTCCCACGAGGATGATGCGCTCCCGGTGCTCGCGGGCCTCCGGGTCGGGGACCGGGACCGCGGAGAGCAGGGCCTGGGTGTAGGGATGGGTGGGGTGCTCGTAGATCTCGGCGTCCCGGCCGATCTCGACGATGCGGCCCAGGTACATCACCCCGACCCGGTCGGAGATGTGGCGGACGATCGAGAGGTCGTGCGCGATGAAGACGTAGCTGAGCTCGAACTCCGCCTGGAGACGGTCCAGAAGGTTGATGACCTGGGCCTGGACGGAGACGTCGAGCGCGGAGACCGGCTCGTCGGCGACGATCACCTCGGGGCGCAGGGCCAGCCCGCGCGCGATGCCGATGCGCTGGCGCTGGCCGCCGGAGAACTGGTGGGGGTAGCGGTTGATGTACTCGGGGTTGAGGCCGACCACGTCCAGCAGGTCCTGGACCCGCTTGCGCCGGTCGCCCTTGGGAGCCACCTCGGGGTGGATCTCGTACGGCTCCCCGATGATGTCGCCCACCGTCATACGGGGGTTGAGCGAGGTGTACGGGTCCTGGAAGACCATCTGGATGTTGCGCCGGACCGCCTTGAGGGCCTTGCCGGACAGCCTGGAGATGTTCTCGCCCTTGTAGCGGATCTCGCCCGCGGTCGGCTCCTCCAGGTGGACCAGCATCTTGGCGACCGTGGACTTGCCGCAGCCCGACTCCCCCACGATGCCCAGGGTCTCGCCCTTGTACAGGGTGAAGTCGACCCCGTCGACGGCCTTGACCGAGCCGATCTGCTTCTTGAACAGGATGCCCCGGGTGAGCGGGTAGTGCTTGACGAGCCCGCTCACCTCGATGATCGGCTCAGCCATTGAGGCACTCCCTCCAGAAGTGGCAGGCGCTCTCCCGTTCCTCGTTCACCTCGTACAGCGGCGGCACGTCCGTGCGGCACACGTCCTGGGCCATCGGGCAGCGCGGGTGGAAGGCGCAACCGGGCGGGATGTGCAGCAGGCTGGGCGGCAGGCCCTTGATGGCGTACAGCGCCTGGCCCTTCTGGTCCAGGCGCGGGATGGATTCGAGCAGGCCCTTGGTGTAGGGGTGGGCGGGGGCCTTGTAGATGTCGTGGACGGGCGCCTGTTCGACGATCCGGCCCGCGTACATCACCGCGATGCGGTCGGCCACGTCCGCGACGACTCCGAGGTCGTGGGTGATCAGGATGAGCCCCATGTTGAGCTCCCGCTGGAGCTCGGCGAGCAGCTCCATCACCTGGGCCTGCACGGTGACGTCCAGCGCGGTGGTGGGCTCGTCGGCGATGATCAGGGCCGGTTCCAGGGCCAGCGCCATCGCGATCATGATGCGCTGGCGCATACCGCCGGAGAACTGGTGGGGGTACTGGCGCACCCGCTCCTTGGCGCCCGGGATGCGCACCCGGTCCATCAGCTCCACGGCCTTGGCGCGGGCGTCCTTCTTCGACATGCCCCGGTGCACCGTGAACATCTCGCCGAGCTGGTCCCCCACGGAGAGCACGGGGTTCAGCGAGGACAGCGCGTCCTGGAAGATCATCGCCATCTCCGCGCCGCGGATCCTTCGCCGCTCCTCCTCCTTCAGCTTGAGCAGGCTCTTGCCCTGGAAGAGGATCTCGCCGCCGCTGATCCTGCCCGGCGGCATGTCGAGGATGCCCATGATGGCCTGGGCGGTGACGGACTTGCCGGATCCGGACTCGCCGAGCACGGCGAGGGTCTCCCCGGCGTCGACGGAGTAGGTGACACCGTTGACGGCCTTGGCGATGCCCTCGCGGGTCTTGAACTCCACGTGCAGATCCCGGACTTCGAGCAGCATGCGGCGTCACCTCAGCTTCGGGTCGAGGGCGTCGCGCACCGCGTCGCCGAGCATGATGAAGGCCAGGACGGTGAGGGCGAGCGCGCCGGAGGGCCACAGCAGCGCGTGCGGGGCGTTGCGCACGTAGGGCGAGGCGGCGGAGATGTCGATGCCCCAGGACACACTCGGCGGCTTCAGACCGACACCGAGGTAGGACAGGGTCGCCTCCAGCGAGATGTAGGTGCCCAGCGCGATGGTCGCCACGACGATGACCGGCGCGACCGCGTTGGGTGTGATGTGCCGCAGCAGCATGCGCGAGCTGGAGGCGCCGAGGGCACGGGCGGCCTGGACGTAGTCGTTCTGTTTGG
This sequence comes from Streptomyces sp. NPDC006458, assembly GCF_040612135.1. Taxonomy (NCBI): domain Bacteria; kingdom Bacillati; phylum Actinomycetota; class Actinomycetes; order Kitasatosporales; family Streptomycetaceae; genus Streptomyces; species Streptomyces sp. NPDC006458. The sequence goes on along the minus strand of NZ_JBEXPR010000002.1, from coordinate 173,718 downwards.
CGGTGATCACGGAGCCGCGGGCGATGCGGGAGATCTGCGGCCAGCCGAGCAGCACCATGAAGCCGATGACCGGCCAGATGGTGTTGCTGGTGACCACCGACAGCAGGACCAGACCGCCGAGGACGACCGGGATGGCGAAGAAGATGTCGGTGACCCGGGACAGGATCGAGTCCCAGCCGCCACCGAAGAAGCCGGCGAGACCGCCGAGCACCGAGCCGAGGATCGCGACCCCGAGCGAGGCGCAGACGCCGACCGAGACGGACGTACGGGCGCCGTAGACGGTACGGGTGTACACGTCGCAGCCCTGGCCGTCGAAGCCGAAGGGGTGACCGGGCTGGGAGCCCTGCTGCGCCTTGGCGAGGTCGCACTGCAGGGGGCTCATCCAGGTGATGGCGCCCGGCCACAGGGAGATGAAGACCAGGAAGACGATGACCAGGCCGGCGATGATGAAGACGGGGTTGCGGCGCAGGTCGTGCCAGGCGTCGGACCACAGACTGCGCGGCTTGCCGGCGGGGCCGGTGCCCTGCGGGCCGCCGGGAATCTTCTCCAAGGTCTCGGCCTCTTCCGCGGCGAGATCCATTCCGCCTCCCGCTCCCGCGCCGGAGATGGCCCGGCCGCCGTCGTAGGGCTCAGGCATATCGGATCCTCGGGTCGAGTACGGCGTACAGGAGGTCGACCAGCAGGTTGGCGATCAGGAAGACCAGGACGAGGATGGTCACGAAGCCGACGACGGTCTGCGTGTTGTGCCGGACGATGCCCTGGTAGAGCTGGTAACCGACGCCGTGGATGTTGAAGATCCGCTCGGTGACGATCGCGCCGCCCATCAGGGCGCCGATGTCGGCGCCGATGAAGGTGACGACCGGGATCAGGGAGTTGCGCAGCAGGTGCCGGGAGATGACCCGGCGTCGGGGCAGGCCCTTGGCGACGGCGGTGCGGACGTAGTCGGAGCGCCGGTTCTCCGCGATGGAGGTGCGGGTGAGCCGGGTGACGTACGCCAGCGAGACGGAGGCCAGCACGAGGCCGGGCACGATGAGTTCGTCGAACGGGGCGTCCGAGGAGACGGACGGGCTGATCCAGCCCCACTCGACGCCGAGCAGCAGCTGGAGCAGCAGGCCGGTGACGAAGGTGGGGATCGAAATGACGACGAGGGTGCCGACGAGGACCAGGGTGTCCTCGGGCCGTCCCCGGCGCAGTCCGGTCAGCACGCCGAGGGAGATGCCGATGACGATCTCGAAGAGGATGGCGACGATCGTCAGCCGGATGGTCACCGGGAAGGCCGTCGCCATCAGCTCGGTGACCTCCTGGCCGTTGAAGGCCGTGCCGAAGTCGCCGGTGAAGATGTTGCCCAGGTACGTCAGGTATTGCTGCCACAGGGGCTTGTCGAGACCGAACTCCTTCTCCAGCTGTGCCGCGGTGGCGGGATCGCACTGCCGCTCACCGCACAGGCCCGCGATGGGGTCGCCCATCACGTTCACCATCACGAAGATCAGCAGCGTGGCCCCGATGAACACCGGGATCATCTGGAGCAGTCGCCGCAGGACGTAGCGCCCCATGACGGGTCAGCTCACCTTGATCTCGTCGTAGACGGGAACGGAGAACGGGTTGAGTTTGACGTTCGACAGCCGCTCCGAGAAACCGGCCGAGCCGTTCTGGTACCACAGCGGGATGGCGGCCATGTTGTCGCGGACGACCCCCTCCGCCTGCTGGAAGATCTGGATGGCCTTGCCCTGGTCGGTCTCGGCGTTGGCCTGGTTCACCAGGCTGTCGAATTCCTTGTTGCTCCACTTGCCGTCGTTGGAGGAGGCGTTGGTGTAGTAGAGCGGCTGGAGGAAGTTCTGGATCAGCGGGTAGTCCATCTGCCAGCCGGCCCGGAACGGTCCGCTCATCTTCTGGTCGGTGATCTGGGTGCGGAAGTCGGCGAATGTGCCGACCGGGTTGCCCACGCACGCTTCGGTGTTGCCGAGGGCGTTGTTGATGGAGTTGCAGACCGCGTCCACCCACTGCTTGTGGGAGCCGGTGTCGGCGTTGTAGGTGATCTTCACCTGGCCGCCGGGCAGACCGCCGCCCTCCTGGATGAGCTTCTTCGCCTCGTCGGGGTTGTACTTGCAGGCGTCCCCGCACAGGCCGTCCTGGAAGCCGCCGTCCGTGCCGAGGACGGGCGAGGTCCAGTCGGTGGCGGGGGTACGGGTGTTCTGGAAGATCGTCTTGGTGATCTGGTCGCGGTTGATCGCCATGGACAGTCCGGTGCGGACCTTCTGCGAGCCCGAGGTGTTCCACTCGGGGTCGTAGAACGGGAAGGCCAGGGTCTGGATGATGCCGGCCGGGGTGTTGAGGTAGCGGTCGCCCAGGTCGTTCTGGACGTTCGCCAGCTGGCTGGCGGGCACGTCGTCGACCAGGTCCAGGTTGCCCGCGAGCAGGTCGGTGTAGGCGGTGTTGTTGTCCGTGTAGACCTTCAGGTCCACCCCGCCGTTCTCCGCCTTGTCGTCGCCCGGGTACGCGTCCCACTTGCGCAGGGACATCTGCGAGCCCTTCTGGTACGAGTCGATGGTGTACGGCCCGTTGCCGACGGGCTTGCTCAGCCAGCCCGCGTGATCGTCGAAGAACGCCTGCGGCAGCGGGGCGAAGGCCGGGTAGCCGAGGGTGTCGGGGAAGGTGGAGAACTTCTGGGTGAGCTTGACGGTGAAGGTCTGCCCGTTCACCACCTTCAGGCCGGACAGGGTGTCGGCGCTCTGCTTGCTGCCGTCCTCGGGGTGGACCTTGTCGTAGCCCTCGATGTACCCGAAGAAGTAGGCGTTCCTCTGGTTGTTCTTCAGGCTGGCGCCGTAGTTCCAGGCGTCGACGAAGGACTGGGCGGTGACCTTCTCGCCGTTGGAGAAGGTCCAGCCGCTCTTGACGGTGATGGTGAAGGTCTGCGAGTCGGACGTGTCGATCTTCTCCGCCAGCATGTCCTCGGCGGCGCCCGTCTCCGGGTTGTACCGCTTCAGGCTGCGGAAGATCATGTCGAGGACCTTGCCGCCCTGCACCTCGTTGGTGTTGGCCGGCTCCAGCGGGTTCTGCGGGTCACCCCAGGAGGCGCTGAGCACCGCGCCGGTGTCGCCGCTGCCCCCGCCGCCGTCCCCGCCTCCCCCGCAGGCCGTTGCCGCCAGGACCATCGCCGCCGCGCTCGCGGCCCATTTGGCGTGCGTGGCTCCGCGCATGGAGTGCCTCCTCATGAATGCGCTGTGTGCGCTGTGCCGCCAGCACCGAAGCACTGACCCGTCATCGGCCAATATCGGACGAATCAGTATATAGCGCACACGCACGGAGCCCTTTGGGCGACGCCCCTCCCCCTGATGCCATACACGCGTCATTCACCGGCCATAAACCCGGGATTTCTGTACTGAACGACGGGACAGCAGGCAGACTGCCCGGATGGTTGATCGTTCCTTCGCCGATCTGGAGCTCGCACGGCTGTACGACGCCCTGAATCCGTGGGGGCCCAGCGACGACTTCTATCTGGGCCTGGTGATGTCCGCGCCGGCCGTGCTGGACATCGGCTGCGGGACCGGGAGGCTGCTGCGCGGGGCCCGCGCGGCCGGGCACACCGGCCGGCTGACCGGGCTCGACCCGGCGGCGGCGATGCTGGTGCAGGCCCGGACGGCCGCGCCGGACGTGGAGTGGGTGCTCGGCGACTTCGAGTCGAGCCGGTGGTCGGCGGAGTTCGGCCTGGCCGTGATGACCGGGCACGCCTTCCAGGAACTGCTCGGGGACGAGGACGTGCGGCGGCTGCTGGCGGGTGTGCGGCAGGCGCTGGCGCCCCGGGGCCGCTTCGTCTTCGAGACCCGCAACCCGGCCGCGCGGGCGTGGCAGGAGTGGACGCCGGACCGGGTCCATGAGATCGCCGACCCGGACGGCGGGGAGATCGAGGTCCGGCACGAGGTCGTCGGGCCGGTCCGCGGGGACCGGGTGACCTTCACCGAGACCTTCGCGGGTGCCCGGTTTGAGCGGGCCCGCGTCAGCCGAAGCACGCTGCGGTTCCTGACCGCGAGTGCGGTGGACGCGCTGCTGGGTGACGCGGGGTTTCGTGTCGTGGCCCGGTACGGCGACTGGGGGCGGGGGGCCTACGACCCTGGCGTCAGCCGGGAGATCGTCACCGTGGCGGTGGCCGAGGTCGACGTCGAGGCCGACGTCGGGGTCGGGTGAGCGGGTCGTGGTGCCGTGTGATGCCGTGGGGCGGCTGCGGGTGGCGTCGTGGCCGGGGGCGCAGTTCCCCGCAGCCCTGAACGTCGTCGGGCGACCGCGGCCACCGTCGTGGCCCGGGGGCGCAGTTCCCCGCGCCCCTAAAAGCCCTCGCGCGATCGCGGCCACCGTAGTGGCCCGGGTGCGCAGTTCCCCGCGCCCCTGAACGCCGTCCCGCGACCGCGGCCGCCGTCGTGGCCGGGGGCGCAGTTCCCCGCGCCCCCAAAGCCCTCGCGCGATCGCCGCCACCGTCGTGGCCCGGGTGCGCAGTTCCCCGCGCCCCTGAACGCCGTCCCGCGACCGCGGCCGCCGTCGTGGCCGGGGGCGCAGTTCCCCGCGCCCCTAAAAAGCCCTCGCCGCGTGGCCCGGGTGCGCAGATCCCCGCGCCCCCAAAAGCCCTCGCGGCGTGGCCCGGCGCGTAGTTCCCGTGCCCCTGGAAGCCCTCGTTGCGGGGCTGAGAGCCGTCGGGCGACTGCGCCACCAGCTTGGCTGGTCGCGTAGTCGCCCCTGTGGACGGCGTGGCTGGTTACTCGCTCTCGGAGTCCTGCTCCAGCGCCTTCAGTGCCGGGTCCAGGACGATGTCCTCGCCCTGCGACGCCGTGTTCGGGTCCTCCGGGAAGTGGCAGGCCGTGAGGTGGCCGGCGCGGTTGCCGGAGAGCTGGACCAGCGGGGGCTCCTCCGTGGCGCACTTGTCCTGCGCCTTCCAGCAGCGGGTGCGGAAGCGGCAGCCGGACGGCGGGTGGATCGGCGAGGGCACGTCACCGGAGAGGCGGATGCGCTCGCGGTGCTCGGCGTCGTCCGACACGTCCACCTCGGGCACCGCCGACAGCAGGGCGTGGGTGTACGGGTGACGCGGCTGGTTGTAGATGGAGTCCCGGTCGCCGACCTCGACCACCTTGCCGAGGTACATCACCGCGACGCGGTGCGAGAAGTGCCGCACGATCGCCAGGTCGTGGGCGATGAAGACGAACGCGATACCGAGCTCGTCCTGCACCTTCTTCAGCAGGTTGACGACCTGCGCCTGGATCGACACGTCGAGCGCGGAGACCGGCTCGTCGGCGACGATCAGCCTCGGGTTCAGGGCGAGCGCGCGGGCGACGCCGATGCGCTGGCGCTGACCGCCGGAGAACTCGTGCGGGAAGCGGTTGTAGTGCTCGGGGTTGAGACCGACCAGCTCCAGCAGCTCGCGGACCTTGTTCTCGCGGCCGCCCGCGGGGTTGATCCCGTTGACCTCCATCGGCGACTTGATGATCGTGCCGACGGTTTGCCGCGGGTTCAGCGAGGAGTACGGGTCCTGGAAGATCATCTGGATCTCGGACCGCACCGGCGCGATCTGCCGACGCGAGGCGCGGGTGATGTCCTGCCCGGCGTAGGTGATCTGTCCGGCCGTCGGCTCCAGCAGACGGGTGATCAGCCGGCCCGTGGTCGACTTGCCGCAGCCGGACTCGCCGACCAGGCCGAGGCTCTCGCCGACGCCGACGCTGAGGTCGACCCCGTCGACGGCCTGGACCGCGCCGACCTTCCGCTTGATCGGGAAGCCACCGTAGATCGGGAAGTGCTTCGTGAGGCCCTTGACCTCAAGGAGCGGCTCCGGGGCGGTGTCGACCGGGCCCTGCTGTGCGGGGAGTGTGAGGTTCTCGCTCATGATCTCGTATCTCCCTAGCGCAGCCGGGGCTTGATCTCGTCGATGAAGATGGCCTGCTTCTGCTCGGCCGTCAGGTGGCACGCGGCGGCACGGCCGTCGGCCAGCGGCGGCCGGGACTCGGTGCACAGGCTGCCCGCGACCTTGTCCGTGAAGGAGCAGCGCGGGTTGAAGCGGCAGCCCGACGGCGGGTTGAGCAGGGACGGCGGGGTGCCCGGGATCGGCGTCAGCTCCGCGTGGATGTCGCCGTCGAGACGCGGCATCGAGCTGAGCAGGCCCCAGGTGTAGGGGTGCTGTGGCGTGCCGAGCACCTCCTTGACGCTGCCACGCTCCACGGCGCGGCCGGCGTACATCACGAGCAGGTCGTCGGCCATGTTGGCGATGACGCCCAGGTCGTGGGTGATGAAGACGATCGCGGAGCCGAACTCCTGCTGGAGGTCCTTGAGCAGGTCCAGGATCTGGGCCTGCACGGTCACGTCGAGCGCGGTGGTCGGCTCGTCGGCGATCAGCAGGTCGGGGTCGCACATCAGGGCCATGGCGATCATGGCGCGCTGGCGCATACCGCCGGAGAACTGGTGCGGGTAGTCGTCGAAGCGCACCTTGGGCTGCGGGATGCCGACCTTCTCCAGCATCTGGATGGCGCGGTCCTTGGCCTCCTTCTTGGAGGCGCCCATGTGCTTCATGTACGGCTCGGACAGCTGGCGGCCGACCGTGTAGTACGGCGACAGCGCGGTCAGCGGGTCCTGGAAGATCATCGCCATCTTGTTGCCGCGGAGCTTCTCCAGCTCCTTGTCGCTGGCGGTGACGAGCTCCTGGCCGTCGAGGACGATCTCGCCGTCGACGGTGCTGGTGCGGGGGTTGTGCAGGCCGAGGATCGTCAGGTTGGTGACGGACTTGCCGGAGCCGGACTCGCCGACGATGCCCAGGGTCTTACCGCGCTCGACGTCGAAGGACAGGCCGTCGACCGCCTTGACGATGCCGTCCTCGGTGGAGAACTGCACCCGCAGGTCACGGACCGAGAGGAAGCTCTCGGGCCCGGTCGGGGCCGGTGCGTCCTCGGTCTTGGTCAGTGTGGTCACGGTGGTTGGTTCTTCCTAGGAGAGCCGGACGCGCGGGTCGATCCAGGCGTACGCGATGTCGGTGAGGATGTTCAGGAGCAGGATGAAGAAGGCTCCGACGAGCATCACGCCCATGGTGAGCGGGAGGTCCTTGTTGGTCGCGCCGTCCACCGCGAGGCGTCCGATGCCCTGCAGGGAGAACGTCAGCTCGGTGACCACGCCGCCGCCGAGCAGGGCGCTGATGTCGATGCCGAGCACGGTGACGATCGGGATGAGCGAGCCGCGCCAGGCGTAGCGGTAGAAGACGTACTTGCTCGACATGCCCTTGGCGCGGGCGGTGCGCACGTGCTCCTCGGCGAGCTGCTCGATGAGGGAGGCACGCGCCATACGCGTGTACTGCGCGGTGAAGATGGTGGCCATCACGATCATGGGGATCCACAGGCCGGCCAGCCAGCCGATGGGGTCTTCCGTGAACGGCACGTACTTGGGGAACTCCGCCCAGCCGGTGCTGTACACGAAGATCAGCATCACGATCGGGCCGAGGAAGTAGATCTGGAACGAGCTGAGCACCATGGAGGTGCCGGTGGCGATCTTGTCCAGCGCCGATCCACGCTTGTACGCGGAGATCATGCCCGCGCCGATACCGATGGTCAGGAAGACCACGATCGAGCCGGCGGTCAGCGACAGAGTCAGCGGGAAGCGGTCCATGATCGTGTCCCAGACCATGTCGCCCGAGTAGAACGACTGGCCGAGGCAGGGCGCGTCGCAGTGACCGGTGGGGAAGTCACGGCCCGTCACGATGCCGGACATGAAGTCCCAGAACTGCTGCGCGATGGGCAGGTTGAGGCCGAGGGCCTCGCGGATGTCCTCGAGTCTCGCCGGGGAGCAGTCCTTGCCACAGGCCAATGAGGCGTAGTCGGACGGCGCGGCGACGAAGAGGAAGAAGGTGGCGGCACCGATGAGAAACAGGGTGACGGCGGCACCGACGAAGCGCCTGATGATGAACTGAAGCATGGCGGGGTGGCTGCTCTCTGCGACAGACGGTGGACGGATTCACGGATCCGCGGGAGTGCGCTCCGCCTGGTGCGCACTCCCGCGATCAGCCGTAGAGAGTTACGACTTCAGGAACAGTCGGGTGACGTCGATGTAGCTCGACTCGGTGCTGTAGCGGGCACCGCCGACGTTCGAACCGAACAGCTGGAACTGCTTGGTGTACCAGAGCGGAGCGGCCGGGTTGACCTTCTCCATGATGTAGTGGTGCGCCTCTTCCCAGGTCTTGGCGGCCTCGGTGGGCTCCTGGGTCAGGGCCTTGTTGATCAGCTCCTGGACCTTCGGGTCCTTGATGTGCGAGTAGTTCGAGGAACCGTCGGCGACCTGGTCACCGTCGTAGATCGGGGTGACGACCGTACCGGCGGACGGCCAGTCCTGGCCCCAGCCCGAGATGTAGATGTCGTACGGGTTGTCGAGCTTGCCGATCTGCTCGTAGTAGCTCGCCGCGTCGACCTCCTTGGCGACGACGTCGATGCCGACCTTCTTCAGGGCGTCCTCGACGGCGATCTTGCGCTTCTGGCCGGCCTCGGAGTTGGAGTAGGCGAAGACGAGCTTCTTCTCGGCGGCCGGGACGGTCTTGAGGAGCTCCTGGGCCTTGGCGATGTTGCCCTGCGGCGTCTTCAGACGGCCGAACGGGTCGTAGGTGGCCTGGTAGCCCGGCAGAGTCGGGGCGAACAGGTTCGGAGCCACGTCGCCACCGTAGGCGCCGCCCTCACCGGCGATCAGCGACTTGGAGTTCATCGCGTAGGCGACCGCGTCGCGGACGACCTTGTTCTTCACGCGGTCGAGGTTGAACGTCAGCTGCATGACGTAGGGCTGGTAGCCCTTGATCGTGCGCTTGTTGACCGCGGGGTCGGAGATGACGTCCTGGATCTGGGTGGAGTCGACCGAGCCGGTGAACTGGATGGCGCTCTTGGCGTCGCCCTGGTCGGAGATCAGACGCTTGGTCTGGGTCGACTCGGTGACACCGAACTGGAAGTCCCAGCCGTCCACGTACTGGTGGCGGACGGAGTCGGTCTTCGGGTCCCAGTTCTCGTTCTTGACGAGCTTGAGGGCCTTGCCGACCTTGTACTCGGCGATCTTGTACGGGCCGGTCGCGACCGGGGCCTTGTCGTACCGCTCCTTGGTGTCGGCCTTCTCCGGGACGACGGCGTAGCCCGGCATGGCCAGCGTCTGCGGCAGGTCGGGGCGCGCCTTGTCGAAGTGGAAGACGACCGTCTTCTCGTCCGGGGTCTCCAGGACGGTGTCCGGCAGGTGCTTCTTGCCGAAGCCGCCGTCCGGCAGCGCCGTGCGGTACTCGGCACCGCTCAGCCAGTTCTGGAGGTAGGTCGGGCCGTCGAAGATGAACTTGGCGTAGGTGCGCTCGACCGTGTGACGGATGTCGGCCGAGGTGATCGCGTTGCCGTTCTGGTCCTTGACGCCGTCCTTCAGCGTGTAGGTCCAGGTCTTGCCGCCGTCGGAGGACTTGCCCGCGTCGGTGGCGAGGTCACCGACGACCGAGACGTTGCCCTTGCCGTCCTCGGAGAAGTTCGTCAGCCCGCGGAAGAGCAGGTTGCCGACCTGGCCGGCGTCGGAGACGTAGATCTGGCCCGGGTCGAGGTGGGACAGGCCCGCCTCCTGGTAGGCCGTGATCGTGCCGCCGGGCTTGGCACCGGGGACTTCCTCGGCCGGACCGGTGGAGGCCGCGGCGTCCGCGTAGACGACCGCCTTGGACTGGGTCGCCGCCTCCTTCTGGTCCTTCTTGGAGTCCTTGTTGGAGCTCGTGCCCTTGTTCTCCGAGCAGCCGGTGAGCGCGAGGGAGCCGGCCGCGATGGCGACGACTATGGCACGCGCTCTGCGCGAGGTGAGCTTCATAGCGGTGAATGCACCTACCTGTCGGTTGTTATCCATGAGTACTGCCTGACGCGGCTGGTAGGCCGACGCGGGGGCGGCAGCCACCCCCCACCAAAGGACGCTTTACCGCCCGGACTTGGGGTCGAAGGCATCCCGGACCGAGTCTCCGAGGAGGTTGAAGGCCAGGATGAAGATCACCAGCGCGATGCCCGGGAAGAACATGAACGCCGGGTCCTGCTCGGCGTGCTTGGCGCCGGCCGCGAACAGCCGTCCCCAGTCCGGGGTCGGCTCGACGAAGCCGACGCCCGCGAAGGACAGGAACGCGATGGTGAGGATCGTGCTGGGCAGCTGGTACGTGAACTGCACCAGGATCGGGGAGACGATGTTCGGCAGGATCTCCTTGCGGACGATCCGCCCGGGGGAGGCTCCCGCGACCTTGGCCGCCTCCACGAACTCGCGCTCGCGCAGGGACAGTACGGTCGACCGGACGAGTCGGGCCATGCCCATCCAGCCCAGCACCCACAGCACGACCAGGATCGCCAGCGCCCGGAAGTAGGTGGGCGTCTCCTCCTGCGGGTCCACGAAGAACGCGGTCACCACGGGCATGAAGGCGATGAAGAACAGCTGCGAGGGGAAGGACAGGAAGAAGTCCGTGATCCGGCCGAGCCAGTAGTCGACCCTGCCGCCGAAGTAACCGCCGACGAGGCCGATGATGACGCCGGTGACCATGAGCAGCACGGTCACACCGAGGGCCATGAACAGCGAGGTACGCATGCCGTACATCAGCATCGCGAACAGGTCACGGCCGTACTGGGGCTCGACGCCGAACCAGTGGGAGCCGGAGACACCGCCGAAGTAGCCGAGCGGCAGACCGAATTCGTCCAGCACCGGCTCGTCCGCGTACGTCGGGTCCTGGCCGTACAGCGTGTACGGGTCGGCGCCGCTGAGCTTGACCAGCAGCGGCGCGGCGAGCGCGGCGACGAAGAAGAAAATCACTATGGCCGCGCAGACCACGCCTGTACGGTCACGCTTGAAGCGCTGCCACATCAACTGGCCGGGGGAACGACCCTCAAGCTTCTGCTCACCCTTGGCGACTGCGGAGGTCGCCTCGAGCTCAGGGTCCAAGGCGACCGCGGACCCGGAGCCCTCGGCCTTCGTCGGACTGGTCATGTGTGTTCTTCCCCCGGGGGGTTGGAGAGTCGAGCGCAGCACAGATACCGGCAGGTTCTGTGGTTTGGGGGAACTTTCGCCAAGTGCATCAACGCGCGTCAAGGGCGGAAGACATAGGGATCTCCCTAAGAGTAAATTTTTGAGCAAAAATTGCGAAGATTGACACCTGGTTGCGCTTGACAGGTGAGATCACGGTCGGACATTTCGGACATAAAGGTAGGGATTTTTGTTTACATGTCCGAAACTTGATCGTCGGATCACCGATATCCGAACAGGCCGCGACGAGGTTCCGACGATGGCTTGAACACGCCCCTTGAAACATCCCGCGCGTTGCCTCCCTGTCCGCCCTGTCGGCGCCTCCCCCGTCTCTGCCCCGATCTGCCCGCAGACATGCCGAGGACCCGGCTCCCCCTCATGGGGAAACCGGGTCCAGGGCTACGGCCTCTGAGGTGGCGTCAGCCGTGCTTGGCGCGGCTGGCGGCGCGGGCGCGCTCGCGGGCGTCCAGGTTCACCTTGCGGATGCGAACGGCCTCCGGGGTGACCTCGACGCACTCGTCGTCGCGGCAGAACTCCAGGGACTGCTCCAGCGACAGCTTGCGCGGCGGGACGATCGCCTCGAACGAGTCGGCCGACGACGACCGCATGTTCGTGAGCTTCTTCTCCTTGGTGATGTTCACGTCCATGTCGTCGGAGCGCGAGTTCTCACCGACGATCATGCCCTCGTACACCTCGGTGCCCGGGTCCGTGAAGAGCACACCGCGCTCCTGGAGGTTCGTCATCGCGAAGGCGGTGACGGCACCGGCGCGGTCGGCGACCAGGGAGCCGTTGTTGCGGGTCTGGAGGGTGCCGAACCAGGGCTCGAAGCCCTCGTGGATGGAGTGGCCGATACCGGTGCCGCGGGTCTGGGTGAGGAACTCCGTCCGGAATCCGATCAGACCGCGGGAGGGCACGACGAACTCCATGCGGACCCAGCCGGAGCCGTGGTTGGACATGTTGTCCATCCGGCCCTTGCGGACGCCCATGAGCTGCGTGACGGCGCCCATGTGCTCCTCGGGCACGTCGATCGTCATGCGCTCGACGGGCTCGTACGTCTTGCCGTCGACCTCCTTGGTGACGACCTGCGGCTTGCCGATGGTCAGCTCGAAGCCCTCGCGGCGCATCTGCTCGACCAGGATGGCGAGCGCCAGCTCACCACGGCCCTGCACCTCCCAGGCGTCCGGGCGCTCGGTGTCCAGGACACGGAGGCTGACGTTACCGATCAGCTCGCGGTCCAGGCGGTCCTTGACCTGGCGGGCGGTGACCTTGCGGTCCTTGACGGCCGACTTGGCGTCGGCGCCCTTGCCGGTGCCGCCGCGGCCCACCAGCGGGGAGGTGTTCGTGCCGATGACCATGGAGATGGCCGGCTCGTCGACCGTGATCAGCGGCAGCGGGATCGGGTTCTCGGTGTCGGCGAGGGTCTCGCCGATCATGATGTCCGGGATGCCGGCGACGGCACAGATGTCACCGGGGCCGGCCACCTCCGCCGGCTTCCGGGTGAGCGCCTCGGTCATCATCAGCTCGGTGATCCGGACGTTGCTGATCGAACCGTCACGCTTGATCCACGCGACGGTCTGACCCTTCCGCAGCTCGCCCTGCTCGACACGGAGCAGCGCGATACGGCCGAGGAAGTTGTCGGCGTCCAGGTTCGTGACGTGCGCCTGGAGCGGGGCGGCCTCGTCGAAGGTCGGGGCCGGGATGTGCTCCAGGATCGTCGAGAAGAACGGCTCCAGGTTGCTGGAGTCCGCGGGAACCGTGCCGTTCTCCGGCTTGGTCAGCGAGGCGATGCCGTCACGGCCGCAGGCGTAGACGATCGGGAACTCGATCTGCTCCTCGTCCGCGTCCAGGTCCAGGAACAGGTCGTAGGTCTCGTTGACGACCTCGTCGATCCGGGAGTCCGGGCGGTCCGTCTTGTTGATGCACAGGATGACGGGCAGACGCTGCTGGAGCGCCTTGCGCAGCACGAAGCGGGTCTGCGGCAGCGGGCCCTCGGAGGCGTCGACGAGCAGGACGACACCGTCGACCATCGACAGACCGCGCTCGACCTCGCCGCCGAAGTCGGCGTGGCCGGGGGTGTCGATGATGTTGATGGTGATCGGCTCCCCCCCGTCCTTGGGGTGGTACTTGACCGCCGTGTTCTTGGCGAGGATCGTGATGCCCTTCTCACGCTCCAGGTCGTTCGAGTCCATCATGCGGTCGTCGACCGAGTCGAGCTGGTGGGCGGCGAAGGCACCGGCCTGCTTCAGCATGCCGTCGACGATGGTCGTCTTGCCGTGGTCGACGTGGGCGACGATGGCGACGTTACGGATGTCGTGGCGCGTGGCCATAGTGCGGCTTACTCCCGGAGTGTGAGGAAGGCCTGCGCGTACATCCTTGGTACGCGGACCCTGCCGGGCTTGACATGCCACGGCCTCACCCCATGTTACGTGGCCCTGCGGGAGGCGGCCTCCGCAGGGCCACGTGGCCCGGTCACCGGGGGCGGACGGCCTCAGTCGCCGGAAGGGCTCGCGGAGGAGTGCGCGCCCTTCCTCAGGTAGCCCATGTCCTCGTAGACGGGCGTCTGGAACCCGAATGCGCCCGCGTTGGCCACGGTCCTGCGCACGGCCACCAGTTGGGGCCGCTGGTACAGCGGGATCGATCCGGCGGCCGCCCAGATCCTGGAGTCGGCCTTGCGGATCAGGCCCCGCATCTCGCCCTCGTCGAGGGTCGTCATGGCCTGGTCGAACAGCTGGTCCACCTGGTCGGTGCCGACCCGCGTGTAGTTCTGCTCCACGTTCAGGGAGCCGTCCGCCGCGGGCACGGGCTTGGCGTAGATGGGCCGCGCGTCGGTGGCCGGGAACGCGGAGGCGGGCCACGAGTACAGCGCGAGGTCGTACTCCCCGGAGGCCACGTGGTCCTTGAAGTAGCTCTCGTCGGAGACCTTCGTCACCTCCGTGCGGATGCCCACCCGGTCCAGCATCCGCCGGATGCGCTCGGCGACCGTCCGCAGCGACTGCGACCCCGTCCCGGAGGGCACCACGAACTTCAGGGTCAGCGCCTTGCCGTCCTTGGCCAGGGGCCCGTTCTTCGCCCCGGCGGGCGCGGCCGTGCCCTTGGGCGCGTACGCCCCCGGCGCCCCGCCCCGCTTCAGCCGGGCGCCGTCGAACTGCTTGTCCTTGAGCTGACCGTCGGCGTAGTGCCGCTCGTCGCCCTCGCGCTCGGCCTCGCGGTAGGCCTCGCGGTAGGCCTTGTTGTCCTCGCCGCCGACGATGTACATGCCTTCGTCGCCGCCCTCGGACTTGTCGTCCTCGGACTCCTCGCCGCCGTCGCTCCCGCTCTCGGCCTTCTCGCTCTCCGACTCCTCGTCCCCGGCCCTGTCGCCCTTGGCCTTCTCGCTCTCGGACTCGTCGTCGCCGGCCTCGTCACCCTTGGCCTTCCTGCCCTCGGCCTCCTCGTCACCGGCCTGCTCGCCCTTGGAGCCCGCGGCCTTCTCGCCCTTCTCCGGCTTCTCGACCGGCCCGCCGCGCTCCCAGCCGGCGTCCGCGAGCAGTGCCTGGGCCTCCTCGGTGTCCTGGCCGCCGAGGGCCCCGCTGTTGTCGGCGTAGGCGGCCTGGCCGGACAGGGCCAGATGGCTGCCGACCGGCACGGCGGGCAGTCCGAGCGGCTTGAGCACGACCCGGGCCAGCTCCTTGCGGTCCAGGGCGCGGGCCACCGCGCGGCGCACGCGCTCGTCGGCGAGCGGGCCGCCGGAGCCGTTGAGGGCGAGCTGGGTGAAGGCGGGCTCCAGGGACCTGCGGACCTCGAAGCCGCGCAGTGCCCTGGCGGCGGTACGGCCGGTGGGCGGGCCCGCGGCGCCCTTGGCGGATCCGCCGACGCGGGCGGCGGCCTCCGGGTCGATCTCGGCGACGTCCACCTTCCCGGCGGCCAGCGCGGAGGCCCGGTCGGCGCGCGGCACGGCCGTCAGGACGAGCTTGTCGAGCTTGGCGGGCGAGCCCCACCAGCGCGGGTTGCGGGTCAGGGTGACCTCGTCGCCCTTGCGGTCGACCTTCTTCACGGCGAAGGGTCCGGCGCTGACCTTCAGCTTGCGCCGGGCGCCGTCGTTGAAGGAGTCCGGGGTGCCCATGACCTCCTTCGGGTACAGCGGCGAGAACAGCGACCGCCAGTCGGCGTAGGGCCGGGCGAAGGTGACCTTGACCTCCAGGTCGTTGGCACCGCGCTCGATCCGCTCGATGCGGTCGTAGCCGGCGTTGCGGGCCGTCCAGTAGGCGCTGTCCTTGCCGGACAGGGCGCGCCACTGGGCGGCGAAGTCGGCGGCGCCGATCTCTCGGCCGTCGCTCCAGACGGCCTGCTGGTTGAGCTTGTACAGCACGACCTGGCGGGGCTCGGTGTCGACGACCTTGGCGGACTCCAGGAAGTCCGCGTTGCGCCGGGGGCGTCCGCTCGCGTCGAGCCGGTACATCGAGGGCAGGACGGCCTGCGCGACGCGGGTGGTGGCGGCGTCGGCGTCGGACTGAAAGGTGTTGAGGGTCTCGGGGACGGCGTCCACGGCCCAGCGCAGGGTGCCGCCGTCGTCGATCTGTGCCCGGCCGGCCCGGCCGATGTCGGCTCCGGCCAGCGGCTTGCCGGCCTTGTCGGGCGCACCGCACCCGGCCAGAAGGGTCACCGCGAGCGCGCCCGCGGAGAGGAAGGCGACCGAGCGCATGACCGCGCGTGGGCCGACGCCGTCGTGGGACATCGTGTTACCTCCGGAAGCCGCGGGGGTTATGATCACTTTTGGCGGTATTTGGAGCTGATCAGATGTATGGGAATTTCCGGAGCCACTGAAGAGGAAAGCTCTGGTGGACTGCGGGCGACACGGCGGCAACGCGCGGGAAGCCCACTCGTGCGGCGCAACGCTCCCGGGAGCGCACCCACATGCCTCGGCCAATCGGTGCACATCCCTTCCCACGGGCGGTGTGACGCGCAACACTCGCTGGCGCACGCACGTCGCCATCGAGGGCCGGGCCTCCGGCCGCACAGCCGATGGAAAAGAGGTCTCGTCATGTCCGTGCACGACGAAATGACGTCGGTCCAGCGCTGCCTGGACGATCTGACCCGGTCGGTGGGCCGCCTGGAGCAGCAGCTCGGCAGCGGCGGCCTGGACATGCGCCGGGTCCGCGCCGATGCCGATCATCTGCGCGAGAGCGTCGCCCTCCTGCGCGAGGCGACCGCCACCCAGGCGACCGCCACGCAGAGCACCCAGCGCAAACCGGAACTGCTCACGATCCCCGACACCCCGTACGACGGCAGCCTGTGGGTCGACACCGACGACGAGGGACTCGGCGCCCGCGACCGGCACGCGCCCTGACCCCACCGCCGACCCACCCGCTCCCCGAGCCCACCGCCGAACCGAGGGAGTCACGCATTGGCCACCGATACGGAGCCCCCACAGCACAGCGGCGGCGTCCGGTCCGCGACGCGCGCCGCTGTCGCGGCCGGACACCTGCGGACCGACCGGTGGTGGCTGGCGCCCGCCGCCACCGCCGCCGGGCTGCTCGCCTTCGTCGTCTACTCCACCTGGCGCGCCTTCGCGAACGCCGACTACTACGCGGCGCCGTACGTCTCGCCGTTCTACTCCCCGTGCCTGGCGGAGAACTGCGTACCGATGAAGGGCGGCCCCAACTGGGAGATCTTCGGGAGCTGGTGGGGGCTGTCCCCCGCGATCCTCATCCTGGTCTTCCCCCTGGGCTTCCGGCTGACCTGCTACTACTACCGCAAGGCCTACTACCGGGGGTTCTGGGCGTCCCCGCCGGCCTGCGCGGTCGCCGAGCCGCACGCCAGGTACACCGGTGAGACCCGCTTCCCGCTGATCCTGCAGAACGCCCACCGCTACTTCTTCTACGCGGCGCTGCCCGTCGCCGGGATCCTCACCTACGACACCGCCCTCGCCTTCCGCGACGAGCACTACGAGTGGGGCCACATGGGCCTCGGCACGCTCGTCTTCCTGGTCAACATCACGCTGATCTGGGCCTACACGGTGTCCTGCCATTCCTGCCGGCACATCGTCGGCGGCAAGCTCAGACACTTCTCCAGGCACCCCGTGCGCTACCGCATGTGGCAGTGGGTCGGCCGGCTCAACGACCATCACATGCTGCTGGCCTGGGCCTCCCTGGTGAGCGTGGCGCTCGCCGACTTCTACGTGTATCTCGTCGCGTCCGGTGTCTTCGAGGATCCGGCCATCTTCTAGCAGGAAACAGGTGCCTTCTGATGCCCGTGGTGGACCGCCAGCAGTGGGACGTCGTCGTGGTCGGTGCGGGCGGCGCCGGGCTGCGGGCCGCGATCGAGGCCCGCGAGCGCGGCGCCCGTACGGCCGTGATCTGCAAGTCCCTGTTCGGCAAGGCGCACACGGTGATGGCCGAGGGCGGCATCGCGGCGGCCATGGCCAACGCCAACGAGCACGACAACTGGCAGGTCCACTTCCGCGACACCCTGCGCGGCGGCAAGTTCCTCAACCAGTGGCGGATGGCCGAACTGCACGCCCAGGAGGCCCCGGACCGGGTGTGGGAACTGGAGACCTGGGGCGCGCTGTTCGACCGCACGAAGGACGGCAGGATCTCCCAGCGCAACTTCGGCGGCCACGAGTACCCGCGCCTCGCGCACGTCGGCGACCGCACCGGCCTGGAGCTGATCCGCACGCTCCAGCAGAAGATCGTCGCGCTCCAGCAGGAGGACCACCGCGAGACCGGCGACTACGAGTCACGGCTGAAGGTGTTCCAGGAGTGCACGGTCACCCGGGTGCTCAAGACCGGGCCCGGCGGCGGCTCCGCCGAGGGCAGCCGGGTCAGCGGGGTGTTCGCCTACGAGCGGGAGTCCGGCCGCTTCTTCGTGCTGGAGGCACCGGCGGTGGTGATCTCCACCGGAGGCATCGGCAAGTCCTTCAAGGTGACGTCCAACTCCTGGGAGTACACCGGCGACGGGCACGCGCTCGCCCTGCTCGCCGGGGCACCGCTGCTGAACATGGAGTTCGTGCAGTTCCACCCGACCGGGATGGTCTGGCCGCCCTCGGTGAAGGGCATCCTCGTCACCGAGTCGGTGCGCGGCGACGGCGGGGTGCTGCGCAACTCCGACGGCAAGCGGTTCATGTTCGACTACATCCCCGACGTGTTCAAGGAGAAGTACGCGCAGAGCGAGGAGGAGGCCGACCGCTGGTACGAGGACCCGGAGCACAACCGGCGGCCTCCTGAGCTGCTCCCCCGCGACGAGGTGGCCCGCGCGATCAACTCCGAGGTCAAGGAGGGCCGCGGCTCCCCGCACGGCGGGGTGTTCCTGGACGTGTCCACGCGGATGCCGGCCGAGGTGATCAGGCGCCGACTGCCGTCGATGTACCACCAGTTCAAGGAACTGGCGGACGTGGACATCACCGCCGAGGCGATGGAGGTCGGGCCCACCTGCCACTACGTGATGGGCGGGGTCGCGGTCGACTCCGAGACGGCGGCGGCCCGCGGTGTGCCGGGGCTGTTCGCGGCCGGCGAGGTGGCCGGCGGCATGCACGGCTCCAACCGCCTGGGCGGCAACTCCCTGTCCGATCTGCTGGTGTTCGGGCGCCGGGCGGGTCTGCACGCCGCCGATTACGCGGCGGGGCTGCCGGGCGCGCGGCCCGAGGTGGACGCCGGGCAGGTGGACGCGGCCGCGGCGGAGGCGCTGCGGCCCTTCTCCGCGCAGGCCGTGGAACCGGACGGACCTCCGGAGAACCCGTACACCCTGCACCAGGAGCTCCAGCAGGCGATGAACGACCTGGTGGGCATCATCCGCCGCGAGGCGGAGATGCGGCAGGCCCTGCGGAAACTGGCCGAGCTGCGGGTACGGGCGCGGCGGGCCGGGGTGGAGGGCCACCGCCAGTTCAATCCGGGCTGGCACCTCGCCCTGGACCTCAGGAACATGCTGCTGGTCAGCGAGTGCGTGGCACGGGCCGCGCTGGAGCGCACCGAGTCGCGCGGCGGGCACACCCGCGAGGACCATCCCGCGATGGACCGCGGGTGGCGCCCGGTCAATCTGCTGTGCCGGCTGGCCGAGCCCGCGGGCGGACCGGCCGCCGCGGACCCGGAGCGCGGCCAGATCGACCTCGTGCGGGAGACCACCGAACCCATCCGCCCGGACCTGCTCGCCCTGTTCGAGAAGGAGGAGCTGGTCAAGTACCTCGCCGAAGAGGAGCTGTACGAGTGAGCGGCTACCAGGCCCGGTTCAAGGTGTGGCGGGGCGACCAGGACGGCGGGGATCTCACGGACTTCACGGTCGAGGTCCATGACGGCGAGGTGGTGCTGGACATCATCCACCGCATCCAGGCCACCCAGGCGCCCGATCTCGCGGTGCGCTGGAACTGCAAGGCGGGCAAGTGCGGTTCGTGCTCGGCGGAGATCAACGGCCGTCCGCGGCTGCTGTGCATGACCCGTATGTCGGTCTTCGACCGCGCCGAGACGATCACGGTGACCCCGCTGCGGGCCTTCCCGGTGCTGCGCGACCTCGTCACGGACGTCGGCTTCAACTACGCCAAGGCGCGCGAGATCCCGGCCTTCGTGCCGCCCGACGGCCTCGGGCCGGGCGAGTACCGGATGATGCAGGAGGACGTGGACCGCTCGCAGGAGTTCCGCAAGTGCATCGAGTGCTTCCTGTGCCAGGACACCTGCCATGTGGTCCGTGACCACGAGGAGAACAAGGCGGCCTTCGCGGGCCCCCGCTTCCTGATGCGCGTGGCGGAGCTGGACATGCACCCGTTGGACTCGGCCGCCGCGAGCGGCCTCGACCGCCAGGTCAGCGCCCAGGACGAACACGGCCTCGGCTACTGCAACATCACCAAGTGCTGCACGGAGGTCTGCCCCGAGGACATCCACATCACCGACAACGCCCTGATCCCGCTCAAGGAGCGGGCGGTGGACCGCAAGTACGACCCGCTGGTGTGGCTGGGCTCGAAGATCAGAAGGCGCCGGGAGGAAGGCTAGTGCCCCGGCAGGCAGCGTTTGCCCGTCAAGGAGCGGCGTCCGGCGCGTGCTCCCGGTGTGCCGGGTGCAGGCCCTCGTACTGGATGTACTTGGGTCTGTGCCCGGTGCGGCGAGAGGGCGTGCCGGGCGTCGCGACGGGGCGAACGTTGCCTGTCGGGGCACTAGAGCGGCCGCACGCGCCGTCGGCTCCCACCGGGAAGACGTGCGTACGGCGAAGTGCCGCGGGAGCGGTCCGGGTCAGCGCACCCAGTCCTCCCGGTACGCCGTCCAGTCGCCCTCCTCGGCGGCGAAGTCGACGTAGAGGGCGACACCGAAGCGTTCGCGGTCGCGGTCCGTGCGGGTCAGGCCGAGCCGGGTGCCGCGCACCGCCGCGGTCACCGTCTCGGCGGACTCGTGGTGGCCGAGGTCGCTCTCGTGGAAGAAGGGCAGGCCCATCAGCAGGTCCGTGGCGGGCGGGGTGACCTCCAGGGCGAGCGAGGTCTGCTGGGCGACATAGCCGCCGTACAGGCTCTCCAGGGGCATCGCCGTGTCGTACGACATCACGGCGATCTGGTCGACCCGGCGGGCCACCTGGCCGAAGAACTCCTGCGACCACCACTTGGGATGCCCGGTGAGCGTGCCCGCCGCCGAGTGCAGCGCGGGCAGCGGGTCGATCTGGTGGGCGGCGACGGAGAGCGGGACGCCCTCGGCGCGGGTGACCGCGCGCAGCGCGTCGAGCAGGGTGAGGTAGTCCTGGTCGCCCGAGTGCAGGGGTTCCAGGTCGAAGTGGGCTCCGTCGAAACCGGCGGCGAGCACCTGCCGCGTGGACCGTACGACGGCGGCCCTGGTCGCGGCGCTCTCCAGCCGCAGCCCGACCGGCCCCTCACTGGCCAGCTTGTCCCCCAGCCAGGCCTGCACCCGCACCCCGGGCAGTTCCCGGTGGACGGCCGCGGTCAGCCAGCGCGCGCGGGGGTGGGCCGAGGCGGGGAGCGTGCCGTCGTGCTCCAGCGGGCCGGCGTGGACGTAGAGGTCGCGGATTCCGGTACCCGCCAGCCGCCGGGCCAGCGCCCGCACGTCCGCGTCCTTCTTGCGCCCGTCGACCCAGGCGTGCCCCAGCCAGACGGCGTCACGGTTCCTGGTGCGGGTGCCCGGGGCCGGGTCGCCGGTGTAGTTAAGCCAGAGGGCGGCGGCCGCGGCGAGGGGCGGGAGGAGCAGGGCGAGCAGCAGTGCCAGGGCGATCCGGCGGAGCCGCCTTGAGCGGGTGGGCGCCGGGGCGGAGGGGGCGGGGCCGGTGGTGTCCGGGCCGGGATCGACGGGGGCGGTGGTGTGGGGGCCGGTGGGGTCGGGCTCGGAGTCGGGGTCGACGGGGCCGGGGCCGGCGGGATCGGGGCCGCCGGGATCGGGGCCGTCCGTGTGGTTCTCCGCCGGGTCCGTGCCTGTCTCCATGCCTGGGTGTCCCCTCCCTGTGCTTCTGTGCCCCGTCGGCTCGGCGCACCCCGGTAGCGGGGCCTCAATCCCGGCCATACGCTCCGAAATGTGACGTCATCCATGACCCCGGGCCGGCCCAGGCGAGCGAAGGGCCATATATCCGTGCGCGTGGCCCACACCGTGCTGGGCGGGGCCGCCGGATTGGTGTGGCTCGTGCTGCCGATGATGACGACGGGCACCGAGGCGGCGGTTCCGGCCGTCGGGTCGGGATCCGTCGCCGTGGCCCAGGAGCCCCGGGAGAACGAGACCTCGACGGCCGACCTGGTGCTTCCGCTGATCGCCGTCGGCGCGGCGAGCGCACTCGCGGCGTACGCGTACGTCAGGCGGACCAGGCGCAGGCGCACCCCCGCCACGCCCGGCCGGGGCCCGGCCGGGCCCACCGCCGCTCCGCCGGGCTCAGACGCGGAGGAGCGGTGCACACGGTCGCTGGTGACGGCGGACGACTGCGTACGGACGAGCCGGGAGGAACTGGGCTTCGCGCGGGGCCGCCTGGAGGGGGCTCGGGAGGCTGAGGGGGCGCGGCCCGGGGCGGCTTCGGCGGATGGGGAGGGGGTCGAGCCGTTCGCGCGGGCGGTGCGGGAGGCCGAGGCCGAGCTGGCGGCAGCGTTCCGGATGCGGCAGCGGTACGACGACGGCGTACCCGGGGAACCCGCGGCGCGGCGGCAGGCGCTCTCCGGGATCGTCGGGCGGTGCGTGGAGGCCGGGCGGCGACTTGACGCGCGGGCGGACGCGTTCGACGCGCTGCGGGACCTGGAGGGCGAAGGGCTGGGCCCCGCGCTGGAGTTCGCCGAGACCAGGTTCCGCGAGCTGGCGGGCCGTACGGGGGCGGCTGAGTCCACCCTCGTCGATCTGGCCGTACGGTTCCCGCCGAGCGCCCACGCCCCGGTCACCGGATACGCCGAACAGGCCAAGGACCGGCTGGTGTTCGCCACCACCCGCCTCAACCAGGCCCGGCAGTCGGCCGACCTGGGAGCCCCCGGCCGCGCCGCCGCGCATCTGCGCGCCGCCGAGACGGCGATCGCCCAGGCCGGTGTCTTCCTGGACGCCGTCCATCGGCTCGCCGAGCGGCTGGCCGAGGCGCAGGCCCTGCTGCCGGACGGGCTCGCGGGAGCGGAGGCGGCGGGGGCGGACGGCGGGGCCGCAGTTGCCGGTGGTCTGCCCGCCGGGGAGCTGCGGGCGAGTGTCACCCGGCTGGACCGCGTGCTGAAGGGCGTACGGGATCAGCAGGCCGCCGGACCGTACGACCCGGTGGACGCGCTGCGCCGGATCGTACGGGCGGCGGAGCCCTTGGCGGCCGGTCGGGACGGGGCGCTGGACCGGGCCGCGCTGCTGCTGGCGCGCGGGGCGGTCGCGGACGCGGAGGCGTTCGTGGCGACGCACCGGGGCGCGGTGGGGGCGGAGGCCCGCACCCGGCTCGCGGAGGCCCGGCGACTGCTCGGCGCGCAGCCGCCCGGCTGGGTCTCGGCCGACGAACTCGCCCGGCGGGCACGGGACCTGGCCGAGCAGGACGTGCTGCTGCACGGCAACCCGGCGGGTGAGTCGGACGTGCCCGGCAGCGGGTCCGCGGGCGCGCTGCTCGGCGGCATCCTGCTGCCGGACCCCCCGGACACCCCGGCGGCCTTCGGCGGCCCGGACAGCCGGGGGCGCCGCGCGCCGGGCATCCCCCCGGGGTGACTCAGAACAGGCTCAGCAGGGCCTCCGCCGGGTCCACCGGGCCGTTCTCGCCGTCGGGGAGCGGGAGTTCGAACCAGACCGTCTTGCCGCGGGGCGTGCGGCGGGAGCCCCAGGCCGCGCTGAGCAGGCCGACGAGCTGGAGGCCGCGGCCGCCCTCGTCGGTGTCGCGGGCGCGCCTGCGGCGGGGCTGGACCAGGCCGGAGTCCCAGACCTCGCAGACCAGGGTCCGGTCCAGCAGCAGCCGCAGTCTGATGTCGCCCTCGCCGTACCGGAGCGCGTTGGTGACCAGCTCGCTGACCAGCAGTTCGGTGGTGTCGACCAGCGGCTCCAGGTCCCAGGAGAGCAGCTGCCCGCGGGCGTACTCCCGGGCGCGGCCCACGCTGCGGGGTTCGCGCGGCAGCGTCCAGTCGCCGACGGACTCGGCGGGCAGGCCCTGCACCCGGGCCATCAGCAGGGCGATGTCGTCCTCGCCGTGATGGGTGTCGAGGGTGTTGAGGACGTGGTCGCAGACGTCCTCCAGGGGGCGGGACGGGTCGGTCAGCGCTCCGACGAACGCCTGGAGCCCCTCGTCCAGGGGGTGGTCGCGGGACTCGACCAGGCCGTCGGTGTAGAGCGCGAGCAGGGCGCCCTCGGGGAGTTCGACCTCGACCTCCTCGAAGGGCTCTCCGCCGACGCCGAGGGGCATGCCCGGCGGCACGTCCAGCATCAGCGCGGCCTCACCTGGTTCCACCAGCACGGGCGGCAGATGGCCGGCGTTGGCGAACGTACAGCGCCGGGTCACCGAGTCGTACACGGCGTACACGCAGGTCGCCAGGTACACCTCGGACAGGTCCGCCTCGCGGGGGCGGCGGGCCGCCCTGGTGGCCTGCTGCACACCGCCCGGCGCGCCGAGGCCGCGGGCGATCTCGTCCAACTGGGAGAGGACTTCCGCCGGTTCCAGGTCCAGCAGGGCCAGCGTGCGCACCGCGGTACGCAGTTCGCCCATCGCGACGGCGGCGCGCAGTCCGCGTCCCATCACGTCGCCGACGACCAGGGCCGTGCGGTGGCCGGGCAGTTCGATGACGTCGAACCAGTCGCCGCCGACCTCGCTTGGGCGTCCCGTGGAGGCGTTGCCGGGCAGATAGCGGCAGGCGATGTCCAGGCCGGAGGCGATGGGGTCGCCGGGCGGGAGCAGGGACCGTTGCAGTATCAGCGCCCGCTCGTGCTCGCGCCGGTACAGGCGGGCGTTGTCGATACAGACCGCCGCGCGGGCCGCGAGCTCCACCGCGAGGTCGCGGTCCCGGTCGCCGAACGGCTCGCTGCCCTTCGTACGGGAGAACTGCACGAGTCCCACGACGGTGTCGTGGGCGACCATCGGGACGGCCAGCGTGGACTGCACGAGGCCGCCCTCCTCGGGCGGGACGGAGCGCGGACGGGCGGTGCGCAGGGCCTGTGCGCCGTGCGAGTTGAACGGGTAGTGGTGGACCGCGCCGACGGGTACGGACGTGGTGGCGCCCGCGAGGGGGACGTCGGCGACGGCGCTGGCGAAGGCGACCCGGCGCAGTTCGGCGCTGCCGTCGGCGAGGCCGGGCGGGGTCTCGTCGCCGGCCAGCAGGCCCTGGTAGAGGTCGACGGTGGCGAGGTCGCAGAAGCCGGGGACGACGACGTCCAGCAGTTCGCGCGCGGTGGTCTCCAGGTCGAGGGAGTTGCCGATGCGCGCTCCGGCCTCGTTCAGCAGGGCGAGGTTGCGCCGCGCGGCGGCGGCCTCGCGGGCGGCGGCGCGGCGGGCGGTGATGTCGGTGCCGAGCCAGGCGATGCCGATCGGGCGGCCGCTGCCGCTGTGCACGCGATAGAGGTTGATGGACCAGTGCCGGCGTTCGTCGGAGCCGGGCACATAGCCGGTGACGTGCATGTCGGTGATGGAGTCGCCGGTCTCCAGGACGCGCCGCAGGGTCGCCGAGACCCGTTCGGCCTCGGCGCGCGGCAGATAGTCGCAGACGCCCTTGCCGCGGTGGTCGTCGGGTGTGCCGCCGAAGGTGGAGGCGAAGCGCTGGTTGGCGCGGCGGACCTTGAACTCCCTGTCGATCAGCAGGAATCCGAACGGAGATTGGCCGAAAATAGCCTGCGAAGCGGCTAGATCGGTCTCGATGGTGCGCAACACCCGTACGTCGACGACGATGCAGACCGCGGCCTTGGCGCCGTCCTCGGTGCGGGTCGGCATCACATAGACCTCGGCGAGCGCGTCGCCACCGAGGGTGCCGTCGGCGTCCGGAGTCCGGAACGGGATCACCCCGGTCCACTCCCGGCCGTCCAGGATCTCGGCCATCTTGCGCTGGCCGCGCTCGCGCCGGTCGGGGTGGACGAAGGTCGCGATCGGGTCCATGCCGACGGCCTGTTCGGCCGCGATGCCGAAGACCTGTTCGGCGCGCAGGCTCCACTGGTCGACCAGTCCGTCGGGGCCGATGGAGAAGGAGGCGACCTTGATGTAGTCGTACATCGAGCCGGGCGGGCTGCTCTGCCACATCGGATCAGCGGCCGGCGCCCCGGCACCGAGGATGCCCCCGGACCCGGGCCTCGCTCCGCCCGACGGGTCCTCGGACTCCGCGCCCTTCGCTGGTATCTCGCTCACGCGAACCGTCCCCTCCAGCTCACCGCGTCCGGCACCGGTCACCGGCGGCGGCTGCCCGCAGTATCCAGTACAACGGGGCCGCACAACACGGTGTTCACGATCACAGCACGGTCCGAGTGTTTTCGGTGCCTGCTGCGAGAACACTTCCAGACTTCTAACCAGCGCACACGCCGTCGAACCACACCGGGCGCGACCTCTCGGCAGCCGGTTGGTGACGCTCGACGGGAGTGCTCCGGCTGTACACCCGTGCCACCCCCGTGGGGCCGTGTCCGGGTGACCGGTCCGGGCCGTCCTGGGAGCTCGGCCCGGCGGGGCAGTTCAGCCCGGTACGGCGAGCTCGAACCACACCGTCTTGCCCGTTCCCCCGGGGCGCGTACCCCAGCGGCGCGAGCTCGACGCCACCAACTGAAGACCGCGTCCGCTCTCGTCCTCGGGACGGGCGGCGCGCTCGCGGGGCGGGTCGGGCAGCGGGTCGGAGACCTCGACCAGAAGGGTCCGGGGCAGTCCGGCGGGGCGCACCAAGCGGACCCCTATCGGGCCCGTGGCGTGCCGCAGGGCGTTGGTCACCAGCTCGCTGACCAGCAGGGCGGCGATGTCGCCGACGCTGTCGAGGTCCCAGATGTGGAGTTGCCGGCGAACGTGGGCGCGGGCGGTGCGCACGGCTCCGGGGTCCGCCGGGAAAGTCCACTCGGCGCGGTCGCCTTCGGTGTCGATCAAGCCGATCACTTCCCAGGCCAGCGAGCCCACCCATGTCCGATTTCATGGGGTTAATGGGCACATACCCGGTATCGGAGGGACGCTACCGTCCAGGGCAGCGCACTGTGGCACGAACGGCGCACACAGCGTCAGCCCCTGCCGCCCGTACGCGCCTCACGCGCCCCGCTTCGAGGGGTGCCGGGTACCCGCGCGGCGGCCTCCCGTTACGACGCGAGCTCTTTGGCCGCCTCTCGCACGGCGGGCACGTCCTGGTCCAGCCAGTCGACGTCCCACAGCTCGTCGGGGCCGAGCCAGCGCAACTCGTCATGGTCCTGGAGCGGCTTGGGCTCGCCGGAGCCGGGCCGCAGCCGGGCCGTCCACACCTGGAGCACGTACGGCGGCCGCAGCGGCCACTCCCCCGGCACACGCGCCAGCACATCCGTGTCGACGCCGAGTTCCTCGCGCAACTCCCGTACCAGCGCGGCCTCGGGCGTCTCCCCCGGCTCCACCTTGCCGCCCGGCAGCTCCCAGCGCCCGGCCAGCTCGGGGGGCGCGCTGCGACGCGCCGCGAGCAGCCGCCCGCCGTCGACGAGCGCGGCGCCGACGACCACGGTGTGTTCCTTCATGTCCCGGAGCCTACGGGAGCGCGCCCACCGGCCGGACCGGCCGCCCGGCCCAGGTCAGTTGCGTACGCCGCTGCCGTTCTGGCTGATGCGCTCGACCAGGTAGAGCTGCTTGTGGCCGCGGGCGTCGAGGCTGTCGGCGATCTTCTGCGCCTCGGCACGGGTGGCGTACCGGCCCACGCGGTAGCGATTGCCGTTGTCGTCCTGGCGTATGACGAGCCAGGGAAGGGGGATGGTGCCGCCGTCGTTCATCGCACCCCTCCACATCCCGCCCGCGGTACGCACCGCGCCTCTCCCGCTGAGGAAACCCCACTGCGCATATGCCTGAGCCTACGCCCTACCTTCACGGAGCGAATACGCCTTTTCACAAAGAGGTACGCGACAGGTGGGCAACCGGCCAGTAGCCCACGGGCGCACAACGGCGAGCAGGTCGCCCGCGCGCTGCGGCGTACGCCTGGGGTGGCGCACCGCGGACACCTGTGGCGACCTGCGAGGACGGCCGAAACTCAACGGGGCGCGCCACAGCGCTTGTCGAGCGCGCCGGAGGGCGTCTTCCGCACCTGTGTGCTGGGTGTCACCGGTGCGCGCTATTTCACCGGCAGGTGGTACGAAACCCGGTAGCGGTCGGCGGGGATGACGACGTCGGCGGTCTCCACCGGGCGGCCGGACGCGTAGAAGGTGCGCTGCACGACGAGGACGACATGGCCGGGGACACCGCCGAGGGCTTGCAGTTCCTCGGCGAGGCCGGGGCGGGCCCCGACCTCCTCGGTGACGTTGTCCACGATCACGTCGATGGCCCGCATGCGCTCGACCACGCCCATGCCGCCCAGCGGGCCCTCCTCGGGGAGCATCACGGGGGTCCGGCCGGTGACGGCCAGGGGTTCCCAGGAGGTCGAGAGCATCATCGGCTCGCCCGCCTCCCGGTAGACGTACCGCGTGCACATCACGCGGTCGCCCGGCTCGATGGCGAGCCGCTCGGCGACGGCCCTGCTCGCCGCGGCCTGCTCACTGCCGGACTCCCAGGTGCCGCGCGCCCCCGCGTCGGCCTGCTCCTGGCGGAACGGGGTGGCCCCGTGCGCCGGGCGGTAGCCGGAGCGGGCGACGCGGCGGGGCACGGGGCGCTCGCGCACATACGTCCCGGAGCCGGAGCGGCCCTCGACCAGGCCCTCCGCCATGAGCACCTTGCGCGCCTCCAGCGCGACCGTGTCCGAGACGCCGTACTCCTCGCGGATCCTCGCCTGGGACGGCAGCCGGGTGTGCGGTGGCAGCGAGCCGTCGACGATCTTCTTGCGGAGATCACCCGCGACACGCAGGTACGCCGGCTGCTCACCGAATGTCACTGGCCGCTCCCATCAGGTTGTACAGACAGCAACAGACTGGCAACCGTGGGTTGAGCCGTGCAAGCAAAGGCCAGAGAATCACTCGATGTGATGACAAGTGCCCCCGAGGGGCTTTACGCAGGCACTTTCTCCCCGCTATAGCCGCGCTCACACCTCCGGGCGCGCGCCGTCGCTCGAGTCCGGCTCAAGCTCACACGTCGAGGCCGCCGCCCTCGCCGCCGCCCCCGCCACCGTCGCCGCCGTCCCCGTCGTCGTAGTCGTACGCCGGAGGAGTCGTCGACAGGTCCAGCGCCTCGCGGGCGTCGATGGTCGCCTCGCCGTCGACGAAGCCGTAGCCGTCGTCGTAGTGGTCGAAGAAGACGTCCGGGTCGGTGCTGTCGGCCGCCTTGCCGAAGTCGTCGGCCGAGGCCTCCAGTTCGGCGGCCAGGGCCTCCATCGGGGCCTTCGCGGCGGCCGGCCAGGCGTGCTTGCGCAGGGCCGCGGCCTGCTCGTCGAGGGCGCCCTCCATCTCGCGCGCCCAGCCGGTGTTCGCCGGGAGGTCCTCGTCGGGGTACTCCTCCGGCTCCTCCAGCGTGACCTCGTCCAGCGCGATGACCGACTTGAGGTAGGCGAGCTGGTGGGCGTCCAGGGTGGTCTCGTCGGTGCGCAGCGAGCCGGTCAGGCTGCCCTCGGCGTCGGTGTTGCCGAGGACGCAGGTGATCTCGCGGTCGCCGAGACGCCAGCTCTCGGGGGTGGGGGTGAGGTAGTAGACGTCGACGTTCTCGGGCAGGGCCCAGATGTCCATGACGTAGTCGCCCTGGAGCTCGTAGCACTTGTCGTCGGCGAGGTCGGTGACACGGGAGTCGCCGGGGTAGGTGCTGCCGGGGACGGTGACCGTGGCGAAGACCTCGCCGTCGTGCTCACCGGAGCAGGGGACTTCGTCGACGTCGTAGGTGAAGCCCTCCAGGGAGCCGGTGGTGGTGTTGAAGCACTTGCCCTTGTCGACCCGCAGGATCATGTCGTCCTTCGCGGCTTCCTTGACGCCCTGCCAGGCGTCGGACGCGGTGCCCGTGGCGAAGAACAGCACCCACAGCACGATGCCGACCGAGGACAGGACGCTGCCCGCGACCGCCATGCCTCGTCCGCGCTGACTCGTCCGCTTGATCTGCCGCAGCGCCACCAGGCCCAGGATCAGGCCGAGGGCGGGCACGAAGCACAGGATGCCCAGCACCAGCGCGGCGATCGCCAGCCCGTTGACCGTCGACCGCTGCGGGCTGTACGGCGGCCAGGGCTGCTGGTACGGCTGCGGACCGTACGGGCCTTGCGGGCCGTACGGGCCGTACGGGCCCGGTGGCGGGTACTGGCCCTGGGGGCCGGGCGGCGGGGGTATGGACACGGTTACCGTGCTCCTGATTCGACGACAGAACAGATGTGCGGCTGGGCGCATGGTACGGCTGCCGTCGCCGGGCGCGGTATGCGGGTGACGAACCGGACAAGTCGGGGCTGAAGTAGCGCGCTGTGTGGGTGGTTGTTTGATGTAGCGCGTTGTGGGGGTGGTTGTTGTGGCGCGTTGTGCGGGTGGGTGGTGTGGCAGCCCGCCGTGTGGGTGGGGGTTGTTGCGGCGTGTTGTGCGGGTGGGTGGTGTGGCAGCCCGCCGTGTGGGTGGGGGTTGTTGCGGCGCGCCGTGTGGGTGGGTGGTGTTGCGGCGCGTTGTGTGGGTGGGGGTTGTTGCGGCGCGCCGTGTGGGTGGGGGCTGTGCAGCGCGCCGTGCGGGTGGGGGCTGTGCAGCGCGCCGTGTGGGTGGGTGGTGCGGGGCCGCGCCGGGGGGTGTCCGTCCTCGGTCCGCCGAACTGGCCTCCTACGGGGGCAGAGGGCGGTTGCCGCCGTCCGCTGCGGGCGGACACCCCCCGACACGTCCCCTCCTCGCCGTACGCGGCTTTCCGCCGCCCCCAGCCGCGGGCATGCGTGCCGCCAAGGGCGGCACGGGTGGGCGCGGCGGCACCTCGTCGCGCCGAGTTGCGCAACGCCCAGGCTTTTGGGTCTGCCCCGCCGAGCGCGACTCCCCGACGCGTGGACGCGGCTCGTCCTCGCGGGAGTGGTCTTCCGCGAGGACGAGTACGGCTGGATCAGCGGTGGAAGGTCAGAACTGGAGTGCCCAGGCGTCGATGCGCCCGGTGTCGAGGTTCGCGTTGTCGGTGACGCGCAGCTTCCACGTGCCGTTGGCCACCTCGGAGGAGGCGTTCACCGAGTACGTGGTGTTGATGTTGTCCGAGCTGCCGCCGGTACCGAACGCCTTGAGGGTGTAGGCGCTGCCGTCGGGAGCGATCAGCTGGACCTGGAGGTCGCCGATGTAGGTGTGGACGATGTTGACCTCGACGGCGAGGGTCGCGGGCGCGTTGCCGCTGACGCCGGAGACGGTGACGGGCGACTCGACGGTGGCGTTGTCGTTGATCGCGTAGTCACCGGTGTTCTCGAAGCGCGGGCCGGGCGGGTTCGGGGTACCGCCGCCGACGTAGAGGAGGCGGTTGGGCGAACCGGTGCCGGGGCTGGTGACCACGTTGGGCGTGGCCGCGTTCACCAGGGCCGTGCTCACCTGCGCCGGCGTCGCGGTCGGGTTGTCGGCGAGGTACAGCGCCGCCGCTCCCGCGACGTGCGGGGTCGCCATCGACGTACCGGAGATGGTGTTGGTGGCGGTGTCGCTGGTGTTCCACGCCGAGGTGATCGACGAGCCCGGCGCGAACAGGTCCAGCACCGTGCCGTAGTTGGAGTAGCTGGCCTTGGCGTCCGTGCTGGTGGTGGCGCCCACCGTGATCGCCTCGGTGACGCGTGCGGGCGAGCGGGTGGAGGCGTTGGTCGTCTCGTTGCCCGCCGCCACGGCGAAGGTGACGCCGGAGGTGATCGCGTTGCGTACGGCGTTGTCGAGCGCGGTGTCGGCGCCGCCGCCCAGGGACATGTTGGCGACGGCCGGCTTGACCGCGTTCTGGGCGACCCAGTCGATGCCCGCGACGACCTGCGCGGTGGTGCCGGAGCCGGAGTTGTTCAGGACGCGGACGCCGACGACACGGGCCTTCTTGGCGACACCGTAGGCGTTGCCCGCGACCGTGCCGGCGACATGGGTGCCGTGGCCGTGGCCGTCCTGGGCGACGTTGTCGTTGTCGATGGCGTCGTAGCCGTTGAAGGCCCGGCCGCCGAAGTCGCCGTGACTGATGCGGACACCGGTGTCGATGATGTACGCGGTGACGCCCTGCCCGGCCGAGTCCGGGTAGGTGTAGGAGTTGTTCAGCGGGAGGCTGCGCTGGTCGATGCGGTCCAGGCCCCAGGACGGCGGGCTGGGCTGGGTCCCGTCGACGTGGAAGGTGCGGTTCTGCACCACGGAGGCGACGGACGGGTCGGCGGCGAGCCGCTTGGCCTCGGCCGAACTGGCCTGGATCGCGAAGCCGTTGAGCGCCTTCTTGTACGTTCGCTCGATCGTGGCCCCGTACTTGGCCGGCACGGCGCGTCCCGCGGTGGTGGTGGAGCGGGCCCGGTCGGCCTTCAGGGTCACGATGTAGCTGTCGGCGACGGCGTTGGCCGCCCCCTCGTACTGGATGCGGCCTTCGGGGGCGGCGGGTGCCGCGCCCGCGGGCAGGGCGGAAACGAGACCCGCGACGAGCGCGGCACCGGCCGCCACACCGATCGCGGCCACCTTTCGCCTCTGGGTCCGTCTGGGGGTTCCGCCTGAGGTACGCATCGCTGCCATCTGAGGGATCCTCCTCAATCGGTGGTGCGCTGCTGGTGGGGATGGTGCGTCGAGCAGACACCGCGGGCACGACAGGGACATGTCAATCCACTGTGGCGCTCCTGTGCGTCAGCCGAAAGATTGAGGGTTCCGCAGGAATTGCACAAGGGCCTGCAAGGACGTAACAGGCTTGCCATGCCATTGACATGACTTGACTTCAGCTTTACGTCAGACCTTCAGGGGTGCGCCCCGCGGGCGCACCCCTGAAGGTCTCGTAGGTCCTGGTCAGGCGTCGAACGCCGTGTCCCTCGCGCGCTTCTCCCATGCCAGGACGTCGGCGCGGACCTGGTCGAGGTGACCGAGAACGGCCGAGACCGCGTCGTCGCCGACCGGCAGGCGCAGCGGGGTCTCGGGGGCCTCCAGAGCGGCCAGCACCAGGGCCGCGAGCTTCGCCGGGTCGCCGGGCTGGGTGCCGTGGCCGCCGGAGACGAACGCCCGCGTCTCGCTCACCTTGCCGTAGGCGCCGCTGTCCTCGCTCGCGCCCGCCCGGCCGCCCTCGAACAGCGAGGTGCGGAACGCGCCCGGCTCGACGATCAGCACCTTGACGCCGAACTCCCGCACCTCGTCCGCGAGCGCCTCGGACATGCCCTCCAGCGCGAACTTCGTACCGCTGTACGCCCCGAAGCCCGCGAAGGACATCTGCCCGCCCATGCTGCTCATCTGCACGATCGCGCCCGAGCGCCGCTCCCTCATGTGCGGCAGCACCGCCCGCACCAGCGCGGCCGGGCCGAAGACATGCAGGTCGAACAGCTC
This sequence comes from Streptomyces sp. NPDC006458, assembly GCF_040612135.1. NCBI lineage: Bacteria > Bacillati > Actinomycetota > Actinomycetes > Kitasatosporales > Streptomycetaceae > Streptomyces > Streptomyces sp. NPDC006458. Next base: position 140,839 of record NZ_JBEXPR010000002.1, on the reverse strand, counting down.
GCGCAGCTCGGAGTCGGTCGTCTCCTCGAAGGCGCCGACGTGCGTCCGGCCGGCGTTGTTCACCAGGACGTCGATCCGGCCGTGCCGGGCGACGACCTCGCGGACGGCCTCCTCTGCGGCCGCGGTGTCGGTGACGTCGAGGGCGAGCGCCACCAACTGGTCGGGGTGCGCGGCCACCAGGTCGTCCAGGCCCCCGGTCCTGCGGGCCGCGCCCACCACGACGTCGCCGGCGGCGAGCGCGGCCTCGGTGACCGCCCGGCCGAAACCGCTGCTCGCGCCTGTCACGAACCACACCTTGCTCATCAGGATCGATCCCCGTTCGTTCGAGTTGGCTCTCTCTCGTGCTCCACCCTCGTCCACGGAACGCCCCACGTCCAAGATCCACCGTGATAACTCATAGGCATGACGCCGGACGTCCATGGACGCGATCTCCGCTACTTCGTCGCGGTCGCCGAGGAACTGCACTTCACCCGCGCCGCCGAACGGATGTACGTCTCCCAGCCCGCGCTCAGCAAACAGATCCGGGCGCTGGAGCGGCAGCTCGGCGTGCGGCTGTTCCGCCGGGACCCCCAGGGCGTGGAACTGACCGCCGTGGGCAGCGCGTTGCTGCCGCACGCCCGGCAGGTGCTCAGGGCCTGGGAGGAGGCCGCCGCCGCGGTCGAGCGGGCACGGGCCGCCGAGCACAGCACGCTGGTCATCGGCATGAGCACCAGCCCCGGCCGCGGCGGACTGCTGCCCGCGATCCGCTCCCGCTTCACCGCCGCCCACCCCGAGGCGGCGCTGCGGCTGCGCCAGGTGACCTGGGACGACCCCACCGCGGGCCTCGCCGACGGCGACACCGACGTCGCCTTCGTCTGGCTGCCGCTGCCCGGACCGGACCGCTACGCCTGGACCGTGGTCGTCGAGGAACCCCGGCTGCTCGCGCTGCCGGACGGTCATCCACTGGCCGCCCGCGCCGAGATCGATTTCGCCGACCTGGCCGACGAGCCGTTCCTCGCCCTGCCGCACAGCGCCGGCCCGCTGCGCGACTTCTGGCTCGGCGCCGACGCCCGAGCCGGCCGGCCGCCGCGGGTGGGTGCCGAGGTGGCCAGCACGGAGGAGACGTACGAGGCCCTTGTCGCGGGCCTCGGCGTCTGCCTCGTCGCGCAGGGCAACGCCCCGCTGATCACCCTCGGCGGCGTCACCACCCGCCCCGTCACCGGCCTGGCTCCCAGCCGGTACGCCCTCGCCTGGCGCCGCGAGGAGGGGAACAGGCCGCTGGTGCGGGCGTACGCGGAGGCCTGTCGGCAGGTGACCGACGGCGGATGACCGGTGGCCGAGGGCGGGTGGCCGACGGCGGATGACCGACGGCCGAGAGCGGGTGGCCGAGGGCGGGTGGAGGGCCCTTTCCGGCCGGTCAGGCGCCGCGTGCGAGCTGCGCGAGGATCGTCTCGTCGGTGATCGCCCTGTCGGCGGCCAGCAGGAAGGCCTTGCTCAGGATCAGCGAGAGGCGGTCGTCCTCGAAGGGCAGGAAGGCCTTGCCCGTGCCGGTCCGGCCGGAGGGGACGATGCACAGATACGAGTCGTCCGGCTCCATCAGGATGTTCGCCGAACCCAGGTGGATGCGGTAGGTGCGCAGGTCCCCGCGGACGACGAGGAAGCGGCCGTGGAGCGTGCAGCGGTCGGCGATTTTCAGCCGGGGCAGGATGCGGGACAGCGCGTCGCGGCGGGACTCGGCGCTGCCGGTCAGCTCGGCGAAACCGGCCCGCTCCCAGTAGGCGCGCCGGGGGCCGCGGTCGGTCCAGTCGGGGTCGGCGGCTATGGAGGTGACCGCGACGAAGAGGTCCACGTCGCGCATGGCCTCGCTGAACACCAGCGGCGGGACCTCGGCCAGCGGCACCTCCTGCCAGCGGCGGCCGCTGCGCCGCTCGAAACGGACCTGGTCGGTCGCCGCGTGGTCCGGCGAGTAGTGGCCGTGGTCGCCCGGCACGGGCTCGTGGTGGAAGCAGGCCCGCCACCGGCCGTCGCCGAACTCCCCGCGCGCCCGGCCGTCGTAGCCGCCGTCGTAGGAGCCGAGGTAGTTGGACTGCCAGCCGCGTTCCTTGAACAGGGCGTACAGCCGCTGGTAGTGAACGATGTGCGCGGCGTACCGGTTGGAGTAGCCGCGGGTCCTCTCCTCGGCGGGCGTGAGCAGGTAGATCTCGCGGAAGGCCTGCTTGAACGGCTGCCGCAGACGGTCGACGACCATCCGTTCCCGCCACCGGCCGATCTCCTCCACCGAGGCCCGGACCGGATGCCACAGCCGCACGCGCGCCGGCTCGCCCGGCGGTACGGCCCCCGGCGCGACGGCGTGCCAGTCGCCCGCCGCGTCGCGGTACTCCAGGATCAGCCCGCGGACGAGCACCCCCGTGACCGGATGGTCGCGGTAGTGCGCGCACCACTCGTCGTACGGCCACTCGCGCCCGGCCGACATCAGCGCCTCCACGCGGGCGCGTTCGCCCGACAGCGTGGAGCGCACCGCCTTGGCCAGGGATCTGAGGTCGGCGAGTTCCTCCGGGTGGCCGTCCTTGAGCGCGGCCGGTGCGGTGCGGGAGGTCCGGCCGTCGGGATGGGTGAAGGTGAGCCGCACGGTCGCCGCGTCCTCGATCGCCAGGCGCACGCGGTGCCCGCCCAGGCCGCGTTCGAGGGAGCCGTCGGCGGCCAGGCCGTGCCGGGGCACGCTGCGCTCGACGAGCTGCTCGGGGGTGATGCCCTGCCGGCCGGCGGCCGTGACCACCGCTGTGTCGAGCTGCTTGCGCAGTGCCCGGTGCTTGATCCGGGACCCGAGCCGCCACAGCTCCTCAAGGGCGGCCGGGTCCTCGACCTCGGCGAGCGCGTTGATCGCAGCGCCCGCGAGTTTGAGGTCCTCCCGCATCCCGGAGCCGGGGCCACCGGCGCGCAGCGCGAGCGCGCCGAGCTGCCGGACGGTGGCGGGGGTCTCGGTGAGCGCGGCCGCCCACACGGCACCGCGCGCCAGATCGGTGTCCCTGTCGTGGGCCAGGTAGTGGTAGTGGTACCCGTCCCCGATCCAGGCGGTCCCCGCCCCGGCCTCCCGGCTGCACAGCGGGTCGCCCTCGGCCAGTGCCTCCAGCATCTCGGCCACGGTCCCGCGCGCGGCCGCCGCGTCCACCGCCTCCACGCAGGTGCGCCGCCAGCGTTGGGTGGGCCGGGGTCCGGCGAGCGCGGCCAGGTGCTGGACGAGGTGGGCCAGTCCCCTGCTCGGCGCGCTCTCGGCCCGCTCCCGCAGGGGTGCGGCCCAGGGGGCGTGGGCGGGGATCAGCCCCGCGGGCACGACCGCCTCGTCGGCCTCCCCGAGCAGGCCGGTCAGGCGCTTGGTGAGCGAGCGGCGTTCGCGCGCGCCGACCTGGCCCTTGGCGAGGTGCGCCTGGGCGTGGCGCAGCCAGGGCGCGACCGCAGCGCGGCCGTCGGCGTCCAGCCGCTCGACGGCCCCGAGCGCCGCGGAGAGTCCTCGGGCGAACCAGTGGTCCATGTCGTACTCGCAGGCGCGCAGCAACAGCACCGCGGCCTCGTCGCCGCTCCAGCCGTCCAGCCGCTTCATCAGACCGTCGATCTCGGCGTCGTAGTCCCAGAATCCGTCGGCGCCGAAACTCGCGGCCAGCATCAGGCACACGGCCGCGGCCCGCCCGTCCTCGTCCAGGGCGGCCGCGAGCCAGCTTCCGATCTCGACTCTGATCCGCCCGAGCGACGCCTCGTGCCCGGCCCGCCCGTGCCAGTCGGCCGGCAGCGCGGCGTGTGCCTCCCGCTCCCGTGCCAGCAGCCCGACCAGCACGCGGCCCCGGCCCAGCGCGGCCACCCGGACGCCGTCCAGCCCGTCGTCCCGGTGGGAGTCGGTCACCAAGTCGTCGAAGAACATGGCGGGATGATGACAGGGGCCACTGACAACGGACCGCCGGCGAAGGGCGCGGGGGCTGCTCCCGGCTATCGGGCCCGCCATGCCCGCACGAGGTCTTCGGGCCCCCAGCACGTGGTGAGGGGCAGATCCTCGGTCGCCCCGCAGCGGGAGACCGCCACCAAGGGGGTGTCCGGTGCGGTGCCGGGGACGGCGAGCATGTCACGTACCAAGGCGTCGTAGTCATGGCGCCCGAAGGGCTGGGTCTCGAGCCACTTGACCGACCCGACGAAGTGCACCTGCCGGGCCACCGGCTCATGGTCTGTGCCGATGAGGTCGATCTCGGGGTTGTTCTGACGGTTCCACCAGCCGCCGACGGCCTCGGTCCCGGGCCACTCGTCATTGGGCACCAGACGCAGCAAGGACTCACGGACCAGCGGCTCGACCGCTCGTCCGCACCAGGTGGCCCACGACCGCTCGATACGTTCCAGCGCCAAGTCACCGCGGCCACGCTCGATGAGCGGGATCGCGCGTGCCAGGAAGGCCAGCCAGAACCGCAGATACGGGTCCGCGATCCGGTAACGCTTGTTCTTGGTGTCCGGCTTGACGGACAGCGGGAGATCAGCGGCCAGGACCTGCTTGTCCTGCAGCACGGCCAGCAGCGGGGATAGCGTGCCCGACGGCAGCGCGCCGGCTCCGCCCGCCCGGGCCGCGATGGTGCTGAAGGTGCGCTCACCGCTGCCGACCGCTTCCAGCACGGCCCGTGCATGCGAAGCCTCGGGGAACTCACCCAGCAGGGACAACTCGCCGGCCACCAGCAAGGGTGAGAGAGGATTGGCGACCGACGCCCGCAGGAAGGCCGTACGGTCCATTCCCGGCCGCCACGACTGCACGATCTCGGGGAATCCACCAGTGATCAACTGGGCGTCGACGGCCGCCGCGGCGTCGAGTCCAGTCATGTCCTGCACGTCGGCGAGGTTCAGGGGACGGACAAGCATTTTCGCCGCGCGGCCGAAGAACGGGCGCCCGTACGACTGCAGCGCCTCCATCACCGATGTATCGCTGCCGACCAGCAGCAGAAGTACGGGCTTGGAGGACAGGTGCCGGTCCCAGACGGTCTGGAGTGCGCCCTCGAATTCCTGATCCTGCTCGACCAGCCAGGGCACCTCGTCGATCACCGCGATGCTGGGAGAGTCGTCGGGCACCGCGAGTGCGAGGGAGCGCAGGGCCTGGTTCCAGTCCTGCGACTGAAGGCCTGCGACCAGTTCCGCCCCCGGCAACAGCGACTGCGCGAGGGTCGCGGCGAAGTCGGCACGTTCCGTCACCGGGTTGCGTCCCCGGGTGGCCTGGAACACCACGTACGGAGCTCCCGAGCGATCGCAGAACTCCTGGACCAGCCGTGACTTCCCGACGCGACGACGGCCCGTCATGATCACAGCCCGCCCTCGCGTGGCGCCGGCACCCTCCGCCACCGCCCGGTACTGCCCTGCCAGCAGTTCGAGATCCCCGGCCCGACCTTGGAACTCCACGACACGGCTCCAAGTAACGTAGATGGATTATTACGTAGATTGAATCTTACTTTGAGTCGCGCAGCGAGTCACACGCGGACGAACCTTCACGCAACGAGCGCCTGAGCAGCACGGGAAACAGCGAGGGGCCCGACCCCGAACGGTCGGACCCCTTTTGACCTGCGCGTTTGCCAGGTCAGCGTCGTGGAGATGGAGCGCTCGCTCGCTACACGTCGAAGCGGAACTCCACCACGAGCCTCTGACCTGCAGGTATGTGGGCGCGTCTCCCAGCACCATCCCAGCGCGGGATTTTCGACAAAGTACAAGAAGATCCAGAACGCCAAGACTACGCACCAAGAGTGCAAGCCGCACAGAACTTCGGAGCTGTAATAATTTCTGTACTACACTACCCTCATGAAGACATCCCGCCCCGGCGGCACGGAGAACATCTCCGTCTCGATGCCCTCGGAACTCCTCGGTGCTCTGCGCACACGCACCGGCAAGCGCGGGGTGTCCGCGTACGTGACGGCGGCGGTCCGGCATCAGCTCGCCATGGACGGCCTGGCCGAGATCGTGGCCGCCTACGAAGCCGAGCACGAGCCGCTGAGCGAAGCCGAAGTCCAGGTCGCGCAGCGCGAATTGTTCGGTGACTCACCGGCGCCCTACGCGTCGAACGACAGCGCCGCATGAAGGAGCCCGCGGCCAGGTCCCTGGTGCTCGACTCCCAGGCGCTGTCGCTGCTGCTGCGCAACGACCGTCAGATGATCACCCGGATCGAGGCCGCTCGGCGCGTGGGCGTGCCCGTCCTCGTGTCGGCCCTCACGGTGGTGGAGGCCGTCTACGGGAAGACGGACACCGCCCGGCTGCGCTGGCTGCTCTCCCGCCTTCAGGTCCAAGACGTCACCCAAGCGGACAGTCTCACCGCGGTGCAATTGCTGAGCGACGCCGGCGGTCTACACGGCCACAAGTACGCCATCGACGCCCTCGTCGCCGCGATGGCGCTCCGCTCCCCGGCACCCGTCCTCGTGCTGACCTCGGACCGCGATGACTGGTCGAAACTGTGCGGCGACCAAGTGCAGATCAAGGACGTCTGACCTCGGCGCTTACTCAGGTTGAATCCACCTGCTGATCGACTGCTGCTTCGTAGAAGGCATCCGCGAGGGCGACGATGATCGCATTGATGGCCGGCCCGTCGGTGAAGAAGTAGTCAGCCATCGTGTTGTGGGCGTCCTGGTTGTCCGCAACCGCCTCTGCTTCCATCCCCCCACGTCAACAAGGTCGAGGACAGCCTGCCCATCCTCGACCGACGCCCCAGGAACGAGCACGTCCGACAGCGCGCCCATCAGATCAAGGTCGAAGAACCCTCTGACGTCATCCCACAGCAGGTCAGCCACTCCCCCATCCTGCCCAGCACCCCTTTCTATGCGTACCGGGTTTCCCAGCCCCTCCCCAGCTGCGTCCCTCGTGCTGCCCGGTCTGGCACGGCACCCCGGAAGCCCCAGCTCAGAGCACGTACAGACCCGCCCCGAGAGTCAGCACCGAGTCAGCACACGGCCAGGAAACAGGCTGATCCAGCCGGAGAAAACAGGAAGGGGCCAGACCCGAAGATCTGGCCCCTGACCTGGGGATTCATGCCCTGACCAGCCACGTTAGCCCGGAGCCCGGAGATCGCATCACGGAAAACCAGGCCAATCGATTTGCCGCAGAGTTCCTGATGCCTGCCGACGAGATGCGAGACCTACTCCCTCCAAAAGCAGACTGGAGAACCCTCGGCGCTTTGAAGGCCGACTGGAATGTGAGTCCACAGGCCCTGCTCTACAGATCGCGGCAACTGGGCGTAATGAGTGATGTGACCTACAGAAATGCAGTCCTTTATCTTTCCTCAAAAGGATGGCGGCGACGCGAGCCGGGCGTTATGCCAGTGACCGAGCAACCTTCTCTTTTTCCGAAAGCCGTGGAAGTTCTGGGGCAGGTTGGAATAGGGGAAGAAGTTCTGGCTGGCGAATCCAGAGTTCCCCTGGATCTATTCCGGGTAGTAACGTCACGATTCCCCATCTGGGAAAGTCCTCAGTCCACGGAACCTAGCCCCGAGGGGCATCTTCCATCCGGAGTTATCTCGCTCTTTCGCTCAGCGAGAAAATAGGTATGCACCGGCGACATCCCGGCCGATTCACCACCCATTCAACGAGACTTCCGACCCATTGTTCAAATACTGACGAAGAGCGCTTGCCGTGGTATCCACAAAGGCATCGGGGATAGCGTTGGCGTCGACCCAGCGGACCTGGGAGTGCTTGCGCGGTTCGCGGTTCTCGGGTTCGCCGGTCCACTCGTGGGCGGCGAAGACGACCGTGAGGAAGCCGTTGGGGGCCTCGACGCCCCAGGCGCCGTGGATGATGTGGGCGACCTTGAGGGACTCGGGCTTCACCGTGAGGCCGGTCTCCTCGTACAGCTCGCGGACGGCCGTCTCAGTGATCGGTTCGCCCGGCTCGCTCTTGCCGACGGGCAGGTCCCACATGCCCTGGGCGAACTTGGCGTTCTCGCTGCGTTGGAGGAGGACCACGCGGTTGGTGGCCTTGTCGTGGACGATGACGGCGGCGACCAGCAGGGTCATCGATTCGAGCGCCGGCTTGAGGGCCTTCGGCTGGTCGTCGGTCTGCTGGGTCACGGTGTTCCCTTCGTTGGGCGGGTTGTTGGGCATGTTAGGCGAGGACCTCGCGGGCCCGGCGGGCGAGATCGACGGCGCCGGGGACGCGGCGGCGCTGGTAGACAGCGAGCGTGGAGCGGATTGAGATGATCGCCTTGCGGGTGCGGTCGGAGGTCATGCCCTCCATGAGGACCAGGGCCTGGGTCCAGGCGGCGACGGCTTCGTCGGCGCGGGCCTGGGCGGCGAGGCTGTCGCCGAGGTCGGCGTGGGTGAGGGCATGGACGCGCTTGTACTTCTGGGGGTCCCAGCGGGTGAGGGCGTCGCGGTGCTGCTGCTCGGTGCCGATGTGGTCGGCGAGGTCGGTCAGGGTGCGGGCGGTGTGGCTGGCCACGGTGCCGGCGGCGGGGCCGCTCACCCGGGAGTAGCTGGGTTGGGGGACGTCGTCCCGGAGGAGGGCGTCCTCGGCGGCGAGCAGGGCGCGGGCAGCCGACGGGTTCTCGCCGGTGGCGGCGTAGGCGCGGGCGTGGGTGATGTGGAGGAGGGCTTCCGTCTGGCCGTCGACGTGGCCGAGTCCGGCCCGGAGGGCGCCTTCGACGAGGTCGACGCAGTGGTGCGGCTGCTTGAGGCTGAGGGCCTGGTGGGCGAGGGCGCGCATCATCCAGGCGGCGTGGCCGTGGGGGTCGGCTTCGCAGGCGAGCTTGTAGCCGACCTGGTAGTAGCGCTGGGCGGCGCCTTCCTGGCCGAGGTCGTGGTGTTTCCACCCTGCGAGGTAAGCGAGTTCGGCGACGGCGCCGAAGGCGGCCCGGCGTAACGCTTCGCTGGGGAAGCGTCCGCGCAGCATGGGGGCGGCGGTATCGGCGAGGTACGCGGTGACGGTGGTCAGACCGTGCCCGCCGCCGAGGCGCTCGTCGGCGGCGCTGAAGGCCGTGGTGATCTGGCGTACGACGTCCACGTCCTCCGCGCCGACCAGGGACGTGCCGGTGCGGGCGCGGAGCATGCGGGCGGTGGCTTCGTGGTCGTAACCCAGTGGCATGGCGACGCCGGCGGTGGTGAAGGCCGCGATGGCGAGGAAGCGGCGGCGTTCGACGTCGGCGCGGCCCAGGTCGGTGACGGCGAGGACGGGGTCGGATTCCGCCGGCTCTTCGTCATCACCGGCCTGGAGGCCGATCTCGGTCTGGGTGATCGTGCGCCCCGCTCGGCGGGACAGTGCCTCGGCCAGGTACTGACCTACCCGGCCCGAAGGAGTGCGGGTGCCGTTCACCCAGTGCGAGATGGCCGACTTGTTGGTCTGGAGGATCTCGCCGTTCTCTGCGGCGATGCGCCGCACGTCTCTGGCGAGGCCCTCGTAGGTGCAGCTGGCCGCGTTGATGACGTCGCGCAGACGGGAATTGGGGTCTCTCTGCGCCGCCACGACCGCCTCCGCCCTGGAGCTGTAAACCGCGTATACCGCTTCAACTGCCTCCCACCGTCCCACCGAGCGTGACCACCGGTTCACTTATCAGCAGCCGCCCGGAACGGCGCGACCGTGATCCAGGCTCCCCCTTGGTCCAGGCGGCACCCCGAAGTTCCGTACGCCCACACCAGGCTCGGGCATTCCTGTGCCCGGACCTGGCTGATCAGAGACGGAGACACGGTGACCACCATCGACACCACGGCCATCACGGTCGAGCTGGACGGGCACATCTCCAACGTCGGCCCGTGCTGGTTCTTCCCCGCCGCCACCTCCGTCGTCTTCGACCTGGACGACGAGATGGGCGGGATGCTCGATGAGGTCTACCACGGCGGCTGGTTCAACGAGCACCGCCGGATCGAGTCCATCAAGGCCCACGCCGCCCTCGGTGGCCGGCTCGTGCACGGCTGCCAGTCCGTGCCGGACCAGTCCGGCGGCGTGGTCGCGCCCTACGGTGCCTCGATGGCGAACTTCCGCGACGACCTCGCGGCCTTCAAGGCGGGCTGGATCGAGCAGGTCTACGCCCACCGCGTGAATCCCGCCGCGTAACCCACCCGATCAGGCTCCGGGGCGGGCCGGTATCTCTCGCCCGTCCCGGACGCCACCATCTCCCCGGAGCCCTCCTGTGACCACGAACCCCAGCGCCGAACTCCTCGACAACCTGCTCACCGCGACCGGCCAGACCACCGCCGTACGGGAGGAGGTGCGCGTATGGTCCATGTCCGGCGTCGAGCGCGTGACCTTCTCCGACGGCTCCACGGCCATCTTCAAGTACGCCAAGAAGCCGTTCGACAGCGAAGACCAGGCCCTCCGCCTGGCCCACACCCTCGGCGTCCCCGTCCCCCAGGTCCACGCCTCCGCCGTCCTGGACGGCTGGCTCGGCATGCTCATGGAGGACCTCGGACCGTCTGTCCGCGAGGCCGACGACCTCGACGGCGTCGCCGCGGCCGTGGTCCTGCACGGCACCCGTACGGCTCCGCCCTTGCCCGTCCTCGGCCAGGAGCGCCTGCGCGCACTTCCGGCCCGGGCGCTGGAACACCTCGAACGGCTGCGCAAGGCCGACCGGTGGCAGGACGCCGACGACGTCGAGGACGCGCTCGACCAGATCGCCCAGGCCGCCGAGGCCCGCTCGGCCGGAGCGACACTGGCACCGTTCGGCTGGGTGCACTCCGAGTTCCACCCCACCAGCCTCCACATCGGCGAGCGCGGCTGGCGGCTGCTCGACTTCGCCCGCGCCTTCACCGGCCCCGGCCTGCTCGACCTCGCCAGCTGGCACGGAACCATCGAGCCCCCGCAGCGCGTACGCCTGCGCGTCTTCCTGGAGCAGTACGTCACCGCCGGCGGCACCCCCGACGCCCTCGCCCCGCGAGGCGGGCTCGCCGCCGAAGACTGGGCCCTGGGCTGGCACCGCATGTGGGCCGTCGAGTGGTTCATGGAGCAGTCCGTCCGCTGGATCGACGACCCGGCCACCGACCCCGCCTACATCAAGGCTGTCCGCCGCCACCTCACCGACGTCCTCCACCTCCTGGAGATCTGACGTGCTCGCCCAAGCTTCCCCATGGCACGCACACCCCCTCCAGCGCACCGCAGCCGGGCTCGCCGAACCCCTGTCCGTGCCTGCGCGGATGGAGTGGACCACGAGACCCGGCCAAGGGCCCAGCGCCGAGATCCTCGGCCCCGACCTGCGCGGCAAGCGACTCCTGGAACTCGGCTGCGGCCCCGGCCACAACGCCGCCCACCTCGCCACCCGCCACGGCGCTCACGTCACCGGCGTCGACTTGGTCGGCCTCCAGGTCCGCCGCGCCCGCTCCCACTACGGACGGCTGAACAACCTCACCTTCGTCGCCGGGCACGCCCTGCACTACCTGCAAGCCTCCGACGAGCAGTTCGACGCGATCTACTCCGTCTTCGGCGCCATAGGGCTCGTCGCCCCCGAGCTCCTGCTCCCGGCCATCGCCCAACGCCTCACGCCCGGCCGGGTGCTCGCCTTCTCCGTTCCCCACCCGCAGCGCGGCGGCCACAGCCCCTCCCGCGACGACCAGCCCCGCCGCGACTTCGTCACCCTCCCCGACCGCTCACGGCTCCCCATTGCCCGCTGGGAGTTCGACACCGAGCGCTGGGAGAGGCACCTCAGCGAGGCCGGCTTGTGGCTCACCTCGGCCCACGAGTTCCACGACCCCCGCATGGGCCGCCGGCCCACCGCCCTGCTGATCCGCACTCGCAAGCTCTGACCAGCCATACGCCCCGGCTTCTCCCGGAGGAACCGATGCCTCCGCCCTACCTGCTCCTCGACATCGACGGCGTCCTCGTACCCTTCCCCGACGCGGACGGCTCGACCCCGGCCACCCACGCCCGCCACGACGTCGTCGCCACCGGCCGGAGCGCCGACAACCCGGTCACCGTCTGGCTCGACCCCGCCCACGGCCCCATGCTCATGGAAGTGATCCGTACCGGCCTGGTCACCCCCGTCTGGTGCACCAGTTGGCGGCAGGACGCCACCACCTTGATCGGACCGCTCCTCGGCCTCCCGCCTCTGCCGCACGTCGACCTCCCCCGCCCGCAGATCACCACCAGCCACCCCAACGGCTACCTGTGGAAACGCGACCACGTCGATGCCTGGCTGGCGGACGCCCCCGCCGTCTGGATCGACGACGACTTCACCAGCCTCGACCACGCGTGGGCTGCGGAGCGCACCGCCCGGGGAACACCGACCCTCATCGTTCAGCCCGACCCATACCGCGGGCTGCGGCCCGAGCACCTGTCGAGCTCACGACATGGGTCTCGCGGTTACCCGCAGCCCGCGCCGTCTGACGACTGATGCGGCCATGACGCTGAACATCTACACCCACCTGTGGCCCGACTCCGAGGAGCGGACCCGGGCCGCCGTCGACAAGGCGTACGCGCACCAGTCTGCCGATGCCCAGCCGCAGGTCGACGAAGCGGCGTAACCGCTCCCCCACGTGCCGGACTCATCCGGCACGCGGGGGACTCTGCGCGGACAGCAAAGGCCGCCCAACCCGCTCCGCCGCAGGTCAGACGGCCTTTCGCCGAACGTATTAGACGTTGAAGCGGAACTCCACGACATCCCCGTCCTGCATGACGTAGTCCTTGCCCTCCATGCGGGCCTTGCCCTTGGCGCGGGCCTCGGCGACGGAGCCGGTCTCCACCAGGTCGCCGAAGGAGATGACCTCGGCCTTGATGAAGCCCTTCTGGAAGTCGGTGTGGATGACACCGGCGGCCTCGGGGGCGGTGGCGCCCCGCTTGATGGTCCAGGCGCGGGACTCCTTGGGACCGGCCGTGAGGTAGGTCTGCAGGCCCAGGGTGTTGAAGCCGACGCGGGCGAGGGTGGCCAGGCCCGGCTCCTCGGCGCCCACCGACTCCAGCAGTTCCATGGCGTCCGCCTCGTCCAGCTCGGCGAGGTCGGCCTCCAGCTTGGCGTTGAGGAAGATCGCCTCGGCGGGGGCGACCAGGGCGCGCTGCTCGTCCTTGAAGGAGTCGTCGGTCAGCTCGTCCTCGTCGACGTTGAAGACGTAGAGGAAGGGCTTGGTCGTCAGCAGGTGCAGGTCGTGCAGCAGCTCGGCGCGCTCCGTGCCCTGGAGGATGCCCTGGGAGAAGAGGGTGTCGCCCTTCTCCAGGATCTCCTTGGCCTCCTCAACGGCCTTGACCTTCGGGGCCACGTCCTTCTTGATCCGCGACTCCTTCTGGAGGCGGGGCAGGACCTTCTCGATGGTCTGGAGGTCCGCGAGGATCAGCTCGGTGTTGATGGTCTCGATGTCGTCCTTCGGCGAGACCTTGCCGTCGACGTGGACGACGTTCTCGTCCTTGAAGGCGCGGATGACCTGGCAGATCGCGTCGGACTCACGGATGTTCGCCAGGAACTTGTTGCCCAGGCCCTCGCCTTCGGAGGCGCCGCGCACGATGCCCGCGATGTCGACGAAGTCGACCGTGGCCGGCAGGACGCGCTCGGAGCGGAAGATCTCGGCCAGCTTCGCCAAGCGGGGGTCGGGGACGCCCACCACACCGACGTTCGGCTCGATCGTGGCGAACGGGTAGTTGGCCGCCAGCACGTCGTTCTTGGTCAGGGCGTTGAACAGGGTCGACTTGCCGACATTCGGCAGACCGACGATTCCGATCGTGAGCGACACGTTGCGTCTTCCCGTACGTGAGAGGGGCCAGGGGGCGCCTTCGGGGCCATACGGCCTTCGGGCCGGGGCCAGAGGAGAGCCTGGCCGATCCACCAGTTTACGGGGTGCGGGCCCGGCCCCCGGCGATCCGTCGAACGCTTGGCCAAGCTCGTCCCCCGGCGTGTCTGAGGGGCCGTTCGACACATAAACCGACCTAAGTTGGTCCAGTGGAGCAATACAGGACTCGCCCAGACCGGTCCGGACCGCGCCGCGGCAAGCCTCCGCTGCCGCCCCAGGCCGGCTCCGGCGATCCGGGCGCCCGCCCGGCCCGGCCCGCCGCCGCCCCGTCGACGCCGCGCCAGGGCCGCCCGGCGGATGCCGGTCCGCGCCCCGCTCAGAACGGCGCCCGTCCGCCCCGTCAGGCGCAGGGCGAGGGCCGCCTCCGGGACGGCTCCCGCCCGTCCCGCGGCGGTTCACGCCCCGCGTCCGCCGTGGCCCCGCGAAACCGGCCCGCCCGCACCCGGCGGCCCACCGGCCCGGCCCCCGCGCGCCTGCGGCAGTTGCCGAACCCCCGGCTGACCGGGCTCGGCGGCGGGCTGTTCTGCTCCGCCGTGATGCTCGTGCTCGCCTTCCTGGACGCGCTGCTGTTCGGCTCGTCCCTGACGGTGTACGGCGTGCTGTTCCTGCCGGTGTGCGCCCTGACGGCGGCCTGGGTACGGCGGGGGAACCTGGTGACCGGTCCCGTCGTCGTGCCGATCGCGTTCACCGTCGGCCTGCTGCCGATCACGGGGGGCGAGGGCGTCGGGGCGCGCCTGATGAACCTGTTCACCGCCCTCGCCACCGAGGCCGGATGGCTCTACGGGGGCACCCTCGTCGCCGGTGTCATCGTCATCACGCGTCGGCTCCGCCCCGTCCAGCGGCGCCGCGCCACCGCGAAGGCGCGCCCGTCGACGGGCGGGTAGCCCCCGGCCGGTCGACGGGCTCGTGGCCCACGCCGCTCGCCGCGGGCCTACGCCTCGCCCGCCTCCACCGCTCTCATCGCCGCTCCGACGATGCCCGCGTTGTTCTGGAGCTGCGCCGGGACGATCTCCGCCTTGATGCCGTGGATCAGATGGAGGAACTTCTCGGACTTGCGGCTGACGCCGCCGCCGATGATGAAGAGCTCCGGGGAGAAGAGCATCTCGACATGGGCGAGGTACTTCGAGACGCGGCGGGCCCAGTGCTCCCAGGTGAGGTCGTGGTCCTCCTTGGCCTTGCTGGAGGCGCGCTTCTCCGCGTCGTGGCCGCCCAGTTCGAGATGGCCCAGCTCGGAGTTGGGGACGAGGACGCCGTCGATGAACAGCGCGCTGCCGATGCCGGTGCCGAAGGTGACGAGGATGACCGTGCCCTTGCGGTCGCGGCCCGCGCCGAAGTGCATCTCGGCGACGCCCGCCGCGTCCGCGTCGTTGACGACGGTGACCGGGAGGCCGCCCAGGCGCTCGCCCAGCAGGGCGCGCGCGTCGGTGTCGATCCAGCCCTTGTCGACATTGGCCGCGGTGCGAATCGTGGAGCCGTTCGTCACGACACCCGGGAACGTGACCCCGAGCGGGCCCGTCCAGCCGTAGTGCTCGACGACCTCCTTCACGCCGTCGGCCACCGCGTCCGGGGTCGACGGTTGCGGGGTGAGCACCTTGAACCGCTCCTGGGCGAGGTCGCCCCTGTCCAGGTCCACAGGGGCACCCTTGATGCCGGAACCGCCGATGTCCACACCGAAGATCTGCATGGCTCCACGTTACGACGGACGACTGACGGTCACGCCCCCGTTGCGTCCGCCCCGGCGAGGTCCGCACCGCTCCCGCCCCGCTGGGCGACCAGGGCGGCCGCCTCCGCGCGCAGGTCGCGGCGCAGTTCCTTGGGCAGGGAGAAGGTGATGGACTCCTCGGCGGCCTTCACCAGCTCGACGTCCGCGTAGCCGCGTCCGGCGAGCCATTCCAGGACCTCCTCGACGAGCACCTCCGGCACGGACGCGCCCGAGGTGACGCCGACCGTGGAGACGCCATCCAGCCAGGTCTCGTCGATCTCGTGGGCGAAGTCGACCAGGTAGGCCTGCCGGGAGCCCGCGAGCTTGGCGACCTCGACCAGGCGCTTGGAGTTCGAGGAGTTGCGCGAGCCCACGACGATCACCAGTTCGGCCTCGGCCCCCATCTGCTTCACGGCGAGCTGGCGGTTCTGCGTGGCGTAGCAGATGTCGTCGCTCGGCGGGGAGATCAGCTGCGGGAACTTGTCCTTCAGCGCGTCGACCGTCTCCATGGTCTCGTCGACCGAGAGGGTGGTCTGGGAGAGCCAGACGACCTTGGACGGGTCGCGGACCTCGACCTTGGCCACGTCTCCCGGCCCGTCGACGAGCTGGATGTGGTCGGGGGCCTCGCCGGAGGTGCCGATGACCTCCTCGTGGCCCTCGTGCCCGATCAGGAGGATGTCGTAGTCCTCACCCGCGAAGCGGACGGCTTCCTTGTGGACCTTGGTGACCAGCGGGCAGGTGGCGTCGATGGTGGCGAGGCTGCCGCGCTCGGCCTCGTCGTGGACGACGGGGGCGACGCCGTGCGCGGAGAACATCACGATATTGCCCGGCGGCACCTCCTCCGTCTGCTCGACGAAGATCGCACCCTTCTTCTCCAGGGTCTGCACGACGTACTTGTTGTGGACGATCTCGTGCCGGACGTACACCGGAGCCCCGTACTGTTCCAGGGCTTTCTCGACGGCGATCACGGCGCGGTCCACACCCGCGCAGTAGCCACGGGGGGCGGCGAGCAGGACACGGCGGCCAGACGAAGCAGTCATGCGTCCCATCGTAAGGCCGCGTCGGGGGGCCGGAAGATCGCCCGCCCGGTCGGCGGGCCGGGAAACGGGCGGGCCGGGGGGCGCGTGGCACGGCGGGGGCCCGCGGCACGGCGGGGGCCCGCGGCACGGCGGGGGCGCGTGGAGGCCGGTCGGCGCCCCCGGCACCACCCCGCGCCCCCGGCGCCACCCCGCGCCCTCAGGCCCGCGGCCGGTCGGCGGGCCCGGCCTCGCTCGCGGCCGGATTGTCGGTGGGGGCCGATACGCTCGCGGCATGGCTGTGAACACGAGTCCCGAGTCCGCGCTGCCCGTCGGTGAGGTGTCGAGGCTCATCGGGGGGTGGATCGACCGGCTGGGAGCCGTGTGGGTCGAGGGGCAGATCACGCAGTTGTCCCGGCGGCCCGGCGCGGGGGTCGTGTTCCTGACCCTGCGCGACCCGTCGTACGACATCTCGGTGAGCGTCACCTGCTACCGACAGGTGTTCGACACCGTCGCGGACGTGGTCGGCGAGGGCGCCCGGGTGGTCGTCCTGGCCAAGCCCGAGTGGTACGCCCCGCGGGGCCAGCTCTCCCTGCGGGCCTCCGAGATACGGCCCGTGGGGGTCGGCGAGCTGCTGGCGCGGCTGGAGCAGCTGAAGAAGTCGCTCGCGGGCGAGGGGCTGTTCGCGCCGGAGCGCAAGAAGCCGCTGCCGTTCCTGCCGCAGCTGATCGGCCTCGTCTGCGGGCGGGCCTCGGCCGCCGAGCGGGACGTGCTGGAGAACGCCCGGCACCGCTGGCCCGCCGTCCGTTTCGAGGTGCGCAACGTCCCGGTCCAGGGCGTGCACGCGGTGCCGCAGGTCGTGCAGGCGGTCAAGGAGCTGGACGCGCTCGACGAGGTCGACGTGATCATCGTCGCGCGCGGCGGCGGCAGCGTGGAGGACCTGCTGCCGTTCTCCGACGAACAGCTGGTGCGGGCGGTCGCCGAGTGCCGTACGCCGGTGGTGTCCGCGATCGGCCACGAGCCGGACAATCCGCTGCTGGACCACGTCGCCGACCTGCGCGCCTCCACGCCCACCGACGCGGCGAAGAAGGTCGTGCCGGACGTCGGCGAGGAGCTGGAGCGGGTGCGGCAGCTGCGGGACCGGGCACGGCGCTGTGTGGATGCCTACCTCGGGCGCGAGGAGCGCGGGCTCGCCCACGCGCTGGCCCGGCCCTCGATAGAGGACCCGTACCGCATGGTCGACGAGCGGGCCCAGCAGGTGGCGTCGCTGGTGGAGCGGTCCCGGCGCTGCCTGGGGCACCTGCTCGACCGTGCCGACTCGGAGCTGACGCACACCCATGCGCGCGTGGTGGCCCTCTCCCCCGCGGCGACGCTCAAGCGCGGCTATGCCGTGCTCCAGCGGGCCGACGGCCACGCGGTCCGCGATCCGGGCGAGGTCACGGCCGGTGAGGCGCTGCGCGCACGGGTGGCCGAGGGCGAGTTCTCCGTACGAGTCGAGGGAATCGAAGAGGTCTGATGGCTGCGCGAGGTGCCAGGACGCGGCGATGTCCAGGGGCTGTCGTCACCTTCGCCTCGTCGCCCGAAGGGCGGCCGCGCGGAGTCCGGTGCGTGCTCCCGGCGTACCGGGCAGAAGTCCGCGTACCGGACGTACTCGGGCTTTCGCCCGGTGCGGCCGATGCGGGCACCTCCCACGCCCTCACAGCGGGGGAGCATGCCGGGCGTCGCGCGGCGGACGGGAATGAGACGACAGGACCTAGGGTGGGCGGATGACCGGCAAGGTGGATGAGGCGCTCGGGTACGAGCAGGCGCGGGACGAGCTGATCGAGGTCGTACGGCGGCTGGAGGCGGGCGGTACGACGCTGGAGGAGTCCCTGGCGCTGTGGGAGCGCGGCGAGGAACTGTCGAAGGTGTGCCGGCGCTGGCTGGAGGGCGCGCGGGCGCGGCTGGACGCTGCGCTGGCGGCCGAGGACGCGGCGGACGTGGACGCCGCGGGGGACGACGAGTAGGTCCCGAGCGAGTCTCGAGTAAGTCCCGAGTAGGTCCCTCTCCCGCGAGCCCCCTCCCGTGCCTGAGAGCGACGCGAACGCGTAGATGAGCGCGCGGGTGGACGCGTAGGCGAGCAACACGGGTGAAAAAGGCCCCCCGGCATGGGGGCCTTCTCGTGTCCGTCTGCGCGGGCTCAGGCCAGCTTCAGCGCCTGGGCCATCTCCTTCAGGCGGTCGAAGGAGGCCGTGCCGGTCACCAGTGTCGTGGCGCCGTCCTCGCCCCGCAGGACCAGCGCGTCGTAGCGGCCGCCGGTGTACCGCGTCCAGGTGCGGCCGTCGATCTGCTCGGTGGTCGCGGTCTCCTTGGCGCCCTGGCTGGTCTCGTCGATGAACACGACGGGCCGTGCGGTGGACTGCTCGACCGCCACGTACTCGCCGTCGGGGGCCTGGAAGCCCAGGTGCCAGGCGTCGGACTGGTCGCCCCGGAAGCGCACGGAGGTGGCCTTCCAGGAGTTCGGCAGCCCCTCGGGGGCCGCCACCGCGTACGCGGCCGCGCGGCGTGCCGTCAGCAGTTCCACCCGGTAGTCGACGCGCCGGACGTCGGGTTCACGGTCGTCGTGCGGGATGAACATGTAGACGAACAACGCCGCCAGGACGATGAGGCCCAGGGAAAGGATCATGTCCCGAGCCGACTTCTGCTTGCCGTAGGTGCCTGCCACGCCCCTATGGTCGCAGGTGACCCTGGCGCTCATCCGTGGGGCCCCGTGCTCAGTTTGTCGTCCTGACGATAGAGTCTTGGACCAGAACCCTCATCCGGCCGTCGTCGTATCAGAAAGGTGCGCTCCGATGACCGAGCATCATCAATTGCCGTCCGAGCTGGACGTCCCCTCCGAAGCCCCCGATCGCAACCTCGCCATGGAGCTCGTCCGGGTGACCGAGGCCGCCGCGATGGCCGCCGGCCGCTGGGTGGGACGCGGCGACAAGAACGGCGCCGACGGTGCCGCGGTGCGCGCCATGCGCACCCTCGTCTCGACCGTGTCGATGAACGGCGTGGTCGTCATCGGCGAGGGCGAGAAGGACGAGGCGCCGATGCTCTACAACGGCGAGCGCGTCGGCGACGGCACGGGCCCCGAGGTCGACATCGCCGTCGACCCGATCGACGGGACCACGCTGACCGCCAAGGGCATGCCGAACGCCATCGCCGTCCTCGCGGCGACCGAGCGGGGGGCGATGTTCGACCCGTCCGCCGTGTTCTACATGGACAAGCTGGTCACCGGCCCCGAGGCCGCCGACTTCGTCGACATCAACGCGCCCGTGTCGGTCAACATCCGCCGGGTCGCCAAGGCCAAGCGGTCCGCGCCGGAGAACGTGACCGTCGTCATCCTCGACCGGCCCCGCCACGAGGGGATGATCAAGGAGATCCGGGAGACCGGTGCGCGGATCAAGCTGATCTCCGACGGCGACGTGGCCGGCTCGATCCTGGCACTGCGCGAGGGCACGGGCGTGGACCTGCTGCTCGGCATCGGCGGCACGCCGGAGGGCATCATCTCCGCCTGTGCGGTGAAGTGTCTGGGCGGCACGATCCAGGGCAAGCTGTGGCCCAAGGACGACGAGGAGCGGCAGCGGGCGATCGACGCCGGGCACGACCTCGACCGTGTGCTGACCACGGAGGACCTGGTGACCGGGGAGAACGTGTTCTTCGTGGCCACCGGCATCACCGACGGCGAGCTGCTGCGCGGCGTCCGCTACCGGTCGGAGACGGCCACGACCGACTCGATCGTGATGCGGTCGAAGTCCGGGACGGTCCGGCGGATCGACTCCGAGCACCGGCTGAGCAAGCTGCGGGCCTACAGCGCGATCGACTTCGACCGGGCCAAGTGACGTTCTCCGGCCGGAGGGTGCGGTAGGGCCGTCCCGTCGTGCGCGGGTGCGGGTCGTGGGCGGTGTTCGCGCAGTTCCCCGCGCCCCTCAGGCACGTCGGCCCGGCCCGTGTCTCGCGGGTCGTGCGGGTCGTGGGCGGTGTGTTCGCGCAGTTCCCCGCGCCCCTTCAGGCACGTCGGCCCAGGCCATGTCGCGCGGGTCGTGGGCGGTGTGCTCAGTTCCCCGCGCCGCTTCAGGGCGTTGGGCCGCCCACGTCGGGCGGCGGACGCGTCCAAGGTCCAGAACAAGGGGCGCGCCCCCTGTGCGGAGGGGGCGCCCCTTCCCGCTGTGTCCGCCGCGCCTGTCAGCCCGCCTGAGCTATGCGGGCCGCCCCCCTGGAGGCCTTCTTGAGCTCCATCTCGCGGCGGCGGCGCCGGGCCAGGGCGACCCGGCGCTCGGCGGCCGTGAGGCCGCCCCAGACGCCGTAGGGCTCGGGCTGGAGCAGGGCGTGCTCGCGACACTCGACCATGACCGGGCAGCGGGCGCACACGCGCTTGGCCGCCTCTTCGCGCGACAGCCTGGCGGCGGTGGGCTCCTTGGACGGGGCGAAGAACAGGCCGGCCTCGTCGCGCCGACACACCGCCTCGGTGTGCCAGGGTGCGTCTTGGTCCCTGTCCCGCGCTGGCACCCGCCGGTCCGGAACGGCAGCTACCTGTCGGGACGAATGCGGCCTTTGCAGCACGGTCTACTCCTGACGACGGCTTCGCGAGCGAGAGACGATGCAGCAAGGTCTACCCGCTGTACGCGTGCCTATGCAGGCGGTTGGCAACCGCCGGAGTGGACCGCTTCACATCCGTCAATGACCGAGATGCCTGCGCAAACTCTTCTCGACCTTGTGCTGGACGCGATCGATGATGTCCGCGACGACCTTTCCGCGGCGGGGCCGCGCCTCCACACTGCCGAACACGGCCCAGCCGTCCACGAACACCACCGGCGCCTCGGGGTCGGTCGCGTCCAGCGGGGCCACCTCGAAGTTGCCGAGGACACCACCGCCGGTGCCGCGCAGCGAGACGTTCTCCGGGACGCGGACCTCGACGCTGCCGAAGACCGACCAAGCCTTGATCACGACCTGCTGGTACTCGAACAGGGCCTCGCTCAGATCGATCTCGACGCTGCCGAAGATCGCGTAGGCGTGGATACGGCGGCCCGCGCGCCAGCGGCCCTTGCGCACGGCGCTCGCGAACACCGCGACCACGTTCTCGTCCGGGTCGATGGGGATCGCGCCGGCCGTCGGACGGTACGGCGCGGTGTACGGGGCCGTGTAGGGGGCTGCGTACGGGGCGGCCTGGCGCGGGGCGTGGGCCGCGGGCAGGTCGCGTATGAAGACCTCCAGCTCGCCGACCGTCCGGGCGGTCAGGGCGCCCTCGACGCGCTCGGCGTGCTCGTCGGCGGTCAGCCGGCCTTCGGCCAGGGCCTCGCGCAGGATGTCGGCGATCCGGTCGCGGTCGGCGTCGGAGGCGCGCAGCTCGGCTGCGGGTGTGGGGGCGGTCTGCTTCTGAAGGTCCACGACAGCAGCGTACCCAAACACGATAGATCGCGACACCCCAGACTGAGCCTTACCTCACAAGCTCACTGTCAGCGGCAGGTTCTACGCTGGTGAGGCTCGTCAGCGTCGGCGGGCGGCCGTCCGTCAGAGTGAGGAATGGGCTGAGATGCCTGAGTTCGCGTACACCGATCTGCTCCCCCTGGGAGAGGACACCACCCCGTACCGACTGGTGACGTCCGAGGGTGTCTCCACGTTCGAGGCCGACGGGCGGACGTTCCTCAAGGTGGAGCCCGAGGCGCTGCGCAAGCTGGCCGAGGAGGCCATCCACGACATCCAGCACTATCTGCGCCCGGCCCACCTCGCCCAGCTCCGCCGGATCATCGACGACCCGGAGGCGTCCAGCAACGACAAGTTCGTCGCCCTGGACCTGCTGAAGAACGCCAACATCGCGGCCGCGGGCGTGCTGCCGATGTGCCAGGACACCGGCACCGCCATCGTCATGGGCAAGCGCGGCCAGAACGTGCTCACCGAGGGCGGCGACGAGGAGGCCCTGTCGCGGGGCATCTACGACGCCTACACCCGGCTGAACCTGCGCTACTCGCAGATGGCTCCGCTCACCATGTGGGAGGAGAAGAACACCGGCTCCAACCTCCCGGCGCAGATCGAGCTGTACGCCACCGACGGCGGTGCCTACAAGTTCCTCTTCATGGCCAAGGGCGGCGGCTCCGCCAACAAGTCGTTCCTGTACCAGGAGACGAAGGCCGTCCTGAACGAGGCCTCCATGATGAAGTTCCTGGAGGAGAAGATCCGTTCGCTCGGTACGGCCGCCTGCCCGCCGTACCACCTGGCGATCGTGGTCGGCGGCACGTCCGCCGAGTACGCCCTGAAGACCGCCAAGTACGCCTCCGCGCACTACCTCGACGAGGTGCCCGCCGAGGGTTCCGAGCTGGGCCACGGCTTCCGGGACAAGGAGCTGGAGGAGAAGGTCTTCGAGCTCACGCAGAAGATCGGCATCGGCGCGCAGTTCGGCGGCAAGTACTTCTGCCACGACGTGCGGGTGGTCCGTCTGCCGCGGCACGGCGCGTCCTGCCCGGTGGCCATCGCGGTGTCCTGCTCCGCCGACCGTCAGGCCGTCGCGAAGATCACCGCCGAGGGTGTGTTCCTGGAGCAGCTGGAGACCGACCCGGCGCGGCTCCTGCCGGACACGACGGACGAGCACCTGGAGGAGGGTGACGTCGTCCGTATCGACCTCAACCAGCCCATGGACGACATCCTCGCCGAGCTGACCAAGTACCCGGTCAAGACGCGGTTGTCGCTCACCGGGCCGCTCGTCGTGGCGCGGGACATCGCGCACGCGAAGATCAAGGAGCGGCTGGACGCGGGCGAGGAGATGCCGCAGTACCTCAAGGACCACCCGGTGTACTACGCCGGGCCCGCGAAGACGCCCGAGGGGTACGCGTCCGGGTCGTTCGGTCCTACGACGGCCGGGCGCATGGACTCCTACGTGGAGCAGTTCCAGGCCGCCGGTGGGTCCAGGGTGATGCTTGCCAAGGGGAACCGGAGCAAGCAGGTCACCGAGGCGTGTGGGGCGCACGGGGGGTTCTACCTCGGGTCGATCGGTGGGCCCGCGGCTCGGCTCGCGCAGGACTGCATCAAGAAGGTCGAGGTCGTCGAGTACGAGGAGCTCGGCATGGAGGCGGTGTGGAAGATCGAGGTCGAGGACTTCCCCGCGTTCATCGTCGTGGACGACAAGGGGAACGACTTCTTCCAGGATCCGGCGCCTGCGCCGACGTTCACGTCGATTCCCGTGCGGGGGCCTGGGCTGGGCTGACGTCGGGGGGTGGCGGGGTTTTTTCTCGCCCCCGCCACCCCTACCCGTCCCGTCCTCAGGGGGCTCCGCCCCCTGCCCCCGGACCTTTGCCCACCCACCACCCGGAACGGTCGGTCAGGAGGGACGGTAAGGAGGCCCGGGTCACGAAGCCCCCCGCCGGGCCGGAACAGTCGGCCAGGAGCCCGGCTCGAAAGGCCCCTGCCGGGCCCGAAGCGGGCGGTCAGGGGTGCCGGGGCTCGAAGCCGTCCGCGGGACGACGCGGGCGGTCAGGAGGCCCGGCTCGAAGGGCCCCTGCCGGGACGACGCGGGCGGGCGGCAGGCTCGGGGCGGGGCCGCCGTGCGGCCCGATGGGGGCAGGGGACTGCTCGAAACGGTCCCTTCTGTGGGCGTAGATCCATTCGTGGGGGAACACCTGTCACGTCCTGGGTGCTGTGACTGGTGGAGGTGATCGGCGGTGGCCGACGAGGAGCAGGGTTATCGGGTCGAGCACGACTCGATGGGTGAGGTGCGGGTGCCCGCGGGCGCGAAGTGGCGGGCGCAGACGCAGCGGGCGGTCGAGAACTTCCCGGTGTCCGGTCAGCGGATCGAGCGGGCCCACATCGAGGCTCTCGCGCGGATCAAGGGCGCCGCGGCCAAGGTCAACGCGCGGCTGGGCGTGCTCGACGAGGACATCGCGAAAGCCGTCCAGGAGGCGGCGGCGGAGGTCGCCGAGGGACGCTGGGACGAGCACTTCCCGGTGGACGTCTTCCAGACGGGCTCGGGGACGTCGTCCAACATGAACACCAACGAGGTCGTCGCGACGCTGGCGAGCGAGCGGCTGGGCCGGCCGGTGCATCCCAACGACCACGTCAATGCCTCGCAGTCGTCCAACGACGTCTTCCCCTCCTCGATCCACATCGCCGCCACCGCCGCCGTCACCCGCGATCTGATCCCCTCGCTCGACCACCTCGCCGCCGCCCTCGGCCGCAAGGCCGAGGAGTTCGCCGACGTCGTGAAGTCCGGCCGTACGCATCTGATGGACGCCACGCCGGTGACGCTGGGCCAGGAGTTCGGCGGGTACGCCGCCCAGGTGCGGTACGGCGTCGAGCGGCTGCGGGCCTCCCTGCCCCGGCTCGCCGAACTGCCGCTGGGCGGTACGGCCGTCGGCACCGGGATCAACACCCCGCCCGGCTTCTCCGCGGCTGTCATCGAGGAGGTCGCCCGGACCACGGGGCTGCCGCTGACCGAGGCGCGCGACCACTTCGAGGCGCAGGGCGCGCGTGACGCGATCGTCGAGACCAGCGGGCAGCTGCGGACCATCGCGGTGGGGCTGACGAAGATCGCCAACGATCTGCGGTGGATGGCCTCCGGACCGCGCACCGGGCTCGCCGAGATCGCCCTGCCCGACCTCCAGCCCGGCTCCTCGATCATGCCCGGCAAGGTCAACCCGGTGATCCCGGAGGCCGTGCTGATGGTCGCCGCGCAGGTCACCGGCAACGACGCCACCGTCGCCACGGCCGGTGCCGCCGGGAACTTCGAGCTCAACGTGATGCTCCCGGTCATCGCCAAGAACGTCCTGGAGTCGATCCGGCTGCTCGCCAACGTCTCGCGGCTGCTGGCCGACCGGACCGTCGACGGCATCACCGCGAACCGCGAACGGGCCCGGGAGTACGCCGAGTCCTCGCCGTCCGTGGTCACACCCCTGAACAAGTACATCGGATACGAGGAGGCGGCCAAGGTCGCCAAACGGGCGCTCGCCGAACGCACGACGATCCGTGCGGTCGTACTGGAGGGCGGCTACATCGAGCGCGGGGACCTCACGCTCGAACAGCTCGACGAGGCGCTGGACGTGCTGCGTATGACCCGTCCCTGACGGTCGGCACGCGGAGGTAACCGACGTGTGAACCGTGACGACTGCCGCAGCGTCGTACCCGTGTGCCACCTAATATCTGTTCATGGCAGACGGTGGAGCGATGAGACGCGAGACGGCGGACGGTCCCACGGCCCCCTGGGCACCCGGGAGTCAGATCCTGTGGCGCTACCGGGAGAACGGCGGCGAACGCTTCCACATCGCGCGCCCCGTCACCGTCGTGCGCGACGACGCCGACCTGCTCGCCGTGTGGCTCGCCCCCGGCACCGAGTGCGTGAAGCCGGTGCTCGCCGACGGCACCCCCGTCCACCTGGAGCCGCTCGCGTCGCGCTACACCAAGCCGCGCACGGTGCAGCGCGACCGCTGGTTCGGCACGGGCGTGCTGAAGCTGGCCCGGCCCGGACTGCCGTGGTCGGTGTGGCTGTTCTGGGAGCCGGGCTGGCAGTTCAAGAACTGGTACGTCAATCTTGAGGAACCGCTGGCCCGTTGGGAGGGCGGTGTGGACTCCGAGGACCACTTCCTGGACATCTCCGTGAACCCGGACCGCAGTTGGCACTGGCGGGACGAGGACGAGTTCGCACAGGCCCAGCGGGACGGGCTGGTGGACGCCGGACTGGCCGAACGGGTGCGGGCGGCGGGCCGGTCCGCGGTGGAGGCGATCGAGGCCTGGGGGTCGCCGTTCACGGACGGCTGGCAGGACTGGCGCCCGAACGCGTCCTGGGCGGTACCGTCTCTGCCGGACGACTGGGACCGTACGCCCGCGCACGTGTCCTCATGAGACCCTTGATGCGCCCCCGGGCACTAAACGTAGGATCGTCGTCCGCAAGGGCGCATGGAGGCAACTCCCGGAGCGCACAGCTAGTCTGACCGGATGTCACCGAGGGGCGGCAGTGTGAGCGAGGGGAACGGCAACACCCGTGCGGGCCTCGGTCGGTCCGTCGGCGACACAGGAGAAGTCCCTGACCACGCGGGAACTCCGTTCCTGGGGCACGTATTCCGGGTATCGGGATTTCTGCGGGACAAACTGCACGCGCGGCGCGCAGCCCCGGACGGATGGATTGCATACGCGTGACGGAGAATCCCACCTCCTATGAACGCCCGCAGGCCCGGGCGTCGACCCCGCGGATGCGCGCGGGGCGCTCCTGCATACCCAGACACCGGGCCAGGCACCGGCCCGGACGCCCGGTTCGGCCTTACCGGCGCAGGCACGGGCGGGCGAGACCCCGCAGGGCACCTCGGTGACCCCGGGCGGCTCCACCGACCCCGAGCACTCCCAGCCGGCCGCGACGGAGACCGACACGCACCGTCCGCGGCCCACGCCCGAGGCGATCCCGGCCCAGCCCGGCCAGGACGGCACCTCGCACGGCGGCCCGGGCGGGCAGGAGCGGCGCAGCGGCCAGAGCGTGCCCGGCAGCCGTCCGACGCCCATGCGGCGGGACGGGGACCGGCTGCGTTTCGTGGGCGCGGCGACCCGGCGGATCGCCCGGGGCATCGACCTGGACGAGATCGTGATGGGGCTGTGCCGGGCGACCGTGCCGACCTTCGCGGACGCGATCCTGGTCTATCTGCGTGACCCGCTGCCGGTCGGCGACGAGCGGCCCACCGGCCCGGTGGTGCTGCGGCTGCGGCGTACCGACCGGATACCGGAGGAGCGGGACACCGACGGCGGTTTCCTCGCCGCGCAGGCGCCGGAGCCCGTGGAACTGTCCACGGTTGCCTCCGAGTTGTGCGAGGTGCGGCCGGGTGGCGCGCTGGCCGAGGTGCTGCGCGGGGTGCGGCCGGTGTTCGCCGACGCGCCCGCGGCGCGGGCGGCGCTGCCCGAACTCCTCGGTGACGCGGCCGAGTCGATCGTGCCCGGCGGCCGCCGGGCGATCCTCGCCCCGTTGCGCGGCCGGCGGCGGGTGATCGGAGCGGCCGTGTTCCTGCGCCGGCCCGAGCGGATCCCGTTCGAGGCCGACGATCTGCTGGTGGCGGCGCAGCTCGCCACGCACAGCGCGCTCGGCATCGACAAGGCGGTGCTGTACGGCCGTGAGGCCTACATCGCCGACGAGTTGCAGCGCACGATGCTGCCGGAGCATCTGCCCCGGCCGACGGGTGTGCGGCTGGCCTCCCGCTATCTGCCGGCGGCCGAGACGGCGCGGGTGGGCGGCGACTGGTACGACGCGATCCCGCTGCCGGGCTCGCGGGTGGCGCTGGTGGTCGGTGACGTCATGGGGCATTCCATGACGTCCGCGGCGATCATGGGCCAGTTGCGGACCACGGCCCAGACCCTCGCGGGGCTGGACCTGCCGCCGCAGGAGGTGCTGCACCATCTCGACGAGCAGGCGCAGCGGCTGGGCACGGACCGGATGGCGACCTGTCTGTACGCCGTCTACGACCCGGTCACGCACCGGATCACCATCGCCAACGCCGGGCATCCGCCGCCGGTCCTGCTGCATCTGGGCGGGCGTGCCGAGGTGCTGCGGGTGCCGCCGGGCGCGCCGATCGGTGTGGGCGGGGTCGACTTCGAGGCGGTCGAGCTGGACGCGCCGGCGGGGGCGACGCTGCTGCTGTACACGGACGGGCTGGTGGAGTCCCGGCTGCGGGACGTGTGGACCGGGATAGAGCAGTTGCGGGAGCGGCTGGCCGCGACCGCGCAGCTGACCGGGCCGGACCATCCGCCTCCGCTGGAGGCGCTGTGCGACGAGGTGCTCGACATGCTCGGGCCCGGGGACCGGGACGACGACATCGCGCTGCTCGCGGCGCGGTTCGACGGGATCGCGCCCAGTGATGTGGCGTCCTGGCTGCTGGAGCCGGAGGACGCGGCGCCGGGGCGGGCTCGGCGGCTGGCGCGCAGCGCGCTGGCCCGCTGGGAGCTCGACGAACTCAGCGACTCCGTGGAGCTGCTGGTCAGTGAGGTGGTGACCAACGCGGTCCGGTACGCCTCCCGGCCGGTCACGCTGCGGTTGCTGCGGACGGATGTGCTGCGGTGCGAGGTGGCGGACGATGTGCCGCAGTTGCCGCGGCTGCGGCAGGCTCGGGCTACGGATGAGGGGGGCCGGGGGCTGTATCTGGTCAACAGGCTGGCCCGGCGGTGGGGGGCGACGCGGTTGAGCACGGGGAAGGTCGTGTGGTTCGAGCTGAACCGGGGGTGATGGCGCCTGCCGGGAGGGGTGGCGCCGTCGTCGTGCGGCTGCGGGTAGCCCGTGGCCGTTCGCGCAGTTCCCCGCGCCCCTAAGGGCCCTCGCGGCGCACGGGCGCACAAGTACAGCCCCGCGCCCCTAGGGGCGTCGTCGTTCGCGCCCTCGCGGCGGAGCCGCGCACGAGTACGGTCCCGCGGGCCCTAAGGGCGTCGTCGTTCGCGTCCTCGCGGCGCAGGGGCACAGGGGCACAGGGGCACAGGGGCGCACAAGTACAGCCCCGCGGCCCAAGAAGTGGCGGAAGGGGCCCGGCACTCGGAACTCGGAAGTGTCGGGCCCCTTTTTGTGGCCTTACTGCTGTGGGCCCGGGCCCCCCGGGTCCAGCGGGGCCTCGGTGGTCTCTTCCACCGGGGGTGTCGTCGTCGGGGTCGACGTCGGGGGCTGGGTGGTCGGGGGCTGGGTCGTGGGTGTCTGGGTCGGGGGCTGGGTGGTCGGGGCCCGGGTCGTCGGCGCCTGGGTCGTCGGTTCCTCCGAGGGGGACTGCGACGGGGACTGCGAGGGCGACTCGGACTGGGTCGGGGTCCAGGTGGGTTCGACGGCGGCGCCCTGGTCGGTGTCGAGATCGAAGTCGGTGACCTCGGTCATGACGCCGAAGGTGTAGGCGGCCCAGATCTGGGCGGGGAAGCCACCGCCGTTGATCCGGTCCTCCCCGGCGGCCTCGTACATCGGGACCTGCGGGTGGGGGGCCTTGTCGTCCTCGCCGAACAGGCCGACGGAGGTGACCAGGTTCGGGGTGAAGCCGGTGAACCAGGCCGACTTGTTGTTGTCGGAGGTGCCCGTCTTGCCGGCGACCTGCTGGCCGTCGCGCATCGGGTTCTCGCGCACCGAGCGGCGGGCCGTACCGTCGTCGACCACGCCGGTGAGGACAGAGGTGACGCCGTCGGCGGCGTTGCGGCTGATGACCTGGTCGCCGATCGGGTCGGGGATCTGGACCGTGCGGCCCTGCTTCTCCGCCGACTTGAGGATCGTCGGGGTGACCTGCTTGCCGTGGTTGGCGAGGGTGGCGTAGATGCCGGCCATCTCCAGCGGGCTCGCGCCCATGGAGCCGAGGGTCTGGGCGGGCACGGCCTGCATGTCCTCGGTGTCCATGCCGAGCTTCTCGGCCGTGTCCATCACCGTCTGCATGCCGACGTCGATGCCCATCTGGGCGAACACCGAGTTCACGGACTTGTTCATGGCGGTCTGTACGGAGATGTCGCCGTAGTCGACGTCGTCCTCGTTCGGCGGGGCGAAGCCGACGGCGGTGCCGTTGTCCTCGGCCGGGCGGCGGCTGTCGCCGTCGTAGACCGTGCTCGCGGTGATCGGGTCGCCGTCCTGGGTCTCGGCGCCCTCCTCGAAGGCGGCGGCCAGGATGACCGGCTTGAAGGTGGAGGCGGGCTGGTAGTCGCGGCGGGTGGCGTTGCTCAGGTAGTGCTTGAAGTAGTCGCGGCCGCCGTAGAGGGCGACGACCTTTCCGGTCCTGGGGTCGACGGAGACCGCGCCGGCCTGGACGTCGGCGTCGACGTCACGCTCCTTGGGGTCCAGCTTGCTGGTCAGCTCGCTCTTGACGGCCTTCTCCAGCGCGGCCTGCTTCTTGGGGTCGATGTTCAGGGTGATGGTCCAGCCCTGCCCCTCGACCTGGGCCGCGGCCTCGGAGCGGGTGATGCCCTCCTCGGCCATCAGCCGGTCCTCCAGCTGCCGGTTGGCGAGCGCGACCAGATAGCCCTTCTGACCCTCCATGCCGGGAGCGCCCTTGGGCTCCTCGGGCACCGGGAACTCCATCGAGGCGCGCTCGGCGGAGTCCAGCCACTCCTCCTCGACCATGTTGTCCAGGACGTAGTTCCAGCGGTTCTTCACCAGGGTCTTGCTGGTGTCCGAGGCGACCGCCCAGTCGTACTGGCTGGGCGCCTGGAGCAGTGCGGCGAGATAGGCGCCCTGCTCGACGCTGAGGTCCTCGGCGTCGACGCGGTAGTAGGCCTGGGCGGCGGCCTGGATGCCGTAGGCGCCGCGGCCGTAGTAGCTGGTGTTGATGTAGCCCGCGAGGATGTCGTCCTTGGACAGCTGGCGGTCGACCTTGAGCGAGATCACCACTTCCTTGAGCTTGCGGGTGACCGTCTGCTCCTGGCTCAGGTAGTAGTTCTTGACGTACTGCTGAGTGATCGTCGAGCCGCCCTGCTTGCCGCGGCCCATCACCGTGTTGAGCAGACCGCGGGCGGTGCCCTTCAGATCGACACCGGAGTCCTGGTAG
This sequence comes from Streptomyces sp. NPDC006458, assembly GCF_040612135.1. Taxonomy (NCBI): domain Bacteria; kingdom Bacillati; phylum Actinomycetota; class Actinomycetes; order Kitasatosporales; family Streptomycetaceae; genus Streptomyces; species Streptomyces sp. NPDC006458. The sequence continues at coordinate 109,972 of NZ_JBEXPR010000002.1, read as the reverse complement.
AAGGACTTGTTCTCGGCGGCGACGAACGTCTTCTGGACGGGCTCGGGGACCTTGGCGAGGTCCACGATCTCGCGGTTGATCTCGCCGTCCCGGGCCAGCATCGAGCCGTCGCTGAGCTTGTAGACGTTGCTCTGGCGCTGGGCGGCCGGGTTGCCCTTGGGCACGTCCACGACCAGGTACAGCACGATGAAGGAGCCGATGCCGAGCAGGCACAGGCCCAGGAACGTGCCGAGGATCTTCTTCCAGGTGAAGAACCGGCGTATGCCGCCCGGGCGGTTCGCCGCGCGCGACGAGCGGCGGCGCCCCGGCGCCGCGCGGCGGCCACCGCGCTGTCGCGCTCGTCTCTCTTCCGCTCGTCCCATCAGTCCGTCTGCTCCGCTTCGCTCTCGGGTGTCACACACGTATCTCGGCTCAGGTCAGCTCAGCAAACTAACACCGGTGTATGTGACCAAGTCCGTTCGATCCGGGACTTTCCGGACGTGACAATCAGCACCCGCTCAATGGGAACCGACGTACGAAAGCGGTTCAGGGTTGCCGCGACAGGGAAAAGTGTTATCAGTTGGATAGATCCATGCTATGCGCGGCGACGCCCGCCGCGCACCACACCCACGCGATTCGGGCAGTGGGGGAAGGGCATCTGGAGCCGGACCCGGAACGGAAGGCGGCGATGGTGTCGAACCCGATGATGCCGCTGTTCGGGGACCGCGCGGCCCGGCCCGTGCTCGACACCGGGGCTCTGCGCCAGTGAGCGCGACCGAGGGTTCGAGCCCCCGGCGCCGGCCGCGGCAGCGCAAGCAGGTTCTGCTGCGGCTGGACCCGTCCGTGTACGACGCGCTGGCCCGGTGGGCCTCCGACGAACTGCGCTCCGCCAACGCGCAGATCGAGTTCCTCGGCCCCCAGTAGCGGAACCGTGACAAACGGCCCCCACCTGGGCCGACCCACTACGGGCGGTCCGCTGTGCACGGCGCGTATACACGCGGCGTATACACGGTGTGTAGAGTGCCTTTCATGTCCATCGGTCACACCCTCCTAGGACTCCTGGAGTCCGGCCCGCGCCACGGCTACGACCTCAAGCGGGCGTTCGACGAGAAGTTCGGTCACGACCGGCCGCTGCACTACGGCCAGGTCTACTCGACGATGTCCCGGCTGCTGAAGAACGGACTCGTCGAGGTCGACGGCATCGAGGCCGGCGACGGCCCCGAGCGCAAGCGGTACGCGATCACCGACGCCGGCATCACGGATGTGGCGCAGTGGCTCGCGACCCCCGAGAAGCCGGAGCCGTATCTCCAGTCGACCCTCTACACCAAGGTCGTCCTCGCGCTGCTCACCCACCGCGACGCCGCCGACATCCTCGACACCCAGCGCGCCGAGCATCTGCGGATGATGCGCGTGCTGACCGAGCGCAAGCGCGGGGGCGACCTGGCGGACCAGCTGATCTGCGACCACGCGCTGTTCCACCTGGAGGCCGATCTGCGCTGGCTGGAGCTGACCGCCGCGCGGCTCGGCAAGCTCGCCGAGGCGGTGACGTCATGACCGCCCCCGCCGGTTCGCTGCTCACGGCCCAGGATCTGCGCAAGGCCTACGGCCCGACGACCGCCCTGGACGGCGCCGAGTTCTCCATCCACCCGGGCGAGGTCGTCGCCGTGATGGGCCCCTCCGGGTCCGGCAAGTCGACACTGCTGCACTGCCTCGCCGGGATCGTCACACCCGACGCCGGGTCGATCGTCTACGACGGCCGCGAGATGGCGACCATGAGCGACACCGAGCGCAGCCGCCTGCGCCGCTCGGAGTTCGGCTTCGTCTTCCAGTTCGGTCAGCTCGTGCCCGAGCTGACCTGCGTCGAGAACGTGGCTCTGCCGCTGCGCCTGAACGGCGTGTCCCGCAAGGAGGCCCACCGCGCCGCCCGCACCTGGATGCAGCGCCTGGAGGTCGACGACCTGGCCGGCAAACGGCCCGGCGAGGTCTCCGGCGGCCAGGGCCAACGCGTCGCCGTGGCACGGTCGCTGATCACCGGCCCGCGCGTGCTGTTCGCCGACGAGCCGACCGGCGCGCTCGACTCCCTCAACGGTGAGCGCGTGATGGAGCTGCTGACGGACGCGGCCCGGTCCACCGACGCCGCCGTCGTCCTGGTCACCCACGAGGCCCGGGTCGCCGCCTACTCCGACCGCGAGATCGTCGTACGCGACGGCAGGTCGCGGGACATGGAGCGGATCGTATGAACTCGCGGAGGGAGTACCACCCGCGCGAGCGAAGCCGAGCGCGGGGGAGGGCCAGGGATCTGGCCCTGGGGGTCAGGTTCGCCTTCACCGGCGGGCGGGAGGGGTGGATACGCACCCTGCTGACGGCCGTGGGCGTCGGACTCGGCGTGGCGGTGCTGCTGCTCACCACATCCGTCCCGAACGCCCTGACGGCACGGGACGAACGGGGCAACGCCCGCTCGGACTTCGCCTTCGGGCAGGCCGAGGAGCCGAAGAAGGCCGACGACACCCTGCTGGTCTGGCGGGTCGAGACGTCCTTCCGCGAACAGTCGGTCCGCGGGCGGGTGCTGGAGCCGGAGGGGCCGCGCGCACCACTGCCGCCGGGGCTGGAGAAGTTCCCGGGTGTGGACGAGCTGGTCGTGTCCCCCGCGCTGAAGCGGCTGCTGGAGTCCGACGAGGGTGAGCTGCTGCGCGAGCGGATGCCGCAGCGGATCACCGGCACGATCGGCCAGGCCGGTCTGGTCGGCTCGACCGAACTCACCTACTACCAGGGCGGCAAGGGGCTCGCCGAGCGGCTGGACCTCGGGGCGTCGCGCATCGACCACTTCGGTGACGAGCTCCAGACCACGGAGCGCATGGACCCGGTCCTGCTTCTGCTGATCCTGGTCGTCGTGGTGGTGCTGCTGATGCCGGTCGGCGTCTTCATCGCCACGGCCGTGCGGTTCGGCGGCGAACGCCGCGACCGGCGCCTCGCGGCGCTGCGGCTGGTCGGCTCCGACAGCGCGATGACCCGGCGGACGGCCGGTGGCGAGGCGCTGGCCGGGGCCGTGCTCGGACTGGGCTTCGGCGCCGTGTTCTTCCTGCTCGGCCGGCAATGGGCCGAATCGTGGGAGCTGTTCGGGGTCAGCGTCTTCCCCGAATATCTGACCCCCTCGCCGGTGCTCGCCCTGCTGGTCGTCGTCGCCGTACCGGCGGCCGCCGTGCTGGTCACCCAGTTCGCGCTGCGCGGTGTGCTGATCGAGCCGCTCGGGGTGGTGCGCACCGCCAGGCCCGCGCGGCGGCGGCTGTGGTGGCGGCTGCTGCTGCCGCTGGCCGGACTGGCGATGCTGTACCCGATGGTCGGCCAGGGCCGTGAGGGCGGCGAGTTCAACCAGTACCTCGTCACCGGCGGTGTGCTGTTCCTGCTGATCGGGGTGACCGCGCTGCTGCCCTGGGTGGTCGAGGCGGTCGTCGCCCGGCTCGGGGCGGGCGCGGTGTCCTGGCAACTCGCCGTGCGGCGGCTCCAGCTGAGCAGCGGCACCGCGGCCCGGATGGTGAACGGCATCGCGGTGGCGGTCGCCGGGGCGATCGCCCTCCAGATGCTCTTCGCGGGTGTCGAGAGCGACTACACCGAGAGCACCGGCAAGGACCTGACCCGGGCGCAGATGCAGATGGCCGTGCCCGAGGGGCTCTCCGTCGAGGCCGCCCGGGCCCGGTTCGAGACGACCGAGGGCGTGCGGCAGGTGTACGGCTTCACCGAGGGGTACGTCGAGGAGCAGGGCGGCGACGGCGACCGGCTCACCCCGGTGACCGTCGGCGACTGCGCGTCCCTGCGCGAGGTGGCTTCGCTGCCCTCCTGCCGTGACGGCGACACCTTCGTCGCGCGGGGCGGCGACTACGACTCCGACACGGCCGTCCTCCTTTGGAAGGGGAAGTCGCTCCGCTTCGGGAACGACGAGGAGGGCGCGACGCCGGTCGTCTGGCGCGTACCGCAGGACATCAAGGAGGCCCGTGCGATCGCGGAGGACCCCACCGGCGTGCGACGCGGCGGACTGCTGCTGACACCTGGCGCCGCCCTGCCCCGTGAGGCCCTGGACACGCTGTCCGGCCAGCTCTATCTGCGCCTGGACGAGTCCGTGCCCGACGCCCGCGACCATGTGCGCAACACCGCCGTCCGGATCGATCCGTACACCACGCCGATGACCTGGGTGGACCTTGAGGAGAACAACCGCTTCGCCGCCATCCGCACCGGGCTGTTCGTGGGCGCCTCGTGTGTGCTCGCGCTGATCGGTGTGAGTCTGCTGGTCTCGCAGCTGGAGCAGTTGCGCGAGCGGCGCAAGCTGCTTTCGGCGCTGGTCGCCTTCGGCACGCGTCGGCGCACCCTCGGGCTGTCGGTGCTGTGGCAGACCGCCCTGCCGGTCGCTCTGGGCCTCGCCCTGGCCTCGGCGGTGGGGTTGATGCTGGGCGCGGTGCTGCTGCGGATGACCGCCACGCCGGTCCGCGTCGACTGGGTGAGTGTCCTGTCTATGACGGGCATCGGTGCGGCGGTGGTCGCGGGGGTGACGCTGCTCAGCATGCCGCCGCTGCTTCGGTTGATGCGGCCGGAGGGGCTGCGCACGGAGTAGCCCGTGGGGGCGGGGGCCGGGGGGCCGGGTCCCCCCGGTGGGCGGGTGCGGGCACGCCGTGCCCGATCGCGCAGTTCCCCGCGCCCCCAAAAGCACCGTGCCGCCGGTGGGCGGGTGCGGGCACGTCGCGGCCGATCGCGCAGTTCCCCGCGCCCCCGAGAAGGGCGGCGCGGGCCGCCGAGGGGCGCGGGGAACTGCGCGACCAGCCACCGAACACCGCAAGCCACACACGCTCCCCCGCCACCCAAGAAAGGCGGCGCAGGCCGCCAAGGGGCGCGGGGAACTGCGCGACCAGCCACCGAACACCGCAAGCCACACACGCTCCCCCGCCACCCAAGAAAGGCGGCGCAGGCCGCCGAGGGGCGC
>NZ_JBEXPR010000002.1:0-104927 GCF_040612135.1 Streptomyces sp. NPDC006458 | reverse complement strand
CGCGGGGAACTGCGCGACCAGCCACCGAACACCGCAAGCCACACACGCTCCCCCGCCACCCAAGAAAGGCGGCGCAGGCCGCCGAGGGGCGCGGGGAACTGCGCGACCAGCCAACGGCCACCGGAAGTCGCGAAGCCGGCACCCAAGAAGGGCGGCGCAAGCCGCCGCTGCGAGCTACCCGTTCTCCCCCAGGCGGTCCTCGCCGGGTAACCGGCAACCGCCGTACCACGAGGCCCCGTTCACCCCTCCGGGTGGGCGGGGCCCTCGGCTGTCCGGGCGCCGGGCGGGTCGACCGGGGCGGCGTCCATCACGGTCGCGCCCCGGGGGTCGGGCGCCGTACGCAGCGCGGGCTCCTGGGCGTACGCCCGCAGATATCCGACGACCGTGTTGGTCACCGCCACCAGCGGCACCGCGACCACCGCTCCCCCGATGCCGGCCACCATGCCGCCCGCGGCCACGGACAGCACGACCGCCAGCGGGTGCACCCGCACCGCCCGGCCCAGGATGAAGGGCTGGAGGATATGGCCCTCGATCTGCTGCACGGCCAGCACCACGGCCAGCGTCATCACGGCCGTGAACACGCCCTGGGTCACCAGCGCCACCACCACGGCGAGCGCGCCGGAGACCACCGCGCCGACCAGCGGGATGAAGGCGAACAGGAAGATGAACACCGCCAGCGGCACGGCCATCGGCACATCGAGGAAGTAGATGCCCAGACCGATGAAGATGGCGTCGATCAGGGCGACGATCACCGTGCCGCGCACATACGCCGTCAGCGTCCGCCAGGCCCGCGGACCCGCCCCGGCCACGCCCGGCCGGGCCGCCGCCGGAACCAGCTTCAGCGACCACTCCCAGATGCGCCGGCCGTCGTAGAGCAGGAACAGGGTCGAGAAGACGGCCAGCAGGATGCCGGTCAGCGCCTCGACCACGACCGTGACGCCCTCCAGGCCGGCCGAGGTGATCTGGTCGGTGTTGGCGCCGATCGCCTCGCGCAGGTTCTTGGCGATCTCGTTGATCTGCTTGTCGGTGACATGGAACGGGCTGTCCAGCAGCCAGCGGCGCAACTCGTCGATGCCGTCCTGGACCTGGTCGGAGAGGTCGTCGATGTTCTCCATGACCTGCCAGGTGACGAACCAGCCGATCAGCCCCATGATGACGAAACCGAGGATCGCGGTCAGCGCGGTGGCGGGCCCCCGCGGCACACCGTGCCGACGCAGCCAGGCCACGCTCGGCTGGAGCAGGGCGGTCATCAACAGCGCGGCGACGAAGGCCAGGACGACCAGTTGCACGGCGCTGATGACCCGCATGAGCACCCAGACGGTGCCCGCCAGCACCAGCAGCCGCCACCCCGCCTCGGCGGCGACCCGGACCCCCCAGGGAACGGCGTGCGCGGGATCGGGCCGGGGCGTCCGGACGACCGGCGACCGGTCGAGAGCCTCGACCGGGGCGGGCCGGTCCGGCAGGGGGTCGTCGTGCTCGTGCTCGACCTCGGCCCGGCGCTCGTCCAACCGCGCCCCCATCTCGGTCAGTCCGGCTCCGAACCGGCCGAGCCACCCTGGCACCCGCGACATGATCCGCCTTCTTCCCCCGTCTCGCCCCACCACTCCCCCCTGGAGTCGTCGTGAGAGACCGTACATGCCGACAGCCCCTCACCGTTATGACGGCCAGGGGCTGAAGAGGGTTGAGGCGGAAGGCTCAGTACCAGTGGTTGGCCTGCCAGAACGACCAGGCGCCGCAGGGGCTGCCGTAGCGGCCGTCCATGTAGCTCAGACCCCACTTGATCTGCGTCGCGGGGTTCGTCTGCCAGTCGGCGCCCGCGGAGACCATCTTGGAACCGGGCAGCGCCTGGAAGAGACCGTAGGCACCGGAGGACGGGTTGACCGCCTGGTAGTTCCAGGTCGACTCGTGGTCCACGATGTTGCTGAAGCAGGTCCACTGGTCGCCCGGCACCATCTGCCGGGCCATGGCCTGGATCTGCGACACGCTGTACGAGCTCTGGACGGAGAAGGTGGAGGCGTCACGCGCGGCGCTGCGGCTCGCGGCGGCCTTCTCGGCCTCCTCGCGCTCCTTGGCCTCCTCGGCCGCCTTGACGGCGGCCTCCTTCTTCGCGACGGCGGTGTCGGCCGCGGCCTTGCGGGCCGCTTCCTCCGCGTCTTTCTTCGCGGTGACATCCGCGGCGATGGCCTGGGCGTCGGCCTGCTGCGTCAGGGACGCGGTCTGCACCTGGGCATGTTGGCCAGCGGGTATGTCCGCGAGGAGCGTGGCGTCGGCCGCCGTCGCCTCGGCGTCGTTGTTCTGCGCGGTGCTGCCCGAGGCAACGCCGACGACGCTTCCGACAGCGGTGACCGCGGTGGCGGAGGCCACTGCGAATCCCCGGACCGAGATCCGGCTCACACGGTTTCCTTCCAGCATCGTCCGCTTCGGTGACCCTGGCGGACGCAATCGTGCCCTCTGAACGCTGGCCTCCCCACTTACCGGGTCACGGGAGGCACGGGCCCGGTGGGCAACTCCCGGATGGGGAGCGCCGCGTGGTGCTCGGGCGGCATACGACGACGCTATGGAGTTGGCGGTGCTGCTTGAGTTGTTCCGTACCGCTGGGGGTACAGGTGTGCCGTATGCGGGGCCTGACAGGAGTGAGACTCTGCCGTAACCGGAGTACGCGAGGCAATTCCGAGTTGCGTGTGAAAGCTCACATCCCTTTCGGTCCAGGGGTTTTCGTCGAACGCCCACATACGGAGGCGCCGCCCCGCTAGGCTCTCGGCCTTTGCGGGACGGCGCCAACGGCCTTCAGGGACTTCAGATTGGGCCGTCTTCCAGCATTTCCGTCACCAGTGCGGCGATCTGGGACCTTTCGGACCGGGTCAGGGTGACATGGGCGAAGAGCGGATGCCCCTTCAGTTTCTCCACGACGGCGACGACACCGTCGTAACGCCCGACACGCAGATTGTCCCTTTGCGCCACATCGTGGGTCAGAACCACCCGTGAATTCGCCCCGATTCGGGACAGAACCGTCAGCAGGACGTTCCGCTCCAGCGACTGGGCCTCGTCCACGATCACGAACGCGTCATGCAGTGAGCGGCCGCGGATGTGGGTGAGCGGGAGCACCTCCAGCATTCCCCGGGCGGTGACCTCCTCGATGACGTCGCGGGAGGTGACCGCCGACAGGGTGTCGAAGACGGCCTGCGCCCACGGGCTCATCTTCTCGGCCTCGGTGCCCGGCAGATAGCCGAGTTCCTGCCCGCCGACCGCGTACAGCGGACGGAAGACCATCACCTTCTGGTGCTGGCGCCGCTCCAGCACGGCCTCCAGGCCCGCGCACAGCGCCAGCGCAGACTTGCCGGTGCCGGCCCGGCCGCCCATCGACATGATGCCGACGTCCGGGTCGAGCAGCAGGTCCAGCGCGATGCGCTGCTCGGCGCTGCGGCCCTTGATGCCGAACACCTCGCGGTCGCCGCGCACCAGACGGACGTTGCCCTCGGCCGTCACCCGGCCGAGGGCCTTGCCTCGCTCGGACTGGATGGTCAGGCCGGTGTGCACGGGCAGGTCCGCGGCCTCCGGGACGTACACGTGTCCGTCCTCGAACAGGATGTCCACCTGTTCGCCGGGGAGGGTCAGTTCGGACATTCCGGTCCATCCGGAGTTCTCCGTGATGGCGAGCTCGGCACGGTACTCCTCGGCCTGGAGACCGACGGAGGACGCCTTGATCCTCAGCGGCAGGTCCTTCGACACCACGGTGACGTCGAACCCCTCGGCCTGCAGATTGCGGGCGACCGCGAGGATGCGGGAGTCGTTGTCCCCCAGGCGGTAGCCGCTCGGCAGAACGCTGGGGTCCGAGTGATTGAGCTCGACACGGATCGTGCCGCCGAGCTCCCCGATCGGGATGGGGGCGTCCAGACGGCCGTGCCGGACCCGGTAGTCGTCCAGCAGGCGTAGGGCCTGCCGGGCGAAGTAGCCGAGTTCGGGATGGTGCCGCTTGGCCTCCAGTTCCGTGACCACCACGATGGGGAGCACGACCTCGTGCTCGTCGAAGCGGGTCAGGGCGTTCGGGTCGGCCAGCAGGACGCTGGTGTCGAGAACGTAGGTGCGCCGGTCTGACGTGTGGCGCTTTGCGCTGGTCACCACGGAAGGACGTACCCCCTCGGATGAGGTCGGGGAGCGACGAGGTGGAGCCGGACCGGTCGACGGCCCTTGTGCGCCGCGGGCCGAAAACCGGCCCTCCGCGGCTGCTTCCGTGCGGCGACCGCACGGTGGGGCTGGTGCAAAGGGCCTCCCGGGCGGACGGCTCCGTGCCGCCCGCTGAGAACCGACACCCGTGGTTCGGGTGTCGACCTGTTTGGCTTATGCCCTCGAACACGCGCCGCCATGCCAGGGCATATGACGGCAGACCGGTGAACTCCTTGTGACGCGTGGTGCGTCAGCGCGCCCGGCCGCACCTCCGCGGTCCCGACGCGCGGGGGAAGGCTCCGTGCGCGGTCCCCTCGAACGGGGGAAGGTTCCGTCGGTCGCGCGACCGAACGTTCTCAGCCGCCGTAACGCCGGTGGCGTGCCGCGTAGTCGCGCAGGGCCCGAAGGAAGTCGACCTTGCGGAACGCCGGCCAGAAGACGTCGCAGAAGTAGTACTCCGAGTGAGCCGTCTGCCAGAGCATGAAACCCGACAGCCGCTGTTCGCCACTGGTGCGGATGACGAGGTCGGGGTCGGGCTGGTCCCCGGTGTAGAGGTGGCGGCCGATCATGTCGACGGTGACGGTCTCGGCGATCTCCTCCAGGGAGGCGCCCTTGTCCTGCGCGTCGAGGAGCATCGAGCGGACCGCGTCGGCGATCTCCTGGCGGCCGCCGTAGCCGATGGCGACGTTGACCGTTATCCCGTCGACGTGACGGGTGGCCTCCTCGGCCTCCTTGAGGGTGTGCTGCATCGGGGAGGGCAGCAGGTCGAGCGTGCCGACGTGGTGCACGCGCCAGCGGCCGTCCGCGCCGAGGGTGCGTACGACGTCCTCGATGATGCCGAGGAGGGGGACGAGCTCCTCCTTGGGGCGGTCGAAGTTGTCGGTCGACAGCAGCCAGAGGGTGACGTTCTTGACGTCCGTCTCGGAGCACCAGCCGAGGAATTCCTCGATCTTCTCCGCGCCCACGCGGTGGCCGTGCACAGTGGTGGAGCCGGCGGCCTTCGCCCAGCGGCGGTTGCCGTCCATGATCACACCGATGTGCTGGGGCACCTGAGCGTGGTCCAGGTGGCCCTCCACCCGGCGTGCGTACAGCCTGACGAGCAGGCCGCGCAGCTTGTCGCGCAGGTTCACGTGATGTTCAGCCCCTCCTGTGCGGATGCAGTCCCCGCGGCGGCAGCCTACCGCTGCTAGAGGATTGCTAGAGCCGGTGGGGCCGAGTGCCGTCCGGAGGGCTTCGGTACGGCCCCCGCGCTGCCGCGGAGCGAATGGCTTCCGTACGGCTCCCGCGCTGCCGCGGAGCGAACGGCTTCCGTACGGCCCCGGCGCCGCCGCGAGGCGCGTGTCCGGGCGGGAGCAATAAAACGGGCCGGTCCGTGGGGGGGAGACGGACCGGCCCGAGGGGGGGTTTCCACCATAACCCTTCGTAAGTGATGCTGCGTGCATCGGCGCGGCTCAATTACTCTCCGAAATCGGATGACAACGGACCGATGACTCCGGAATGCCTGGCTCAGGGGCCGTTCATGGCCGGAACGCAGCGAAAGCGCAGGGTGAGACCGGGTCCCTCCGATGGGCTACCCGGGGGTGAACGCCCACTTGACGGGCGGGAGAAGGCAGGGCACCGCGCAGCCCCCTCCACTGCGCGGTACCGCCCGCGCAGCTTTGCTCACGCGAATTACCTTGGTCTGAACTTACGCCAGATCGGTGATCCTTTGCGACACGATCACGATAACGATGTGGAAAAGCTGTGAACAGTGAGGCGGAAGAGGTGTAAGGGAAGGCCCCGGCGGACAGGATCTGTCCTCTTCACCGCCTAGTGCCCCGGCAGGCAGCGTTTGCCCGTCAAGGAGCGGCGTCCGGCGCGTGCTCTCGGTGTGCCGGGTGCAGGCCCTCGTACTGGATGTACTTGGGTCTGTGCCCGGTGCGGCGAGAGGGCGTGCCGGGCGTCGCGACGGGGCGAACGTTGCCTGTCGGGGCACTAGCTTCGCTGGTATGACGTCTTCGAGGATCACCTGGGAGGCCGCCGGGGCACGGCGGCTCGGACGGCAGTTCCTGGCCAATCCCGCGCCGCCCGGCACGGCGCTCGCCGACGTCGTCGCCACGATGCCCGCGGCGCATGCCCAGGTGCTGTCCGCGGCCGAGCTTTCGGTGGGGCTGCGGGCCGCGGGGGCGACGCGCGCGGACGTACGGGACGCCCTGTGGCGCGCCAGCACGCTGATCAAGACGTTCGGGCCGCGCGGCACGGTGCATCTGCTGGCCGCGCGCGACCTCCCCTTGTTCACCGCCGCCCTGCCCGCCGTGCCGTCCGGGCCGAACCCCTTCCCGCCCGGGGTCCGGCTCGACGACGAACAGGCCGCACAGGTCGTCGCGGCGATCGGCGACGCGCTCGACGGCGTGTGCCTGACCGCCGACGAACTCGGCGAGGAGGTTCTCGCCCGCACCGGGCCCTGGGCCGGGGACCTGGTGATGCCCGCCTTCCAGGGCATGTGGCCCCGCTGGCGCACCGTGCTGCACCGCGCCGGGCAGTCGGGCGCCCTGTGCTTCGGCCCCGACCGCGGCCGCAGGGTGACGTACACCCGCCCGCCCCGCCCGCGGCCGCTCCCGGCTGACGAGGCGCTGCGCACCCTGCTGCACCGCTACCTGCTGGCCTACGGGCCCGCGACCTCGCGGCACTTCGCCGGCTGGCTCGCCGCGCCGCCCGCGTGGGCGCAGGAGCTGTTCGCGGCCGCCGAGGAGACCGGGGAGATCGAGGAGGTCGACTTCGAGGGCGGCCTGGCGTGGGTGGCCGCGGGCGACACCGCCTTCCCGGACGACCCGCCGCGCGGCGTCCGGCTCCTGCCGTACTTCGACGCCTACGGCATCGCCGCCCAGCCGCGCGAACGGCTCTTCCCCGGACCCGCGTACGAACGCGCCCTGGCCCGCGGCCAGGCCGGCAACCACCCCGTGCTGCTCGTCGACGGCGTGGTCGCCGGGGTGTGGCACCAGCGGCGCCGGGGCCGGCGCACGACGGTGACGGTCGAGTCCCTCACCGCGCTGACGGCCCGGCAGGAGCGGGAGCTGGCCGGGCAGGCCGAGCGGGTGGGCGAGGTGCTGGAGGCTCGGGCGGAGCTGGTGCGGGGCGAGGTGACGACGGGGCCGCACGCTTGAGGGGCCCGCGGCGCGCGCCGGTCCGAGCGGGCCGCACGCGGGAAGGGGCCGAGCGTCAGTCCTTCGGCCTGCGGACGTCGAACAGATGCCGGCTGCTGTGGGCCACGAACGAGCCCTCCGCGCGGATCCGTTCGTCCAGCGCGCGCAGCCGCGGCCGGTAGAGCTCGGCCGAGAAGCCCGGCACCATCCACACGACCTTGCGCAGGAAGTGGACGACGGCGCCGATGTCGAGGAACTCCACGCGCAGCCGCTCGGCGCGCAGATCGACGACCTCCAGCCCGGCGGCCTCGGCGGCGGCGCGCTCGCGGTCGGGGTGGCGGGCCTGACGGACCTCCTCGGGCAGCGGGCCGAGGAAGAACTCGACGAGCTCGAACACGCTGTCGGGACCGACGTGCTGGGCGAAGTAGGTGCCGCCGGGGGCCAGCACCCGGGCGATCTCGGCCCAGTGCGGGGTCACCGGGTGGCGGCTGGAGACCAGGTCGAAGGTGCCGCTCGCGAAGGGCAGCGGCGCGTCCTCGGCGGCGTCCACGAGCACGACGCCGCGCGGGGCGAGCAGCGCGGAGGCCCGGGCGACGTTCGGGGGCCAGCCCTCGGTCGCCGCGCTGCGGCGGGGCGTGCGACCGGCGCGGCCGAGGGCGAAGTCGAGCACCTCGCCGCCGCCGGTCTGGATGTCCAGCGCGGCCTCGGCGTCCGCCAGCCGCCGGGCGAGGGAGACTGCGTACCCCCAGGAGGGCCGTGCCTCGGTGGCGCGCCCCTCGAACCAGGAGAAGTCCCATCCCTCGGTGGGCACCGAGGCGCCCTCGGCGACGAGGTCCTCGAACGAGCGGTCGCGCTGCTGCGTGTCCATGCGGAGATCGTGACAGCCGGGGCACGGGGCGCGCCTCCGCTTTTTACGTCCGCGCGGCTCCTACGGCACGAGCGGCCGTACGTCGCCGACGAACCGTACGAACCCCTCCATGTCCTTCTCCTCGGCCGTCGGCTGGAGGATCACCGAGTCGGCGCCCGCGTCCACGAGCCGTCGTACGGCGTCCGCGACGGCCTGGGCGTCGCCCGCGGCACCGAGGCCGGGGACGTCGGCGACGCCCTCGGCGGTCAGTTCGGCGTGCAGCCGTCCGGCGGCGTCCGGGCCGGTGGCGGTGACGAGGTAGACGACGAGGCGGTGCGGGTCGGTGCGGCCGGCCTCGGCGCGGCCCTCGTCGATGATCCGCCGGGCCGCGCGCACCCGCTCGGGGGACGTCCCCGCGTGCAGGATCGTGCCGTCGGCGGCCTCGCCGGACAGTCGCAGCGTGCGGGGGCCGGTTCCGCCGCAGAGCACCTGCGCCGGTTCCTGGGGAGGCCAGTCGAGTGCCACGTCGTCCAGGCGGACGTAACGGCCCTCGCGGGTCACCCGCTGTCCGCCCAGCAGCGCCCGCATCGCGTCGAGATGCTCGCGCAGCAGCGTCAGCGGGGACGCGGCCCGGACGCCCACCTGGCCCATCCAGTCCTGGACGCCGTGCCCGACGCCGAGCATGGCCCGGCCCGGGAACATCCGGTGCAGGGAGGCGGCCTCCATCGCGGTGACGGCCACGTTCCGCAGCGGCACGGGCAGCAGCCCGACCCCGACCTTGAGGCGCTCGCTCCAGGCCAGCGCGGCGGCGACCGTGGAGATGCCGCCCTCCAGGAAGCAGTCCTCCCACAGCCACAGCTGCTCCAGACCGGTCCCCTCCGCGACCCGGACCACCTCCCGCAGACGCTCTGGCGGCAGTTGAGGACGGAAGACGGCACCCAGTTCAGTCATGGAGTCTTCCTATCCGGGGCCCGGGGCGAGGGCAACTCCTTTACGGTCGTGGCGAGTACGAGGTGCGAGGGGGGTTCGGCGGATGGCCGCGGGACGACGCTGGCGGGACGGGCGGGGACGCCTGACGGTGGAGGCGGAGCGGCCGGTGACGCTGCCGCTGGAGGTGGCCACGTCCTACCGCGCCCGGACGAAGGGTCTGCTGGGCCGGGACGGCATCGAGGGCGCGCTGCTGCTCTCCCCCGCGAGCGGTATCCACACCTTCGGCATGCGTATCCCCATCGACGTCGCCTACCTGGACCGGCGCCTCAGGGTCCTCGCCGTGCGCACGATGCCTCCGGGCCGCCTGGGCCTGCCCCGGCCGCGGGCCCGCCACGTCCTGGAGGCGGAGGCGGGCGCGATGGCGGGGTGGGGGCTGCGGGCGGGGACGGTGGTACGGGTGGAGGAGGAGCCGCCGGCGTCCGACGACGCGGCGGGGTGACGCCGTCGTCCCGGATCCCGTCGAGGGTGCCGCCGCCGCGGCGCGGCAGGCATGCGCGCGCCGTCGGACCGGGCCGGGCGCACCCACCGACGTCCGGCGACATGACGCCCTGCCGACCGAGACCCTCCGGACCGGCCCCCGGGCCACACCCGTCGACTCGAACGCCCCAGCGGCCGAGACTCCAGAACCGGCCCGAGCCACACCGCCTACACCCGACGCCCCGTCGGCTGAAGCCCGTCCGGGCCGCCTGAGCACGCAGCCGACGCCCGCCGACCCCGACCCTCCGCACCAACCCGAGCCACACCCGCCGACACCCGACGCCCCGCAGGCCGAGACCCTGCACCGGCCCCGAGCCACACTCGCCGGCATCCGACGTCCCGCAGGCTGAAGCCACCCGCACCGCCTCAGCATCCACCCGACGCCCCGCCGACCCCGACCCCCCGCACCAGCCCAAAGCCACACCCGCCGGCATCCGGTGCCCCGCGGCCGAGGCCCCCGTACCGGCTACGGGCCACACCCGGCGGCACCCGTCGGCATCCGGCGGCACCCGGCGGCTGAGGTAACCGGGCCTGCTCAGGCCGCCGCTCGCTCTGTCCCCGCCGCCAGGCGTGCCGTCAGCCGCTCCCGGCATCGCGGCCACTCCTCGCCCGTGATGGAGAAGACCGCCGTGTCGCGCAGGAGGCTCTCCTCGCCCGGCACCCAGGAGCGGGAGAAGTTGCGCAGGACGCCCTCGAAGCGGGCGCCCGTCTTCTCGATCGCGGCGCGCGAGCGGGCGTTGCGGGCGTCGGTCCTCAGCTCCAGTCGGGAGACCCGCCACACCTCGAAGGCGTGGCGGAACAGCAGGAACTTGGCCTCGGTGTTCAGGCCGGTCCCCTGGGCCGAGGCGGCGAGCCAGGTGAAGCCGACCTCGATCGCGTCCAGGCGGTCGTCGCCGAGCCAGGAGCGCGGCTCCCAGTAGGCCGTCGTGCCGACCGCCCGGCCGGTGTCCAGGGAGATCTGGGCGTAGGGGGCCAGTTGGCCGCTCGCGGCGCGGGCCAGCTGGGTGTCGATGTACGTGCCGACCTCGTCGGCCCTCGGCACCCAGGTGTAGGCGTAGAGGCTGCGGTTCTCCTCCGCGGCGGCCGCCAGGTCGGCCGCGTGGCGGTGCTCCAGCGGCTCCAGCCGCACCAGCTCGCCCCGCAGGACCGGCCCCGCCAGCGTGAAGGTCATTCCAGCCCCAAACCCCTTGTCAGTTCCGCGAACGCCTCGTGGAAGCCGGGGAAAGTCTTGCGCACGCATCCGGGGTCGTCGAACGAGATTCCCGGCACACGCAGGCCCGCCACCGCGAAGGACATGACGATGCGGTGGTCGCCGTAGGTGGTGATCTCGGCGCCGGTGAGCCGTTCGGCCGGGCGGATCTCGATCCAGTCCTCGCCGGTCGCCACGTCCGCGCCGAGCGTGCGCAGGTTCTGCGCGCAGGCCTCCAGGCGGTCGCACTCCTTGACCCGGGTGTTGGCGACGTCCTCGATGCGGACCGGGCCGGAGGCGAAGGGGGCGATGGCGGCCAGGGTGGGCATGGTGTCGGAGATGTCGCGCATGTTGACCGTGAGGCCGCACAGTTCGCCGGTGCCGCGGACGGTCGTCCCGTCGGGGCCGACCGACACCCGCGCGCCCATCCGTTCCAGCACCTCCACGAACCGCAGGTCGCCCTGGAGCGCGCCCTTGCCGAGGCCGGGGACGGTGACCTCGCCGCCGGTGAGGGCGGCCGCCGCGAAGAAGTAGCTGGACGTGGAGGCGTCGGGCTCCACGTCGTAGGTCGTGGCGCGGTAGCCGCCGGGCTCGACCGCGAACACGTCGCCGTCACGCCGCACGCGCGCGCCGAAGGCCCGCATCATCGCCATGGTGATCTCGACGTACGGCACGGAGACCAGGTCGGTGACCCGGATGCGCAGCCCCGTGCGGGTCAGGGGGCCGAGCAGCAGCAGGGCGGTCAGGTACTGGCTGGACTGGCCGGCGTCCAGGACGACTTCGCCGCCCTGGACGCCCGAGGCGTGCACGGTGAGCGGGTGGTGGCCCTCGCGCTCCTCGTGGCGCAGGTCGACGCCCAGGTCGCGCAGGGCGTGGGTGAGCGGCAGCAGGGGGCGGCGGCGCATCTGG
The DNA here is from genome assembly GCF_040612135.1 of Streptomyces sp. NPDC006458. Taxonomy (NCBI): domain Bacteria; kingdom Bacillati; phylum Actinomycetota; class Actinomycetes; order Kitasatosporales; family Streptomycetaceae; genus Streptomyces; species Streptomyces sp. NPDC006458. The sequence goes on along the minus strand of NZ_JBEXPR010000002.1, from coordinate 93,229 downwards.
GCGGAGGCGTCGAAGCGGAAGGTGCCGTGGCCCGCCGCGGCCAGGGTCGGCAGGAAGCGGGCGGTGGTGGCGCCGTCGCGGCAGTAGACGTCGGCCTCGGGGACGGCGGGGCCCTCGGGGCGGCCGTCGATCTGCCAGGTGTCCGGGGTGCGGCCGACCCGGTAGCCGAGGCGTACCAGGCCCTCGGCGAAGCCTTCGGTGTCGTCCGAGCGCAGGGGCCGTACGAGGGTGGTGACACCGTCGGCGGCGGCGGCGAGGAAGAGGGCGCGGGCGGTGATGGACTTGGAACCGGGGATCGCGGCTACAGGCATGCCCTCATGATCCGCCGACGGCCGCCTCGTGCGCCGGGGCGTCCAGGGGATGGACCGGCTCTCGACGGCCTGCCGGGGCGAGTGAGGTCAGGGCCACTGCGCCGAACAGGAGGGCCGCGGCGGCCCAGCGGAGACCGCTGCCGGGTTCGCCCAGGAACAGGGCGGCCGAGGACATGCCGAACACCAGGACGAGCAGCGCGAAGGGCGCCCCGGTGCAGGCCGGGTGACGGCGCGGCAGCCGACCCCGGGCGCCGAAGCCGAACACGGTGGTGACCCGGGCGACGTGGGCGACCGTGCCCGCGCCCTGCCGGTCCAGGGAGCGCGGGGCGGCCAGGTCGCCGTCCGGCCCTCCATGAGCGGGGACAGTCCCAGCAGGGGACCGGGCCGACGAGAACCCCACCCTGGTGGCACCGGTCGCCGCCGGGCCGGGCATCTCGCCCATCCCCCGGCCGGGCCGCGGCCCGCTGCCCGCCGGGGTGGTGGAGGTGGCGCTCGACCCGACGCCGGGACGGCGGCTGTACGCGCTGTGCCGGACGGGGGCCGCGCGGCGCCCGGCCGTCGCGGAGACGGTGCGCACGCTGCGGGAACACCGGCCCGACGCGGCCGCCCTGACGCCTCGTTGAGCCCGCGCGCACCAGGTCCGCGAACACGGGAACCCCGGCGACCGGCATCGGCGCGCCCCGTCCAAAGCGCCGACGGCGGCCCGTTCCCGGTTACTGTGCACTCCCTTGACCGGCAGAAACTTCCAGGATATTGGTGACTCCTCGGAAGTTTCCTTCAGCGGACCACCGCAGCCCTCCGGAAGGAGCGCACGTGCACCACACCAGCACGGGAAGCACCGCGAAACCCTCCAGACGTACGGTCCTCGCCGTCGGCGCGGGCATCACCGCGACCCTCACGGTCGGCGCGGACGCGACTGCCGACGAGGCGTTCGGCACGGCCCGGCTGCGGGCCCTGATCTCCCGGATGACGCTGGAGGAGAAGGTCGGCCAGCTGTTCGTCTCCCGGGTCCACGGCCACTCCGCCACCGCCCCCGACCAGGCCGACATCGATGCCAATCTCAAGGACTTCGGCGTCGCCACGGCCGCGGAGGTGATCGCCAAGTACCGCCTGGGCGGCGTCATCTACTTCGTCTGGGCGCACAACACCCGTGACCCGCGGCAGATCGCGGACCTGTCCAACGGCATCCAGCGCGCCTCCCTCGGCCTCCCGCGCGGCCTGCCCCTGCTGATCTCCACCGACCAGGAGCACGGCATCGTCTGCCGGGTCGGCAGGCCCGCCACGCTGTTCCCCGGCGCGATGGCGATCGGCGCGGGCGGCTCGCGCACCGACGCGCGCACCCTCGGCCGGATCGCGGGCCGGGAGCTGCGCGCGATGGGCATCCGGCAGGACTACTCGCCGGTCGCCGACGTGAACGTCAACCCGGCCAACCCGGTGATCGGGGTACGGTCGTTCGGCGCCGACCCGGCCGCGGTGTCCCGGATGGTGGCCGCCGAGGTGGCCGGCTACCAGCACTCCGGGGTCGCCGCGACGGCCAAGCACTTCCCCGGCCACGGCGACACCGAGGTCGACAGCCACTACGGCTTCCCGACCATCACGCACACCCGGGAGCAGTGGGAGACGCTGGACGCCCCGTCCTTCCGGGCCGCGATCGAGGCCGGCATCGACTCGATCATGACCGCGCACATCCTCGTCCCCGCCCTGGACGACTCCGGCGACCCGGCCACCCTCTCCCGCCCGATCCTCACCGGCATCCTGCGCGAACAGCTCGGCTACGACGGGGTCGTGGTCACCGACGCGCTCGACATGGCCGGCGTACGGCAGAAGTACGGCGACGACCGGGTGCCGGTGCTCGCGCTGAAGGCGGGCGTGGACCAGTTGCTCAACCCGCCCCGGCTGGACGTGGCGTGGAACGCGGTCCTGGCGGCCGTCCGAGGCGGCGAGCTCACCGAGGAGCGGCTGGACGAGTCGATCCTGCGGGTGCTGCGGCTGAAGGCACGGCTCGGGCTGCTCACCGAGCCCTACGTCAACCCCTCCCACGTCGACCGCACGGTCGGCACCGCGACCCATCTGGCGAACGCCGACCGCATCGCCGAGCGCACCACGACGCTGCTGGTCAACGAGGGCGGCCTGCTGCCCCTGTCCCCCGGCTCGCACGGCAGGGTCCTCGTCCTCGGCGCCGACCCGGCCTCGCCCTCCGGCACCACCGGCCCGCCCACCGGTGTCCTCGCCGCCGCGCTCACCGGGCTGGGCTTCACGGCCACGGCCCTGTCCACCGGCACGGCACCCTCGACCGCGGTGATCGACCGCGTGGTCGCGGCGGCCGCGGAGGCGGACGCGGTGGTGGTCGGCACGTACAACGTCACGGCGACCAGCACCCAGAAGACCCTGGTTGAACGCCTGTTGACGACGGGGAAGCCGGTCGTGGCGGTGGCCGTCCGCAACCCCTACGACGTGGCCCGGCTGCCGGGCGTGCGGGCGTATCTGGCGACCTACTCCTGGACCGACGTCGAACTGCGCGCCGCCGCACGCGTGATCGCCGGGGCGGTGGCCCCGCGCGGCAGGCTGCCCGTGCCGGTACAGCGGGCCGACGACCCCACCCGGGTGCTGTACCCGATCGGCCACGGGCTGACGTACTAGGGGCTGTCGTACGGCACCGTACGCCGCGCCCGCCTCGCACCACCCGCACTGCCCGCACCGCCCGGACCGCCCGCACCGCCCGCCCGCCCGCACCGCCCGCACCGCCCGCACCGGGCGTGAACCGCCCCGCACATCTGCCGTACGCCGGCCCCCGCGGGCGGCCCCCGCGGGCCACGCCGGGCGGGGGCGGGCGCGTGGCTGGACGACGTACCGCCGGGCTGTGGTGCCGTACTGGCGGGGGTGTCGGCTCTGACGGGCCGTGCGGGCGCCGCGCCCCGGCCACCGGGCCCATGCCCGAGCCCTCGCCCGGCGGGTGTGACGGACGGGCCCCCACGCGAACGGCCCACCTCGGCATGCGGCATATGCCAGGTTCAAGGACCGTGGTGCTGATCCGGAGGAGTCCGCTCGACGGCCCGAGCTGGGGAGGTGGTGCTGTGGCTGCGCTGACCCGGATTCCGCTGGACGGCGGAGGCTCGGTCCTCGTGGAGCGACCGGGCCTGCCGGACGGCGGGCCCGTGAAGGCCGGCCGCATCGGCGACACCGTGCGCGAACTGCCGACCACCCTGGAAGGCGCCCTGGAGCCGGTCACCGAGGCCGCCCAGGCGGCGCTCGCGGCCCTGCGCAAGGCCCGCCCGGACGAGATCACCGTCGAGTTCGGCGTCGACCTCGCCTTCGAGGCCGGAGCCGTGATCACCAAGAACCAGGCCGCCTGCCATCTGAAGGTGACCGTGACGTGGCGGGACCACTCCGGCCACCCCGGTCCGGACCCGGGCGGGGGGTAGTCCGGTGACGGACGCGGAGAGCACCGGCGACGACGGCATCCCCTCCGAACTGCCCATGTCGGTGGCCCGGATCCTCGGGCCCGACGGGGCGGTGGCCGGCACGGGATTCCTGGTCGCCGAGGACGTGGTGGTCACCTGCGCCCACGTCGTGGAAGCGGCCGGCGGCGGACCCGGCTCGACCGTGGCCCTCGCCTTCCCGCACCTGGCGGACGCGGAGCGGCTGGAGGGCACCGTCCCGCAAGAGCTGTGGCGGTCCCCCACCGGGGAGGACGTGGCCTTCGTCCGGCTCGCCGGTACGCCCGCCGGAGCGCGGGTCCTGCCGCTCGGCTCCTCGGAGGGCTGCCGGGGCCACCAGGTGCGCTCGTTCGGATTCCCGGCGCAGGCCCCGCCGGAAGGACACTTCGGCTTCGGCGAGACCGGGGATCTGCTGCCCGCCGCCGACGGCCGCGGCGCACATCTCCAGCTGACCGCCGCCAACGACCTCACCACCGGCTTCAGCGGCGGGCCCGTGCTCGACGAGGTGACCGGCCTGGTCATCGGCATGCTCACCGAGATCACCGCACCCGACGCCTACGAGCGGGGACTGGGCATCGCCTACGCCACCCCCACCGAGGTCCTGCGGGAGATCTTGCCCGGGCTGGCCGCGAGCGAGGTGTGTCCCTATCGGGGCCTGGAGCCGTTCACCGCCGAGCACGCCCGCTGGTTCCAGGGCCGGTCGGAGGCGGTCCGGCAGATCCTGGCGAACCTCGCCAGGCAACGGCGTCTGACACTGCTGCTCGGACCGTCCGGATCGGGCAAGTCGTCGCTGATCCAGGCGGGTGTGCTGCGCGCGCTCGCGGCGGGGGAACTGCCGGGCAGCGACCGGTGGCTGGCGGTGCTGGCCCGGCCGCGGCGGGACGTGCTCGTCGAGATCGAGCGCGCGGGGCTGCCCGGGGCGAGCGAGGACGGCATCATCGCGGCGGTCAACCGCAGACTCGCGGCCGAACCGTCCGGTCAGCGCGTGCTGCTGGTCATCGACCAGTTCGAGGAACTCCTCGTGCACGGCACCAACGGCCGGCTGCGGGACCTGCTGGACGTCATCGACGAGGTCGTCTCGGCCGCCGACGCGTACACCAAGATCACCGTGATCCTGATCATGCGCGACGACTTCTACCCGCAACTGGCGGCACGGGCGCCCAAGCTGCTCGACGCCGCGATGCCCGGTCTCCTCAACGTGCCCGGCACGCTCAGTCAGCAGGAGCTGCACGACATCATCGTGCTGCCCGCCCAGGACGTGGGCCTGCGCTTCCAGCCGGGGCTGCCCGAGCAGATCATCAGCGACGTCCTGGAGACGACCCCCGAGGCCTCTCTCACCCGTCAGGCGCCCGTCACCGTGCTGCCCCTGCTGGAGATGACCCTCAGCCAGCTGTGGCTGCGCCGCAAGGACGGTTATCTCACCCATGAGGCGTACCGGCGCATCGGCGGGGTCAGCGGCAGCGTGACCACGTGGTGCGACAGCGCGCTCGGCGAACTCACCTCCGAGCAGCAGGTCATCGCCCGGCGGGCGCTGACCTCCCTGGTGCATCCCGCCGACCCCAGCCACAACGTCACCGCCGTCCGCACCCAGGTGCCCCTGGACGAGTTGCGCGACCTGGCGGCCGATCCGGGCGCGACCGGTGAGCAGGCGGCCGTCGACACCGTCATCGCGGCGCTCACCCGGCGCCGGATCATCACCACGCAGTCGCTCCGGGCCCCGCAACGGCCCGGCGGTCCGCCCGGTGAACCCGTCGCCGAGCTGATCCACGAGGCCCTCATCCGCGACTGGGGCGCCCTGCGCCAGTGGGTCGACCAGGACCACCGCTTCCAGGAGTGGCTCGACCGCACCCGCGAACGCCAGTCCCGCTGGGCCGACCAGAAGGACCCCGGCGACCTCCTCGGCGGCACCGCCCTCGCGGAGGGCCTTGAGTGGTCCGAACAACGCCGGCTGCCCTCCGACATCGCCGAGTACCTGACCGCGAGCAGGACCCGCCAGCGGTCGGCGATCCGCCGCAGCCGCGTCCTGAACGGGGTGCTCGGGGGGTTGCTGGTTCTTGCGCTGGTGGCGGCCGGGGGTGCGGTGTGGCAGTGGGACAGGGTGGGGAACGAGAAGGAGGCGGCGTTGTCGCGGCAGTTGGCGGAAGAGTCCGACAAGCTGGTCTTCACCAACCCGGAACTCGCCGCGCTGCTGGCCGTCAAGGCGTACCGCACCAGCCATACGTCCGAGGCCGCCGACAGCCTGAGAGGCGTTTCGGCTCTGCCGAAGCACCGCCGCCTGTCAGGACACTCCGGTGAGGTACGCGCCGTGGCCTACAGCCCGGACGGCGGCACACTCGCCTCCGGCGGCATGGACCACTCCGTCCATCTGCGGGACACGTCAACCATGAAGATCCGCGACAGACTCCGGGGACACAAGGACGCCGTCAACGCTGTGGCGTTCAGTCCCGACGGCCGCCTGCTCGCCACCGGCAGCGCCGACAGCACGGTCCGTCTGTGGAACCCCGGGACCGGCAGACTCGGCAGGGTGCTCAAAGGGCACACAGGGTCGGTGAGGACGCTGGCGTTCAGTCCCGACGGCGGCACCCTCGCCACCGGCGGCGCCGACAACACCGTCCGCCTGTGGAACCCTCGAACCGGCAGACTCGGCAGGGTGCTCAAAGGGCACACGGAGCCGGTCACAACCCTGTCGTTCAGCCCTGACGGCGACACCCTCGCCACCGGCAGCGCCGACCACACCGTCCGCCTGTGGAACCCCAGGACCGGCACGTCCCGCACGCTCAAGGACCACACTCTGCCGTTGACCTCGGTGGCCTTCAGCCCGGATGGCGACACTCTCGCCACGGTCGACGACTTAGACGTTCACCTGAGAGACCCTCACAGCGGCAAGGTGCGCAAAACGCTGTACGAGAGCGCCTTGCTGATCGCCTTCAGTCCGGACAGGAAGTCGTTCGCCACCGCCGCCGACCGCTACGTGCGTCTGTGGGACGCAGACACCGGCGCCCCTCGCGCCACGTTCACCGGGCATGCCAACGAAGTCCTTGCGTTGGCGTTCAGCCGCGACAGCCACACCCTTGCGAGTGCGGCCCGCGACGCGACGGTACGACTGTGGAACGCCACCGCCGGGAACGACCGCGCCACCCTCAAAGGACACACCAGCGCAGTGCTGTCAGTGGCGTTCAGCCATGACGGCAGCACGGTTGCCACCTCCAGCGACGACAAGACCGCGCAGCTCTGGAACCCTGCCACGGGCGAACACCGCAGGACGCTCAGGAAACACTCCGACTCGGTGCTGGCGGTTGCCTTCCACCCGAAGAAGCCCGTTGTCGCCACGGCCGGCAGCGACAAAATCGTCTATCTGTGGGACGCGGACACGGGGAAGGTTCGCACGAAGCTGTCAGAACACAAGGACTGGGTGCGGGCGTTGTCCTTCAGTCCCGACGGCCGAAAGCTCGCCACTGGCGACGACACGGGCACTGTCCTCCTTCGGGACGGAGCGACCGGCAAGGTGCGCATGTCTCTCAAGGCTCACGATCACTTCGTGTACCAGGTGGCGTTCAGCCCCGACAGCAACGTCCTCGCCACTGCCAGCGGTGACTCCACTGCGGCCCTCTGGAACGCGGAATCCGGCAAGAGGCTTTTCACCCTCGCCGGGCACAGTGGCCATGTCGCCTCGGTGGCTTTCAGCCCCAACGGCAGCAAGGTCGCCACCGCCAGTAATGACGGAACCGTCCGCCTGTGGGACGCGGGCACCGGCAAGTGGCTCGCCACTCTGACGGACTACTCTGCGGCCGTGCCCGCGGTGGCGTTCCACCCCAACGGGGACACACTCGCCACCGGCGGCACCGACGGCAGCGTCCGCCTCTGGGACGTGGCCACCGGCAAGGCTCGCACCTCGTTCGCCACAGGGGGTGACCCGGTGAACTCACTGGCGTTCAGTCCCGACGGACACACCCTCGCCGTCGCGGGCGCCGATGGCGCAGGGCACCTGTGGGACGTCTCCGCTTCCTCCGAGAACGACGCAGTCGTCAAGCAGGTCTGCCGCACTTTCGCCCGAGCCCTCACCCCGGAGGAACGCGACGCCTACCTCCACGACTCCGACGCATCCATCTGCCCATGAAAAAAACCGACGGCGGATCCCAAGGACCCGCCGTCGGCTCACCACACAGAAGGACAAGGCCCGTTACGGCCGAAGCCCCCGCTCCGGCATGCGCCGGTCCAGCTTCGCGTCGAAGGACGCCAGCGGCTTCGCCTCGGCCACGGTCGGGGCGGACAGGCCCGCCCACTTGAGGATCTGCGCCGTGGCGAGGTTCTTCTCGGTGTCGACCAGGCCCGCCACGCGGGCGCCGTGGTTGGCGCCGGGGGCCGTGAAGACGTACGAGTCACGCGCGCCCGCGCCGAGGCGGAAGCGCTCCGCGCCCCACGGGTCGTTCTCGCCGTAGACGAACATCATGTGGTTCGCGTTCTGGCGCACCCAGGTGTCGACGTCCCGCATGGCCCAGGGCTGGAAGGACATGCGGATGTCGCGCGGCACGAAGTTCCGCGGGGGCTGGTAGCCGTAGCGGACGTGGCTCTTCTCGATGTGCGGGAAGTGGATCGTCGGCGCGCCGAGCTGGGTGCCCGCCTGGTAGTAGTACGGCGTGTACGGCTCCAGGCCCTGGTCGGTGTAGAAGGAGAACCCGGAGATCGTGTCGACGGAAGTCCAGATGTCGTCGTCGCTCGCGGTCTTCGCGTCGGCCGGGACCGACTCGCAGTCGGACAGCAGGCTGTACTGCCAGAAGCCCCAGACGTAGTCGAGGACGACGGCCTCGTAGGCGCGGTCGAGGCTGCCGATGGTCTTGAAGGTGTAGCCGTTCTCGGCGGCGTACGCCTCGTACTTCTTCTCCAGCGGCTCACGGCGCACCAGCGCCTCGCGCTGCACCGCGTTCAGGCGGTCGCGGCACTCCTTGGTGCCGACGGAGGTGAAGAAGCGGTCGTAGGCGGAGTCCTCATCGTTCACCACGTCGTTGGGGGCGACGTAGGCGACGACACCGTCCATGTCGCGGGGGTAGAAGCGCTCGTAGTAGGTGGCGGTCATGCCGCCCTTGGAGCCGCCCGTGGAGATCCACTTCTGGTCGTAGAGCGGCTTGAGCGCCTTGAAGATGCGGTGCTGGTCGCTGGCGGCCTGCCAGATGTCCAGCTTGCTCCAGTCGGCCGGGGCGGGCCGGGACGGGGTGAAGTAGCGGTACTCCATGGAGACCTGGTTGCCGTCCACGATCTGGGTGGGCTCGCGGCGGCTGGGCGTCGTGGAGACGTTGTAGCCGCCGGTGTAGAAGACGGTCGGACGGCTGACGTCCTTGTGCAGCACGGTGATCCGCTGCTGGAACGTGCCCGCCTTCGGGTTCCGGTGGTCGACCGGCTGGGTGTAGTTGAGGATGAAGAAGCGGTAGCCGGTGTACGGCTTCTCCTCGATCAGGCTCATGCCCGGGATGGACAGCAGCCGGTCCTTGATGTCGCCGGTTCCGGTGGCCTCCGGCTGGGCGGCGGTGGCCGCCCCGGCCGTGCTCAGCGTGCCTATGAACACAGCGAGCGCGAGCAGCCATCTGAGCGCCTTGCGCATGCACCCTCCCTGGGAGACATATGTGCGCCGGAAGCTATCGGAGCAACACGGTTCACACCAGGGGATGTTGAGCTGAGAGTTGCGCGAATTCGCCGAATGGCGAACATTCCTGACCGGTCAGCAGAGAATCCATCCGGAACTCACCGAACCGCCGCCCCGCGAACCCTTGACCCGTACGCAGCGCTGTCCGGCGTAGGTGTCCACCGGGCCGATGCTGCGCGAGCGCGGGCCCTCCTGGTGGGCGGCGCGCAGGCCGCGCGCCTGGACGCTGACGCTCATCCAGCGTTGCGGGCCGGGGTTCTTGGCGCGGGTGACGGCGCACACCAGGCCGCCGCTCTTGTAGACGTGCACCGCGCCGGTGGAGAAGGACAGCGTGCGCACCTTGCGTCCGGGGCAGTTCTCCGCGACGGCCGCCTGGGCCGCGCCCGGCGCGCCGAGCGCGAGCAGTCCGGACGCGGTCAGCACGGCCATGCCGACGGCGAGCCGTCGGCGAATCGCACTCCTGTCCAACTGTCGTCCCTCCCGCATCACGACCCTCGCCGTACTGATGTACGGACGCGGGACGTGTCCCGGATGGTTGCACGAGCCCGGGGGCCGGCGGTCACCGGCCCCCGGGCCGCAAGTCCCCGAGCCCCCGGGCCCCAGGCCCCGCGTCAGCTCGCCGCGGGCACCGGCTCCCCCACGAACGTCGCCCACAGCGCGGCGTAGCGGCCGCCGAGGGCGAGCAGTTCCTCGTGGGTGCCGTCCTCGGCGACCCGGCCGTGGTCCATCACCACGACCCGGTCGGCACGCGCCGCGGTCGTCAGCCGGTGCGCGACCACAAGGGTCGTACGGCGCCCCGCGAGCCGGTCGGTCGCCTGGTTGACCTGCGCCTCGGTGGCCAGGTCGAGCGCGGCGGTCGCCTCGTCGAGCAGCAGGACGTCCGGGTCGACCAGCTCGGCCCGCGCCAGGGCGATCAGCTGCCGCTGTCCGGCGGACAGATTGCGGCCGCGCTCGGCGACCTCGTGGAGGTAGCCGCCCTCCAGCGTGGCGATCATCTCGTGGGCGCCGACCGCACGGGCGGCGGCCTCCACCTCGGCGTCGGTCGCGTCCGGACGGCCGTAGGCGATGGCGTCGCGCACGGTGCCGGGGAACAGATACGCCTCCTGCGGCACCACGCCGAGCCGGTGGCGGTACGACGTGAGGTCCAGGCCGCGCAGATCGGCGCCGTCGACGGTGACCCGGCCGCCGGTCGGGTCGTAGAACCGGGCGACCAGCTTCACCAGCGTCGACTTGCCCGCCCCGGTCTCGCCGACGAAGGCGACCGTCTGCCCGGCCGGGATGCGCAGGTCGATGCCGGTGAGCGCCTCCTCGGGCTCGTCGGCGGAGTTGTACGCGAAGTGGACGTCCTCGAAGGCGATCTCGCCCCGCAGCGACAGCACCTCGCGCGGCTCGTCGGCGGACCCGGTCGAGGTCGGCTCCTGGAGCAGCTCCTGGATGCGGCCGAGGGAGACGGAGGCCTGCTGGTAGCCGTCGAACACCTGGGAGAGCTGCTGGACGGGGGCGAAGAACAGGTCGATGTAGAGCAGGTACGCCACCAGCGCGCCCGTGGTCAGCGTGGCCTCGGCGATCCGGCCGGAGCCGGCGACGAGCACGGCGGCCGCGGCGCCGGAGGAGAGCAGCTGCACGAACGGGAAGTACACGGAGATCAGCCACTGGCCGTGCACACGCGCCTGGCGGTAGCTGTCGCTGCGCTCGGCGAAGTGCCGCGCCCCGTCCCGCTCGCGCCGGAAGGCCTGCACGATCCGCAGCCCGGCCACGGTCTCCTGGAGCTCGGCGTTGACCACCGACACCCGCTCACGGGCCAGCTCGTACGCCTTCACGCTCGCCCGGCGGAAGTAGTACGTGGCGACGATCAGCAGCGGCAGGCACGCGAAGACGACGAGGGCGAGTTGGAGGTCGATCACCAGCAGGGCGACCATGATGCCGAAGAAGGTGACGAGCGAGACGAACGCGGTGACCAGACCGGTCTGCAGGAATGTCGACAGGGCGTCGACGTCGGTCGTCATCCGGGTCATGATCCGGCCGGTCAGCTCGCGCTCGTAGTAGTCGAGGCCGAGCCGCTGGAGCTGGGCGAAGATCTTCAGCCGCAGCGCGTAGAGCACCCGCTCGCCGGTGCGGCCGGTCATCCGGGTCTCGGCGGTCTGCGCGACCCACTGGGCGAGCACGGCGAGCAGTCCGAGCAGGGAGGCGGCCCACACCGCGCCGAGCGCGGCCTCGCTGACGCCGCTGTCGATGCCGTGCCGGATCAGCACCGGCAGCAGCAGGCCCATGCCCGCGTCCATGGCGACGAGGGCGAGGCTGATCAGCAGCGGGGGCCCGAAGCCGCGCAGCAGTCTGCGCAGGCCGTAGTGGTCCTCGGCGCTCACCGCGCGGGCCTCGTCGACCTCCGGGGTGTCGGTGGCCGGGGGCAGCGCGTCGACCTGGGCGAGCAGCTCGGGCGTGGCCGGGGTGCCGGCCAGGGCGGCGTCACGGGGCTCGCGCTCGCCGGCCCACAGCCTCGGGGTGATGCCGCGCTCGGCGTCGAACTCGGCGTCGAGTTCGTCCCGCACGGAGGTGTCCTCGGCGGGCTCGACGGGCTTGCTGCGGCCCGGGGAGACACCGCCGAGCTCGTCGGGGTCGGTGAGCAGACGGCGGTAGAGCGCCGAGCGCTGCTGGAGCTCCTCGTGGGTGCCGACGTCGGCGAGGCGTCCGGCGTCGAGGACGGCGATGCGGTCGGCGAGGTTCAGGGTGGAGCGGCGGTGGGCGATCAGCAGGGTGGTGCGGCCCTCCATGACCTCCCGCAGCGCCTCGTGGATCTCGTGCTCCACGCGGGCGTCCACGGCCGAGGTGGCGTCGTCCAGGACGAGCAGCCGCGGGTCGGTGAGGATCGCGCGGGCGAGCGCGACGCGCTGGCGCTGGCCGCCGGAGAGGGTGAGGCCGTGCTCGCCGACCTTGGTGTCGTAACCGGCGGGCAGCTCGGCGATGAAACGGTCCGCCTGGGCGGTGCGGGCGGCCTGCTCGATCTGCTCGTCGGTGGCCTCGGGGCGGCCGTAGGCGATGTTGTTGCGGACGGTGTCGGAGAAGAGGAAGGAGTCCTCGGGCACCAGGCCGATCGCGGCCCGCAGCGAGTCCTGGGTCAGCTCGCGCACATCGTGGCCGCCGATCAGGACGGCCCCGTGGGTGACGTCGTAGAAGCGCGGCAGGAGCAGGGAGACGGTGGACTTGCCGGAGCCGGAGGAGCCGACGACCGCGAGGGTCTCGCCGGGGCGGATCTCGAAGGAGAGGCCGTTGAGAACGGGGCGCTCGTCGTCGTAGCCGAACGAGACGTCGTCGAACTCGACCGTCGCGGGCGCGTCGGCGGGCAGTTCCTTGGTGCCGTCCTTGATCGACGGCTCGGTGTCGATCAGCTCCAGGACCCGCTCGGTGCCGGCGCGGGCCTGCTGGGCGACGGTGAGGACCACCGCGAGCATGCGGACCGGTCCGACGAGCTGGGCGAGGTAGGTGGAGAAGGCGACGAAGGTGCCGAGAGTGATGTTGCCGCGGACGGCCAGCCAGCCGCCCAGGGCCAGCATGGCGACCTGCCCGAGGGCGGGGACGGCCTGGAGGGCCGGGGTGTACCTGCTGTTCAGCCGGACGGTCCGCAGCCGCCCCGCGAACAGCTTGCGCCCGACCTCGCGCAGCTTGCCGGTCTCCTGGTCCTCCTGTCCGAAGCCCTTGACCACCCGGACGCCGCTGACGGCCCCGTCGACCACGCCCGCGACCGCGGCGGCCTGGGCCTGGGCGTACCAGGTGGCGGGGTGCAGCCTGGCGCGGCTCCGCCGGGCGATCCACCACAGGGCGGGGGCGACGGCGACCGCGACGAGGGTGAGCGGCAGGGACAGCCAGGCCATCACGACCAGGGAGACCACGAAGAGGGCGAAGTTGCCGATCGTCATCGGCAGCATGAAGAGCAGGCCCTGGATCAGCTGGAGGTCGCTGGTCGCGCGGCCGACGACCTGCCCGGTCGACAGCTCGTCCTGGCGGCGGCCGTCGAGCCGCGTGATCGTCTCGTACATGTCAGTCCGCAGGTCGTGCTGGACGTCGAGCGCGAGGCGGCCGCCGTAGTAGCGGCGGACGTAGGTGAGGGCGTAGACGATCACGGCGGCCCCGATCAGGCCCGCGGCCCAGGGCGCCATGTCCCGGGTCCGGTCCCCGACGACATCGTCGATGATCACCTTGGTGATCAGCGGCACGATCGCCATCACGGCCATGCCGAGCAGCGAGGACGTCAGGGCGAGGACCGCATCCCTGGGATACCGCCAGGCGTATCCCGCCAGTCTCCGTGCCCATCCCCGTTGCGCGTCCACGCGGTGTCCTCCAGTCGTCCTGATCTACCGGAAGGCACCAACGCCGGGGAGAGCGGATTTCATCCCTCCGCACTGATCGGACGATCGGATCCGCGACCGGCCGAGCGGCCGAGCGGCCGAGCGGCCGAGCGGGGAACGGCCCATCGCGTGCGCGGTCGGGAGGCCGCCTCGTGAAGCGTCGGCTCGGGCGGAACGGCGGCCGGAGGCGGGGGCTCCGGCCGGCCCGGGACGTCGGGAATCAGCTCGCGTGCAGGTCGCGGTGGACGACCTTGGCGATGTTCTGGATGGTGCCGATGCCGTAGTCCATCGTGCTGTTGCCGTGGGTGAGCACGCTGATGAAGTAGTCGTGGCCGTTGCCCTTGAAGGCACCGATGCTGTGCACCCGCCAGCCGTTGGTGCTGCGCGGCAGCCAGCCGTTCTTCAGGGCCTTGGTCACGGTGGACGGGGCGCCGTACGGGGTGCCCCAGCGCTGTGAGGAGATGACCTGGCTCATCAGCTTCAGGGCGTAGGCGCGCCGGCCGTCGGTGAGGACCGTGCCGGGGGCGGTGAGCAGCTTCAGCAGTTTCTGCTCGTCGGTGACGGTGATCTGGGTCAGGCCCCAGTAGCCGTTGGCGCCCAGCACGGTGTGGGTCATGCCGGCGGCGGTCAGGAAGCTCTTGATCTTCGTGAGGCCGAGCTGCTTCCACAGGGTGGTCGTGGAGGCGTTGTCCGACTTGGTGATCATCGCGGTCGCGAGGGACTTCTCGCGGTCGGTGAGTCCCCGGCCCTGTTTCTGGGTGTCGTACAGCAGGGCGGCCAGGACGGTCGCCTTCACGACGCTGGCCGAGTCATAGCGGACGGTCGGGCGCAGCGTGCAGATGGTCCTGGTGCTGCGGTCGTACACGCCGACCGCGATCGTGCCGCCGCGGGCGTTGACGGCGGCGGTGATGTCCGCCTTCAACTTGGCGGCCAGGCCCGCCTTGGCGGACGTACAGCTGACGGTCGGGGTGGCCGCCCCGGCGGGCGCGGCGGCGACGGATATCAGTACACCCGCGCCGAGCACGGCGACAAGCGCTTTCGCGCGTCTGCGGTGAGTCATGCCCAGGGTGACTCACGGGTTCAACGAATAGTTGTACGACGCCCTACGCACGGTTGTGCGAGCCAACGCGGAACGCACGGGAGATTCCCAGCCTGTCATGCATACGACATCATGCGTTCATCCAACCGAGCGCATGTCCATGTCACCCTCCGGATGCCGCTCAATCAACTCGCGTAGATCGGACCCCACATGCCGACATCACGTGTTCGCCGCTGGAAGCCGGTGGCACTCGCCACCGCCGCGCTCCTGTTCGGCCTGACCGCCCCCGCCCTCACCGCGACCCCCGCCGCGGCCACGACCACCGCGTACGACTCGACGTACTACCAGAACGCGATCGGCAAGACCGGTACGAGCCTGAAGTCGTCGCTGCACACCATCGTCAGCAGCCAGTCGAAGCTGTCGTACTCGGCGCTCTGGGAGGCCCTGAAGGTCACCGACCAGGACCCCGGCAACAGCAGCAACGTCAAGCTGCTGTACTCGGGCATATCCCGCAGCAAGTCGCTCAACGGCGGCAGCTCCGGCAACTGGAACCGCGAGCACGTCTGGGCCCAGTCCCACGGCGACTTCGGCACCTCCACCGGGCCGGGCACCGACCTGCACCACATCCGCCCCGAGGACGTCACCGTCAACGCCATCCGCGGCAACCTGGACTTCGACAACGGCGGCAGCAGCTTCACCAACAGCGGCGGAAGCCTGGTCGACTCCAACTCCTTCGAGCCGCGCGACGCGGTCAAGGGCGATGTCGCCCGCATGATCCTCTACATGGCCGTCCGCTACGAGGGCGACGACGGCTGGCCCAACCTGGAGCCCAACGACTCCGTCAACAACGGCGGCACGCCCTACCACGGCCGCCTCTCCGTCCTGAAGGCCTGGAACGACGAGGACCCGCCGGACGCCTTCGAGGAGCGCCGCAACCAGGTCATCTACGACACCTACCAGCACAACCGGAACCCGTTCATCGACCACCCGGAGTGGGTCGAGGCGATCTGGTAAACGGCATGCGCCCGGCCGCCCCCCGCCACGAGCAGCACATGGCGGGGGCGGCCCCGGGTCACCGGTCCTCGTAGCCGGGCGCGGGCAGACGCGCGCCCCGGCTCTCGGCGATCCGGTGCACGTCCGTCAGCGCCTCACGCATACGCGCGAGCATGAACCGGAGTTGGGCGGAGGTCGCCCGCTGGTCGGCCATCAGATCGGCCGCGTGGTCGAGGAGTTCGCCGGCCATCCCGAGCTGCACGCACTCGATGGTGTCGGCCACACGGGAGAGAAAGCCGCTCCCGTCGGTGACCAGGTAGCAGGGCTTGCCCTCCGTGCCCGCCCAGGGCAGCAGTCGTGCGTCGCTCACCCGGTCACCTCGGCACGGGGCCAGCCGCACGAGCCCAGCCCGATGCCGGGCACGGCCCGCACCGGCTGCGGCGGCCGGAATCCGGCGTGGTGGACGGTCGGCCCGGCGATCCGGCGGCGGCGCATCCGCTTGAGCGGCGGACGGAACAGAACGGCGATACGGTGGCCCATGTCGTCGACCCCTAGGGAATGTTGATGACCATGCCCCCGGACCGGTCGGACGGTCGCGGGGGTCTCTTTGTGCAGCGATCCACTCACAGAGTGAGAGGTGCCGGGCTAGCCTCGCCAGAGGGTGCAGTGTGACCAGGCATTTGTCACAAAGAGGTGGCCATGACCAACACGTACGGTGACTGGCTCAGGCAGCAGCGCGAGACGGCCGGACTGACGCAGCAGCAGCTCGCCGACATGGCGGTCATGACGCGTTCGCACATCGCGCACATCGAGGCGGGGCGGCGGGTGCCGTCCCGCGAGGATGCTCGGCGGCTGGACAGGGCGCTGAACACGGGGGATGTGCTGAGCAGTTTCCTGCCGCAGGAAGCGGTGGCGGTTGCCAACTACTTCGCGGAGGTGCGCCAACTCGAACAGCAGGCCGTGATGATCCAGGAGTACGCCATGGCGTACTTCCCAGGCATCCTCCAAACAGAACGGTACGCACGTACGCTGCTGCACGCGGCGGTTCCTCCTGCGGCTGAGGAGCAGCGTGACCAGCGGCTTGTCACACGCCTTGAGCGCGCGAAAATTCTCGAAGACCCGGTGGCCCCCGTGGTGTGGGCCCTACTCGACGAGGCACTGTTGCGGCGCCCTGTGGCCCGCGGTGACATCATGGCGGAGCAGATCATGCACATCGTCGCCCTCGCGGAGAGCGGACGCATCCGAGCCCACGTCATGCCGTTCGCAGTGGGCCTTCACCCGCTTCTGGGCGGGATGCTCTCGCTGATGTGGTTCGAGGACCAGCCCCCGCTGGCCTACACGGAAGGCTTCCGGGAGGGAACGCTCATCGATTCCCCTTCCGCAGTCAGGGTGTTGCAGACTCGCTACGCGCTCGCCCTGAGCGACGCAATGCCCCTCGAAGACTCACTGGCGCTGCTGCGGACCACCGCGAAAGACTACGGACACCATGGCTGACCGAATCATCTCGAACGCAACCGCACTGCGCGGCTGGCGGAAGTCGTCACACAGCAGCCCGGACGCAGACAGCTGCCTCGAAGTCCTGGACGGCCACCCGTCCGGCATCCCCGTCCGCGACTCCAAGCACCCCAACGGCCCGGCGGTGGTCTTCTCCACCGCCGAATGGGCACGCTTCGTCACGGCCGTGAAAGGCGACGCGGTCGGCCGGACACCGCTTCGATCGGTGTAACGCACGCTCTCTCAGGGTGCAGGGGTCGTCACTTTGTGCGAGTTTCGAATCATAAACCGAACAGCGCTCATACCCGCGCTCGCGCTCTCCGCCATCGCCCTGACGGGCCTGGCCAGCGCTCCCGCACAGGCCAGTACCGGCGAGGCCGTGATCTACACCGGCGACCAGACCCCACTGACGGTCTACCAGAATCCCACGGGCTGCCGGAACTTCACGACCGGAGCCCGGCCGCCCACCACCACCCTCCTGAACCTGACCGACGGCCCTGTCTACTACTACGGGCAGAGAAACTGTCCGGTGGGCGGCGAGGTGCTGGTCGTGCAACCCGGCTACGGCAGAGTCCTGCCGATCAACTCGTACGTGTACTACAGCCTCGAATTCACCTGAGCCCGGTCAATACAGGGCAGGACACGTCACTGCCCGTCACCTCAGGCGAGGTGTGTCGGCGCGAACATCCGCAGCACCGCCGGAAGTACGACCACCGAAGGCCCTGCCGTCGCCAGGGCCTTCGACAGGTCCGCCTCCAGGGACTCCGGGGTGGTCCGGACACCCGGTACCCCGAAGGACTCGGCGAGAGCCACATAGTCCGGGCGCGTCAGTTCCGTCGCCGTCGCCTCGCCGAAGGCGTCCGTCATGTACTCGCGCAGGATGCCGTAGCCGCCGTCGTCGACGATGAGCCAGGTCACCGGAAGGTCGTACTGCTTCGCCGTCGCCAGCTCGGCGATCGAGTACAGCGCGCCGCCGTCGCCGGACACCGCGAGGACCGGGCGGGTCGGGTCGGCCGCGGCGGCGCCGATGGCCGCGGGGAAGCCGTAGCCGAGGCCGCCCGCGCCCTGGGCGGAGTGCATGTGGTTGGGGCCCTTGGCGTCGAAGGCCGACCAGGCCCAGTACGCCAAGATCGTCATGTCCCAGAAGGACGGGGAGTCGGCGGGCAGGGCCGCCCGGACGGACGCCAGCACCTGCTGTTCCAGGGCCAGTTCCTGGGACGCGATGCGGTCGCGGACCTTCGCCAGCACCTCACGGACCCGCTCGGGGGCCGTCGGGTCCTCCCGTCGCGACACCGTCTCCAGCAGCGCCTGCACCGCCAGCCGCGCGTCCGCGTGGATGCCCAGCGCCGGGTGGTTGGACTCCAGCTTGCCGAGGTCCGCCTCGATCTGGATCACCCGGCCGCGGGGCTTGAACGTGTGGTAGTTGGAGGACAGTTCGCCGAGGCCCGAGCCGACCACCAGCAGGACGTCCGCGTCCTCCAGGAAGTCCGTGGTGTGCCGGTCCTCGATCCAGGACTGGAGGGACAGCGGGTGCGTCCAGGGGAACGCGCCCTTGCCTCCGGGCGTCGCGACGACGGGTGCCTGGAGCGCCTCCGCCAGTTGCCTCAGCTTGCCCGAGGCGTCCGCCCGGACCACTCCGCCGCCCGCGATGATCGCCGGACGTTCGGCGTTCGAGAGCAGATGGGCGGCCACCGCCGTCAGTTCGGGGCGCGGCGGCAGTTCCTCGGGAAAGGCGTCGCCGCCCGTCACGACCGGGATCGACGTGGTGGCCAGCAGCACGTCCTGCGGGATCTCCACCCACACCGGGCCGTGCGGGGCGCTCAGCGCCGACTTCCAGGCCGCCTCGATCGCGGAGGGGATCTGGGACTGGGTGCGGACCGTGTGGACGGACTTGACCACGCCCCGGAACGAGGCGGCCTGGTCGGGGAGTTCGTGGAGGTAGCCGTGGCGGCCGCCGCCGAGACCCGCGGTAGGGATCTGGCTGCTGATCGCCAGGACGGGGGCCGAGGCGGCCGCCGCCTCCTGGAGCGCGGCCAGGGAGGTCAGCGCGCCCGGCCCCGTCGACAGCAGCAGCGGGGCCGCCTCGCCGGTGATCCGGCCGTACGCGTCCGCCGCGAAGCCCGCGTTGTTCTCCACCCGCAGCCCGATGTACCGCAGGTCGGAGCGGCGCAGGGCGTCGAACACGCCGAGGGCGTGCTGGCCGGGCAGTCCGAAGACGGTGGTCGCGCCGAGCCCGGCCAGGGTCTCCACGACCAGGTCTCCGCCGTTGCGGCCGGGGGGCGGGTTCAGCGCGGCCGCCGTCTGGGCCGGCGTCGGGCGGAGAACCAGGTCGTGGTCGTGAGTCACTTCGAGCGAGCCTCGGCAATCTGGCGGGACATGATGGTGGTCAGTTCGTAGGCCGTGTGCGACGCGGCCACCGAGGTGATCTCCGCGTGGTCGTACGCGGGGGCCACCTCGACGACGTCCGCGGAGACCAGGTTGCACGATGCCAGACCGCGCAGGATCTCCAGCAGCTCGCGGGAGGTCATGCCGCCGGCCTCCGGCGTGCCCGTGCCGGGCGCGTGGGCCGGGTCGAGGCAGTCGATGTCGATGGAGATGTACAGCGGGCGGTCGCCGATGCGCTGGCGAAGCTGGTCGGCGACCTCGTCGGCGCCGCGGCGGTAGATGTCGGCGGAGGTGACGATGCCGAAGCCCATCTTCTCGTCGTCTGTGAGGTCCTGCTTGCCGTACAGCGGGCCGCGGGTGCCGACGTGGGAGAGCGCCTCGGTGTCGAGGATGCCCTCCTCCACCGCGCGGCGGAACGGCGTGCCGTGCGTGTACTCGGCGCCGAAGTAGGTGTCCCAGGTGTCCAGGTGCGCGTCGAAGTGGAGCAGCGCGACCGGGCCGTGCTTCTTCGCCATCGAGCGCAGCAGCGGCAGCGCGATGGTGTGGTCGCCGCCCAGGGTCATCAGCCGGGCGCCGGTGCCGAGCAGGTCGTCGGCGGCCGCCTCGATGGTCTCCACGGCCTCGTGGATGTTGAACGGGTTCACGGCGATGTCGCCGCCGTCCGCGACCTGGGCCAGGGCGAAGGGGGAGGCGTCCTGCGCCGGGTTGTAGGGGCGCAGCAGCCGGGACGCCTCGCGGATGGCGTTGCCGCCGAAGCGGGCGCCCGGCCGGTACGAGACGCCGGAGTCGAACGGCACGCCCACCACGGCGACGTCGGCGGTGCCGACCTCGTCCAGGCGGGGCAGCCGCGCGAAGGTCGCGGGACCGGCGTACCGCGGGATGCGCGAGGAGTCGACGGGGCCGCGGGGCGTCTCGTTGCCGCTCATGGTCAAATGCCTTCTTTCTTACGCTTCATCGCGTATGTACTGCTTTCCATACGACTCTACTGTTGAGCCGGGACGGGGGCGGACACGGGCTCGGGGGCCCGGCCGGCCAGGCGCTCGCGCCAGGCGGTCAGGACGGCCTGGTCGGTGGGCCTGGTCGCCGGCGAGACGGCCAGGCAGGCGACGAGGGAGGCGAGCAGGCCGTACTGGTGGCCGAGGCCGACACCGCCGATGGTGGACGCGCCGCCGAGCACGATGGCGGCCATGGTGCCGGAGTACATGGCCGGGCCGAGCCTGCGGCCGGCGACCAGGAACTCGCTCTTGGACCTGGCGCGGCGCATGCCCCACCAGGTCCAAGAGCCGGCATGCCGGCCAGACAGACGACGATCACTGTGCAGTCGACGGCCATGCGGGGCCCTCCTTCGCGCACTTCCGGTGGCGTGTCGTGCAGGGATGCGGGGGTGCGTGCGGCGGCTCGACGCGGGGACATCCGCCCGTACCCGCGACCGCCTGTGCCCGACCGACAGTAGGTGGCCGGAATGCGGCTGCGAAGTGTACGTTTCATCCATTCGAGCCGAACGGAGTGGAGGAATCGCACACCATGCCGGAGCCGGCCGTTCCGCCCACGCCACCCGTGCCCCTCATGGCCCTGCTGGCCCGTGAGGACCTGGGTCTGCGCCGGATCGCCGGGCCGTCCGACCCGGATGCCGTCATCCACTGGGCGCACACCTCGGAGATGGCCGACCCCTATCCGTATCTGCTGGGCGGCGAGCTGCTGCTGACGGCGGGCGTGCACGTCCCGGCGGCCGCGGACCCCGGGGACTACTTCGACGCGTACGTGTCCCGGATCGTCGCCGCGGGCGGCGCGGCCCTCGGCTTCGGGCTCGTGCCCGTGCACGACACCGTGCCGCCCGCCCTGGTCGCGGCCTGCGACAGGTACGGGCTGCCGCTGCTGGAGGTGCCGCCGCGGACCACGTTCTCCGGCATCGCGCGGGCCGTGTGGCAGCTGATGGCACAGGCCCGGACGGCCGAGCTGCGCCGGGTCACCGAGGCCCAGCAGTCCCTGGCCGCCGCCGCGGCCCGTCCCGACCCGGTGCCGTCGGTGCTGCGGCGGCTGGCCCGGCGCGTCGCGGGGCGGGCGGTGCTCTACGGTCCGGAGAGCGCGGAGATCGCCGCGGCCGGGCGGGCTCCGGGGCCCGGTACGGACACGGCGCTGGCGGAGCTGGCCGCGACGCTCCTCGCGCGCTCCTCCGCCAGCGCCAGCGCCACCGTCGCCGGGGTCCACCTCACCGCGTACGCGCTCGGCGCCGGGCCCGGCTTCGTGCTCGCCGTGGCGGCGCCCCGGCGCGACCCCGGGGACCACACCATCGCCTCGGTCGCCGCGGTGCTGCTCACGCTGCTGACCGGCGAACAGCAGAGCGGCACGGGCGCGGCCCGCTCCTCGGCCCTCGTCCGGCTGCTGCTGGGCGCCGCGCCCGACGAGGTGGCGGGACTGCTCGGGACCGGGCCGTGGCGGGTGGTGCACGCCCGCCCGGAGGCGCCCGGCGCGGTCGATCCGGTGGCCGCGACCGCGCTCGGGGCGGCGCTAGGCTCGCCGCTGGTCGACGTGGACGACGGGGGTGACGGGGTCGTCCGGGTGCTGCTGCCGGGAGCGGGGGCGCGTGAGCCCGGACCGCAGCAGGGGTGGACGCTCGGGGTGAGCGCCGCCGTCGAGCCGGCGGACTGGCAGACCGCCGACACCCAGGCCGCCCGTGCCCTGGCGCGGGCCCGCGCCACCCGGGGCGCCCTGGTCCGGCACGGCACCCGCCCGGGGCTGGCCGGCCTGGTGCCGCGGGCGGACGCCGAGACGTACGCGGCCACGCTGCTCGCCCCGCTCGCGGGCAGCCCCACCCTGGTGGAGACACTGCGCACCTGGCTCTCCCTGCACGGCAGTTGGGACCGCACCGCGGTCGCCCTGTCCGTGCACCGCAACACCGTGCGCCAGCGCGTCGGGCGGTGCGCGGCCCTGCTCGCGGCGGACCTGGACGACCCCGACGTACGCATGGAGCTGTGGTTCGCGCTGCGGCACGAGAACTGATGTGACAGCGGTGTCACAGAGCGAAGTGACGCATGTCCCAGCGTGCGGGACGACCGCAACCGGCCGGTAGGTCTGCCTCACAATGGGCACCATGCCGATACCCGGGACTCCCAGCCGCGACGAGCTCGTCGAACACCTCGTCAGAACCCGTATCGCGGGCGATGTCGCCACCCCGCGCGAGAACAACCTCTCCCACTACCGCCAGCTCGCCAACGGCGTCCGCAACTTCTGGCTCGGCCTGGAGCTGGGCGACCGCTGGACCGACGAGCAGGACGTGCTCGCGGTGATGGCGGAGCGCTGCGGCGTCAGCGACGACCCGGAGTACCGCTACGGCCAGGACACCATCGACCCGGAGCTGACCGTCGACGCCCTGGAGCGGCTGGCCGGGCGGCTGCGCAAGGCGGCCGAGGACCGCCAGCGGGTGCTGTTCGCCACCGGTCACCCGGGCGGCCTGCTCGACGTCCACCGCGCGACCGCGGCCGCCCTGCGCGCGGCGGGCTGCGAGATCGTGGTCATCCCCGACGGGCTGCAGACCGACGAGGGCTATGTCATGCAGTTCGCGGACGTGTCCGTGCTGGAGCACGGCGCCACCCTCTGGCACACCCACTCGGGCGAGCCGATGCGCGCCATCCTGACCGGCCTGGAGCGCGCGGGCCGCCCGCTGCCCGACCTGGTGGTCGCCGACCACGGGTGGGCGGGCTACGCCGGACAGCACGGCGTCGACTCCGTCGGCTACGCCGACTGCAACGACCCAGCCCTGTTCATCGCCGAGGCGGAGGGCACCGTGCAGGTGACGGTCCCGCTGGACGACCACGTGGTCAGCCCGCGCTACTACGACCCGATGACGGCGTATCTGCTGGCGGCGGCGGGCCTGAGCTGATCCCGGGACGGCCCGCACCGGACCGTGCGGCGGGCGCGGGCCCCGGCGTGCCGGGGACGCCTCGGCGGCGGACCGCGCCCGCGCCGTCCAGGTTGTGCGAGGCCGGCCATGCGCCTGCCGCCGAAGACAACGTCTGCGGCCGCCCGATGGGTGACCTCGGTCTCACCGAGGCACGCGCACGACGCCCTCCTGGATGACCGACACCGCGAGCCGGCCGTCCTGGGTGTAGATGCGGGCCTGGCCGAGGCCGCGGCCGCCGGACGCCGAGGGGGACTCCTGGTCGTACAGCAGCCATTCGTCGGCGCGGAAGGGCCGGTGGAACCACATGGCGTGGTCCAGGGAGGCCCCGACGACGTCGCCGACCGCCCAGCCGCCGCGGCCGTGCGCGAGCAGGACCGAGTCGAGCAGGGTCATGTCGGAGACGTAGGTGGCGAGGACGATGTGCAGCAGGGGGTTGTCGACGGCGCCGTCGAGCTTGCCGTTGGTGCGGAACCACACCTGGGAGTGCGGCTCGCGCGGCTCTCCGTACTGCCCGTAGGGCGGCTCCTCGACATAGCGCAGGTCGATGGCTTCCCGCGCGGCGAGGAAGTGCTCGACGACCTTGGGGTCGAGGTGGCCGTAGCCACGGAACCGGTCCTGCGAGGTGGGCAGCGCCGCCGGGTCCGGAGCGGGCGGCATGGGCGCCTGGTGGTCCATGCCCTCCTCGTGCTCCTGGAAGGACGCGGACAGCGAGAAGATCGGCCTGCCGTGCTGGACGGCGACCACCCTGCGGGTGGTGAAGGAGCGGCCGTCGCGGATGCGCTCGACGTTGTAGACGATGGGCGCGCCGGGGTCGCCCATGCGCAGAAAGTACGCGTGGAGCGAGTGGGGCGGCCGGTCCGCCGGGACCGTGCGCCCGGCGGCGACCAGCGCCTGGGCCGCGACCTGACCGCCGAAGACCCGGGGGACCACGGCGGAGCGGGACTGGCCGCGGAAGATGTTCTCCTCGATCTGCTCCAGGTCGAGCAGATCGAGGAGATCCTGGAGTGCCTGGCTCATGTGGTCAGTTGTATACGCCGGTGATTGCGGGGGCCTTACAGGCCCATGTCCTTGGCGATGATCGACTTCATGATCTCGCTGGTGCCGCCGTAGATGCGGTTGACGCGGTTGTCGGCGTACAGGCGGGCGATCGGGTACTCGTTCATGTAGCCGTAGCCGCCGTGCAGCTGGAGGCAGCGGTCGATGACGCGGTGGGCGACCTCGGTGCAGAACAGCTTCGCGGAGGCGGCCTCGGCGGCGGTCAGCTCACCGGCGTCCAGGGCCTCGGTGGCGCGGTCGGCGACGGCCTCGGCGGCGTCCACCTCGGCCTGGCAGGCGGCCAGCTCGAACTTGGTGTTCTGGAAGTGGGCGACCGGCTTGCCGAAGACGGTGCGGTCCTGCACGTACTGCTTGGCGAACCGGACGGCGGCCTTGGCCTGCGCGTAGGCGCCGAAGGCGATGCCCCAGCGCTCGGAGGCCAGGTTGTGGCCGAGGTAGTAGAAGCCCTTGTTCTCCTCGCCCAGCAGGTCCTCGACCGGCACCTTGACGTCGACGAACGCCAGCTCGGCGGTGTCGGAGGTGCGCAGGCCCAGCTTGTCCAGCTTGCGGCCGACGGAGTAGCCCTCGGACTTGGTGTCCACGGCGAACAGGGAGATGCCGAAGCGGCGGTCCTCGGCGGTGGGGGCCGAGGTGCGGGCGCAGACGATGACCTTGTCGGCGTGCACACCGCCGGTGATGAAGGTCTTGGCGCCGTTGAGGACGTAGTGCGTGCCGTCCTCGGAGAGCTTGGCGGTGGTCTTCATGCCCGCGAGGTCGGAGCCGGTGCCCGGCTCGGTCATCGCGATGGCCCACATCTCCTCGCCGGAGACGAACTTCGGCAGGAACCGCTTCTTCTGCTCGTCATTGGCCAGCATCTTGATGTAAGGCAGGGCGAGCAGCACGTGCACGCCGGAGCCGCCGAACTGGACGCCCGCGCGGGCGGTCTCCTCGTACAGGACGGCCTCGAACTTGTGGCTGTCCATGCCCGCGCCGCCGAACTCCTCCGGCACGTTGATGCCGAAGACGCCCAGCTCGCCGAGCTTGTAGTAGAACTCGCGCGGCGCCTGGCCGGCGGCGAACCACTCGTCGTACACGGGCACGACCTCGGCCTCGATGAAGGCCCTGAGGGTCTCCCGGAAAGCCTCGTGATCCTCGTTGAACACCGTACGGCGCACGCCGCCACCTCCGCGGTCACATGTCTAAGCGCTTGCTCATATCAACCGTACCGGCCGGTAGGGAGGGCGTCCAGAGCTATCACCGCGTAATGCTCGTCACGCCTCCCCGCCACTCTCCAGCATGCGGGCCCGCGGCGCCCTGGCCAATGGAGCGGCCTCGGTCGGGCAGCGGGCCCAGGCGCGGGATCCCCCCACAGCACCCGACCACGACAGCGCCGCAGCACCCTCCTCGCCCTCCCCCACCTCCGGGGAGGCGGCCGGCGGGTGTGTGCGGGGACGCGCGGGAGCACGGGGGACGCGGGAGACCCGGAGGCGCGGGACGCCCGGGACCGTCGCATGCGCGCGGGCCCGGCCGCCGGATTCCCCGCGCCCCCACCCGCGCGATTCGCTGCCCCCCAAACGGTTCCCGGACCTCCCGAGGCCGACCGGGCACCCCCCAAGGGGCGCGGGGAACTGCGCGAACAAGCACCAACGACCCGCACCGCCGGACACACACGAGCCAGGCACCGCCAAGGGGCGCGAGGAACCGCGCACGGGCTCACGCGCCGGACGGGCCAGGCTCAGGCGTTGGTGGAGCCGTTGCCCGCCGACGCCGCGAACGCCCCGCGCGCCATCCGGTGCAGCAGTTCCGCCGTCACGCGCCGACCCGGCAGGGAGCCCGGCCGACCGAGGTGGGGGGTGGAGTTGAGCAGGCCGAAGACCGAGTGGACGGCCGAGCGGGCGGTGGGCTCGGCAAGGCCGGGATAGCAGGCCCGGACCACCTCGACCCACAGCTCGACGTACTGGCGCTGGAACTGGCGCACCAGCTTGCGGTCGCTGTCGCGCAGGCGGTCCAGCTCGCGGTCGTGCAGGGTGATGAGAGGGCGGTCGTCGAGGGCGAAGTCGATATGGCCCTCGATGAGCGAGTCCAGGAGTTCCGTCGCCGGCATGCCGTCGGCCTCGGCCACGCGGAGCTTGGCACCGGTCAGCAGCCGGCTGCTGATCCCCACCAGCAGTTCGGCCAGCATCGCGTCCTTGCCCGGGAAGTGCCGGTAGAGGCCGGGGCCGCTGATGCCGACGGCGGCCCCTATCTCGTCCACGCCGACACCGTGGAAGCCGCGTTCGGCGAACAGCCGGGCGGCCTCCTTGAGGATCTGCTCGCGGCGGGTGGGTGCGTCGGTTCTGGGGGCCATGCGAGCAATTCTAGACAGGGAGGTTAGCGGTCGTTAACCTGAGGGAAATGCGTTAACGCTCATTAACAAGGTGAGGGGATCCGCAAGGATGGATGAGGCACCGGAGCTTCACAGCGCGGCCGACCCCGCGTCGGAGGCCTTTCGGGCCAACGAGGAGGCCCACCGGGCGCTCGTCGGGGAACTGCGCGGCAAACTGACCGCGGCCCGCCTCGGCGGCGGCGAGAAGGCACGTGCGCGGCACACCGCGCGCGGCAAGCTGCTGCCGCGCGACCGGGTGGACACCCTGCTCGACGCCGGTTCGCCGTTCCTGGAGCTGGCTCCCCTCGCGGCCGACGGGATGTACGAGGGCCAGGCCCCGGCGGCCGGGGTGATCGCCGGCATCGGCCGGGTCGCCGGACGCGAGTGCGTGGTCGTCGCCAACGACGCCACGGTCAAGGGCGGCACCTACTACCCGATGACCGTGAAGAAGCATCTGCGCGCCCAGGAGGTGGCCCTGGAGAACCGCCTGCCGTGCGTGTACCTGGTCGACTCCGGCGGCGCCTTCCTGCCCATGCAGGACGAGGTGTTCCCGGACCGCGAGCACTTCGGGCGGATCTTCTACAACCAGGCCCGTATGTCCGGCGCCGGCATCCCGCAGATCGCCGCCGTCCTCGGCTCGTGCACGGCCGGCGGGGCGTACGTCCCGGCCATGAGCGACGAGGCCGTCATCGTGCGCAACCAGGGCACGATCTTCCTCGGCGGCCCCCCGCTGGTGAAGGCCGCCACCGGTGAGGTCGTCACCGCCGAGGAGCTGGGCGGCGGCGAGGTGCACTCCCGGGTCTCCGGTGTCACCGACCACCTGGCGGAGGACGACGCGCACGCGCTGCGGATCGTGCGCGACATCGTCGGCACACTGCCCGCGCGCGGGGCCCTGCCCTGGCAGGTGCGCCCGTCCGTCGAGCCCAAGGTGGACCCGGCCGGGCTCTACGGGGCCGTCCCCGTCGACTCCCGCACCCCCTACGACGTGCGCGAGATCATCGCCCGGATCACCGACGGCTCGCGCTTCGCGGAGTTCAAGGCCGAGTTCGGGCAGACCCTGGTCACCGGCTTCGCCCGCATCCACGGCCACCCGGTCGGGATCATCGGCAACAACGGCATCCTGTTCGCGGAGTCCGCCCAGAAGGGCGCGCACTTCATCGAGCTGTGCGACCAGCGCGGCATCCCCCTGCTGTTCCTGCAGAACATCTCCGGCTTCATGGTCGGCCGGGACTACGAGGCGGGCGGCATCGCCAAACACGGCGCCAAGATGGTGACGGCCGTGGCGTGCGCCCGGGTGCCCAAGCTGACCGTCGTCGTCGGCGGCTCCTACGGCGCCGGGAACTACTCCATGTGCGGCCGCGCCTACTCCCCCCGCTTCCTGTGGATGTGGCCCAACGCCAAGATCTCCGTGATGGGCGGCGAGCAGGCCGCCTCGGTGCTCGCCACCGTCAAGCGGGACCAGCTGGAGGCCCGCGGCGAGGACTGGCCTGCCGAGCAGGAGGAGTCCTTCAAGGCGCCGGTGCGCGAGCAGTACGAGCGTCAGGGGAACGCCTACTACGCGACCGCCCGCCTGTGGGACGACGGGGTCATCGACCCGATGGAGACCCGGCAGGTGCTGGGCCTGGCACTGACCGCCTGTGCGAACGCCCCGCTGGGTGACCCCCAGTTCGGCGTCTTCCGGATGTGAAGGGCTTGACGACGATGTTCGACACCGTGCTCGTGGCCAACCGCGGCGAGATCGCCGTCCGGGTCATCCGTACTCTGCGCAGGCTGGGCGTGCGCTCGGTGGCGGTCCACTCCGACGCCGACGCCGACGCGCGGCACGTGCGGGAGGCCGACATCGCCGTACGGATCGGCCCGGCGCCCGCCGCCGAGAGCTATCTGTCCGTCGAGCGGCTGCTCGAAGCCGCCGCCCGCACCGGCGCGCAGGCCGTCCACCCGGGCTACGGCTTCCTCGCGGAGAACGCCGGCTTCGCGCGGGCGTGCGCCGAGGCGGGGCTCGTGTTCATCGGCCCGTCCGCGGAAGCCATCTCCCTGATGGGGGACAAGATCCGCGCCAAGGAGACCGTGAGGGCGGCCGGGGTGCCCGTGGTGCCCGGCGGCCGCGGCCCCGAACTGGCCGAGGCCGCGCGGGAGCTGGGCGCCCCCGTGCTGCTCAAGCCGAGCGCGGGCGGCGGCGGCAAGGGCATGCGCCTGGTGCGGGACCTGACCGTGCTGGAAGAGGAGATCGCGGCCGCCCGCCGCGAGGCCCGCGCCTCCTTCGGCGACGACACCCTGCTGGTGGAGCGCTGGATCGACCGGCCCCGGCACATCGAGATCCAGGTCCTCGCGGACGGCCACGGCGAGGTGGTGCACCTCGGCGAGCGCGAGTGCTCCCTCCAGCGCCGCCACCAGAAGATCATCGAGGAGGCGCCCTCGGTCCTCCTGGACGAGGCCACGCGTGCCGCGATGGGCGAGGCGGCCGTGCAGGCGGCCCGCTCCTGCGGCTACCGGGGCGCGGGCACGGTGGAGTTCATCGTCCCCGGCGGCGACCCGTCGGCGTACTACTTCATGGAGATGAACACCCGCCTCCAGGTGGAGCACCCGGTCACCGAGCTGATCACGGGCCTGGACCTGGTGGAGTGGCAGCTGCGGGTGGCGGCCGGTGAGCCGCTCGGCTTCGCGCAGGAGGACATCACCCTGACCGGGCACGCGATCGAGGCCCGGATCTGCGCCGAGGACCCCGCGCGCGGGTTCCTGCCCTCCGGCGGTCGCGTGCTCAAGCTGAACGAACCGCAGGGCGACGGCGTGCGCACCGACTCCGGGCTCAGCGAGGGCACCGAGGTCGGCAGCCTGTACGACCCGATGCTGTCCAAGGTCATCGCCTACGGCCCCGACCGGGCCACGGCCCTGCGCAAGCTGCGCACGGCCCTCGCGGAGACGGTCACCCTGGGCGTGCAGACGAACGCCGGGTTCCTGCGCCGCCTGCTGGCCCATCCCGACGTGGTGGCGGGCGAGCTGGACACGGGGCTGGTCGAGCGCGAGGTCGACGGGCTCGTGGCCGACGTCGTGCCGACGGAGCTCTACGCGGCCGCGGCGCTGCTGCGCCAGTCGGCGCTCGCGGTGGCCGGGCCCGGCGACTGGGCCGACCCCTTCGCGGCGGCGGACGGCTTCCGTCTCGGCGGCGAGCCGGCCTGGACACCGCATCACCTGCGGGTTCCGGGCCAGGAGCCGGTGACCGTGCGCGTGCGCCGCGCCCCGGACGGGCGGATGGAGCTGCTGCTGCCCGGCAGAGACGAACCGCTTCGGGGGTCCGGGGGCCCGTCCCCGCGTCCCGGCGCCGAATCCCGCTTCACCCTTCAGCTGGACGGTGTCACCCACACCTTCGCCACGCTGGCGGACGGCACCTGGCTGGGGCGCGACGGCGATGCCTGGCAGGTGCGCGACCACGACCCGGTCGAGGCCGCGCTGAACCGGGCCGCCCACGCGGGCTCCGACTCCCTGACCGCGCCCATGCCCGGCACGGTCACGGTGGTGAAGGTCGCCGTCGGCGACGAGGTGGTGGCCGGTCAGAGCCTGCTGGTCGTGGAGGCGATGAAGATGGAGCACGTCATCTCCGCCCCGCACGCCGGCACGGTCACCGAGCTGGACGTCACGCCCGGCACGACGGTCGCCATGGACCAGGTGCTCGCGGTCATCGCGCCCCACGAGGAGGCGGAACAGTGACGGAGCCCGCACTCCCCATGCCCGTCCCGACCGCGGGCCTGCCCGCCCGGGTGCGCATCCACGAGGTCGGCGCCCGCGACGGCCTGCAGAACGAGAAGACGACCGTCCCGACCGAGGTCAAGGCCGAGTTCATCCACCGCCTGGCGCAGGCGGGCCTGACCACCATCGAGGCCACCAGCTTCGTGCACCCCGACTGGGTGCCCCAACTGGCCGACGCCGAGCGGCTGTTCCCGCTGGTGAGCGACCTCGAAGGGGTGCACCTGCCGGTCCTGGTCCCCAACAACCGGGGCCTGGACCGCGCGCTGGCGCTCGGCGCGCGGCGGCTCGCCGTCTTCGCCAGTGCCACCGAGACCTTCGCCAAGGCCAACCTCAACCGCACGCTGGAGGAGTCGCTGGCCGTCTTCGAGCCGGTCGTGACCCGCGCCAAGGACGAGCACGCCCATGTGCGCGGCTATGTCTCCATGTGCTTCGGCGACCCCTGGGAAGGCGCTGTCCCCGTCCACCAGGTCGTGCACGTCTGCAAGGCCCTGCTGGACATGGGCTGCGACGAGCTGAGCCTCGGCGACACCATCGGCGTCGGCACACCGGGCCATGTGCGGGCGCTGCTCGCCGCGCTCAACGAGAGCGGCGTGCCGACCGACGTGATCGGCGTCCACTTCCACGACACCTACGGCCAGGCCCTGGCCAACACCTTTGCCGCCCTGGAGCACGGCGTCACCACGGTCGACGCCTCCGCCGGTGGCCTGGGCGGCTGCCCCTACGCCAAGTCCGCCACCGGGAACCTCGCCACCGAGGACCTGGTGTGGATGCTGCGGGGCCTCGGCATCGACACCGGTATCGACCTCGGCCGCCTCGTCGCCACGAGCGAGTGGATGGCCGGACAACTGGGCCGACCCAGCCCGTCCCGCACCGTCAGAGCCCTCTCCCACCAGGAGCAGTGAACGACATGGACTACCGACTCTCCCCCGAACTGGAAGAACTGCGCCGCACGGTCGAGGAGTTCGCCCACGACGTGGTCGCGCCCAAGATCGGCGACTTCTACGAGCGGCACGAGTTCCCCTACGAGATCGTCCGCGAGATGGGCCGCATGGGCCTGTTCGGGCTGCCGTTCCCGGAGGAGTACGGCGGCATGGGCGGCGACTACCTCGCCCTCGGCATCGCCCTGGAGGAACTGGCCCGGGTCGACTCCTCGGTCGCCATCACCCTGGAGGCGGGTGTCTCGCTGGGCGCGATGCCGATCCATCTGTTCGGCACCGAGGAGCAGAAGCGCGAGTGGCTGCCCCGGCTGTGCGCGGGCGAGATGCTGGGCGCGTTCGGGCTGACCGAGCCGGACGGCGGCTCGGACGCCGGGGCGACCCGGACGACGGCCCGGCTGGACGCGGAGACCGGCGAATGGGTCATCAACGGCACGAAGTGCTTCATCACCAACTCCGGCACCGACATCACCGGCCTGGTCACGGTCACCGCGGTCACCGGCCGCAAGCCGGACGGCAAGCCGCTGATCTCGGCGATCATCGTCCCCTCGGGCACGCCCGGCTTCACCGTCGCGGCGCCGTACTCCAAGGTCGGCTGGAACGCCTCGGACACCCGTGAACTGTCTTTCCAGGACGTACGCGTGCCCGCGGCGAACCTGCTCGGCGAGGAGGGCCGCGGCTACGCCCAGTTCCTGCGCATCCTGGACGAGGGCCGCATCGCCATCGCCGCGCTGGCGACGGGCCTGGCGCAGGGCTGTGTGGACGAGTCGGTCAAGTACGCCAAGGAGCGCCACGCGTTCGGCCGGCCGATCGGCGCCAACCAGGCGATCCAGTTCAAGATCGCCGACATGGAGATGAAGGCCCACACGGCCCGCCTCGCCTGGCGCGACGCGGCCGCCCGGCTGGTGTCCGGCGCCCCCTTCAAGAAGGAGGCCGCGCTGGCGAAGCTGTACTCCTCCACCGTCGCGGTGGACAACGCCCGTGAGGCCACCCAGGTCCACGGCGGCTACGGCTTCATGAACGAGTACCCCGTCGCCCGCATGTGGCGCGACTCCAAGATCCTGGAGATCGGCGAGGGCACGAGCGAGGTCCAGCGGATGCTGATCGCAAGGGAGTTGGGCCTGGTGGGCTGACGCGCCCCGAGCTGCGGGAACAGCGCGGGAAGGCCCTCCGCGGGAGGCCGGTCACGGCCGGCGCCGCCCCGCCTCCTGGACAAGATCTGAGGTTAGGCTAACCTACCTTTCGACTTGTCCGGCGGGCCTTCCGCCCTGTTCGAAAGCAGCCACAGCCATGCCCAATGCCCGTGCCACTCTCCTGTCCCGCCGCGGCATTCTCGCCGCCGGTGGCGCCCTCGGCCTCGGTGCCGTCCTCACGGCCTGCGGCGACGACGACAAGAAGAGCGGCGGCTCGGACACCAAGGCGTCGGCCAAGGCCTCGGGTCCCTGGACCTTCAAGGACGACCGCGGCACGACCGTGAAGCTGGACAAGGTCCCGGCGAACATCGTCGCCTTCACCGGTGTCGCCGCCGCCCTGTACGACTACGGCATCTCCGTCAAGGGTGTCTTCGGCCCGACCAGGACGCAGGACGGCAAGCCCGACGTCCAGGCCGGCGACATGGACATCACCAAGGTGAAGGTCCTCGGCAACGTCTGGGGCCAGTTCAACGTCGAGCAGTACGCGGCCCTCGCCCCCGACGTCCTCCTCACCACCACCTTCGACGCCGCGGGCACCCTCTGGTACGTCCCCGACGAGTCCAAGGACAAGATCGCCAAGCTCGCCCCGAGCGTGGCCGTCTCCGCCTACGACCGCAAGCTCGACGTCTCCCTCGCCCGGATGCTGGAACTCGCCAAGTCCCTCGGCGGCGACGTGACCTCGGCGAAGGTCACCGACGCCAAGAAGCGCTTCGAGGAGGCCTCCGCGCGGCTGCGCGCCGCCGCCAAGGCCAAGCCGAACCTCAAGGTGCTGGCCGGCTCCGCGAGCCAGGACCTGTTCTACGTCTCCGGCTCCAACCTCTCCCTGGACCTTGAGTACTTCAAGGCCCTCGGCGTGAACTTCGTCGAGCCCTCGGAGAAGGCGAAGGCGGAGGGTGGCGGCTGGTACGAGGGCCTCAGCTGGGAGAACGTCGACAAGTACGACGCGGACATCATCATCATGGACGACCGCTCCGCGACGATCCAGCCGGCCGACATCACCGAGGGCACCTGGAAGAAGCTGCCCGCGGTGAGGGCCGGGCAGGTCATCTCGCGGTCGCCCGAGCCGATCCTGTCGTACGACAAGTGTGTGGCGCTGGTGGAGAACCTGGCGGCGGCGCTGGAGATGGCCAAGAAGGTCAGCTGAGCGCCTGTTGTGGTTGTGGGGTGACCGCGGGCCCGTAGCGGCTGGTCGCGCCCCGCGGCGGCAGCCGCGGATCAACCACGGCCCGCGCCCCTCAGGTGCCTCCACCGCCCCCTGATCGATCGGTTCTGGAGATTCCGTGACAGCCGACGCACTCGCCTTTCGGTTCTTCTCTCTTCACGTCGTACGGACCAAGGCACTGGGTCCGTCACTCGTCCGGGTCACCTTCGCCGGTGACGACCTCGCGCACTTCCACTCCGACGGTCTCGACCAGTCGCTGTCCCTCTTCCTGCCGGCGCCGGGGCGCACCGAGCCCGGGGTGCCGGTCGAGGCGGGCGAGAACTGGTACCAGGCCTGGCGGGAACAGCCCGACGAGACGCGGGCGGTGATGCGGTCGTACACGCTGCGCGCGCTGCGGCGCGAGCCGGACGAGATCGACATCGACTTCGTGCTGCACGGCGTGGAGCCGGGGGCGGCCGTCCCGGCGGGGCCCGCCTCGCGCTGGGCCGCCGACGCGAAGGCCGGCGACCGGGTCCAGCTGATCGGCCCGGCCGTCGCCGACAACCGCGCGATACGGTTCCGGCCCGCCGAGGACACCGACCTGGTGCTGATGTGGGGCGACGAGACGGCGCTGCCCGCGCTCCTCGCCTGTCTGGAGGCCCTGCCCGCCGGGACGCCCGTACGGGCCTGGCTGGAGGTCGAGGACGCCAGGAACATCCAGGACGTCGAGACCGAGGCCGACGCCTCGGTGACCTGGCTGGTGCGCGACGCCAGTGACGCCGAGGGGTCCCCCATGGCCCTCGGCCCCATCAAGACGGCCGAACTCCCGGCAGCCGAGCGGCCGTACGTGTGGATCGCGGGCGAGTCGAGCCGCGTGAAGGAGCTGCGCCGCCACTTCGTGGGCGAGCGGGGCATCGACCGCCGGCAGGTCACGTTCGTGGGCTACTGGCGCCGCGGCCTGACCGAGGAGCAGCTGCGTGAACAGGAGGAGTGAACTGCCTTGTTCCGTAAGGCAGTCACCGCCACAAGCGGAGTGACGGCAGTCACTTGAGGGGTGGAGCATTCCGACTCGAACTTAGGTTAGGCTAACCTAAGTTCGAAGCCGGGGCTCCGCCCCTCTTCCTGTACGTCTTCACGGATTCCCTCACGGTCCATCCCCACCCGGAGGCCCCCCGCATGCGCTCGCACCTGCTCAATGACACGACTGCGGAGCTCTACCGCCGCTCCGTGACCGACGGAGTCGAGCGGGTGGCGGCCAAACTCGCCACCACCGACCGCCCGTTCACGGGAGTGACGGTCGACGCCCTCGCTCCCCGTATCGAGCGGATCGACCTGGACCGGCCGCTGCACGACACCACGGCCGTGCTCGACGAGCTGGAGGACGTCTACCTCCGTGACGCGATCTACTTCCACCACCCCCGCTACCTCGCCCACCTCAACTGCCCGGTGGTCATCCCCGCGGTGCTGGGCGAGGCCATCCTCTCCGCCGTCAACTCCTCGCTGGACACCTGGGACCAGTCGGTCGGCGGCACCCTCATCGAGCGCAGGCTGATCGACTGGACCGCCGAGCGCATCGGCCTCGGCCCCGCCGCCGACGGCGTGTTCACCTCCGGCGGCTCGCAGTCCAACCTCCAGGCTCTGCTGCTTGCCCGCGAGGAGGCCAAGAGCGACGACCTGGCGAAACTGCGCATCTTCGCCTCCGAGGTCAGCCACTTCAGCGTCAAGAAGTCCGCCAAACTGCTCGGCCTCGGCCCGGACGCGGTCGTCTCCGTCCCCGTCGACCACGACAAGCGCATGCGGACCGTCGCCCTCGCCCGCGAGCTGGAGCGCTGCAAGGAGGCCGGCCTGGTCCCCATGGCCGTCGTCGCCACCGCGGGCACCACCGACTTCGGGTCCATCGACCCGCTCCCCGAGATCGCCGAGCTGTGCGCCCAGTACGGCACCTGGATGCACGTCGACGCCGCCTACGGCTGCGGTCTGCTCACCTCGCTGAAGCGCCGCGAGCTCCTCGACGGCATCGAGCGCGCCGACTCCGTCACCGTGGACTACCACAAGTCCTTCTTCCAGCCGGTGAGTTCCTCCGCGCTGCTGGTCCGCGACGCGGCCACCCTGGGCCACGCCACCTACCACGCGGACTACCTCAACCCGCGCCGCGCGGTGGCCGACCGCATCCCCAACCAGGTCGACAAGTCCCTGCAGACCACGCGCCGTTTCGACGCGCTCAAGCTGTGGGTGACCCTGCGCGTGATGGGCGCCGACGGCATCGGCCGGCTCTTCGACGAGGTGTGCGACCTGGCCGAGGAGGGCTGGAGGCTGCTCGCCGCCGACCCGCGCTACGACGTCGTGGTCGAGCCCTCGCTGTCCACCCTGGTCTTCCGCTACATCCCGGCGGCCGTCACCGACCCGGCCGAGATCGACCGCGCCAACCTCCACGCCCGCAAGGCCCTGTTCGCCTCCGGCGAGGCCATCGTCGCGGGCACCAAGATCGGCGGCCGCCACTACCTGAAGTTCACCCTGCTCAACCCCGAGACGAAGACGTCCGACATCGCCGCCGTCCTCGATCTGATCGCCGGCCACGCCGAGCAGTACCTGGGAGAATCCCTTGACCGCGCTTCCTGACACCACGGACACGACCTACGCATTCGTGGGCATCGGGCTCGGCCCGTTCAACCTCGGCCTGGCCTGTCTGACCGAGCCCGTCGCCGAGCTGAACGGCGTCTTCCTGGAGTCCAAGCCGGACTTCGAGTGGCACGCCGGCATGTTCCTGGACGGCGCCCACCTCCAGACGCCGTTCATGTCGGACCTGGTCACCCTGGCCGACCCGACCTCTCCGTACTCCTTCCTGAACTACCTGAAGGAGAAGGGCCGGCTGTACTCGTTCTACATCCGCGAGAACTTCTACCCCCTGCGCGTCGAGTACGACGACTACTGCCGCTGGGCGGCCGGAAAGCTCAGCAGTGTCCGCTTCGGCACGACCGTCACCGAGGTGACGTACGACGAGAGCGAGGAGCTGTACGTCGTCCGGACCCAGGGCGGCGACGTCTACCGCGGCCGCCGCCTCGTCCTCGGCACCGGCACCGTGCCGTTCGTCCCGGAAGCCTGCCAGGACCTCGGCGGCGACCTCTTCCACAACGCGCAGTACATGCACCGCAAGGCGGAGCTGGCGGGGAAGAAGTCGATCACGATCGTCGGCAGCGGCCAGAGCGCCGCGGAGATCTACTACGAGCTGCTGTCCGAGATCGACGTCCACGGCTACCAGCTCAACTGGGTCACCCGCTCCCCGCGGTTCTTCCCGCTGGAGTACACCAAGCTGACCCTGGAGATGACGTCCCCCGACTACATCGACTACTTCCGCGCGCTGCCCGAGGACACCCGCTACCGCCTGGAGAAGCAGCAGAAGGGCCTGTTCAAGGGCATCAACTCGGAGCTCATCGACGCGATCTTCGACCTGCTCTACCAGAAGAACGTCGAGAGCGGCGACCGCCCGGTGCCCACCCGGCTGCTCACCAACTCCACGCTGCACAGCGCCCGTCACGAGGACGGTGTCTACAAGCTGGGTCTGCGCCAGGACGAGCAGGGCAAGGACTACGAGATCGACACCGAGGGCCTGATCCTGGCCACCGGCTACCACTACAAGGCCCCGGCCTTCCTGGAGCCGGTCCGGGACCGCATCCGTCTGGACGGCCACGGCCGCTACGACGTGGCCCGCAACTACTCCATCGACATCACCGGCCGCGGCATCTTCCTGCAGAACGCCGGCGTGCACACCCACAGCATCACGTCCCCGGACCTGGGCATGGGCGCGTACCGCAACAGCTGCATCATCAGCGAGCTGCTCGGCTCCGAGTACTACCCGGTCGAGAAGACCATCGCGTTCCAGGAGTTCGCCGTATGAGCGTCATCACCTTCACCTTCCGTCCCCTCGACCCGCTCAGCGACGCCGAGCTGCTGCACGGCTGGGTCACCCACCCCAAAGCCGCGTTCTGGATGATGCGGGACGCGCGTCTTGAGGACGTCGAGCGGGCGTACATGGAGATCGCCGCCGACGAGCACCACCACGCCCTGCTCGGGCTCCAGGACGGCGTCCCCGCCTTCCTGATGGAGTACTACGACCCGCGCCACCGTGAGCTGGTCGGGCTGTACGAGCCGCAGCCGGGCGATGTCGGCATGCACTTCCTGACGCCGCCGACGGACACGCCCGTGCGCGGGTTCACCAAGGCCGTGATCACCGCGGTGATGGCCCGCCTCTTCGAGGACCCGGCCGTCGAGCGGGTGGTCGTCGAGCCCGACGTGGACAACAAGGCGGTGCACGCGCTCAACGAGGCCGTCGGATTCGTGCCCGAGCGGGAGATCGACAAGCCGGAGAAAAGGGCGTTGCTGAGCTTCTGCACCCGCGCGCGGTTCGAGAAGGCGGTGGCCGCGTGACCCTCGCCGACGCCGTCTCCCATCTCACCCCCGAGCACTGGGACCTGGCCAACCGACAGCTGATCCGCAAGGCCCTCGCCGAGTTCGCGCACGAGCGGCTGCTCACGCCCGAGCCGGACGGGGAGTCGTACGCCGTCCGCAGCGACGACGGACTGACGAGCTACCGCTTCGCCGCGGTCCGCCGCGCCCTGGACCACTGGCAGATCGACGCCGACTCCATATCCCGCCACCGCGACGGGGCCGAACTCCCGCTCGCCGCCCTGGACTTCTTCATCGAGTTCAAGGACGCCCTGGGGCTGAGCGACGAGATCCTGCCGGTCTACCTGGAGGAGATCTCCTCCACCCTCTCCGGCACCTGCTACAAGCTCACCAAGCCGCAGCTGCCGTCCTCCGTGCTGGCCCGCAGCGGCTTCCAGGCCATCGAGACGGGGATGACCGAGGGCCACCCCTGCTTCGTCGCCAACAACGGCCGCCTCGGCTTCGGCATCCACGAGTACCTGTCCTACGCCCCGGAGACCGCGAGCCCGGTGCGTCTGGTGTGGCTGGCCGCCCACCGCTCCCGGGCCGCGTTCACGGCCGGGGCCGGCATCGAGTACGAGTCGTTCGTCCGGCAGGAACTGGGCGAGGAGACCGTCGAGCGGTTCGAGCGGCAGCTCACCGACCGGGGCCTGGACCCCGCCGACTACCTGCTCATCCCCGTCCACCCCTGGCAGTGGTGGAACAAGCTCACCGTCACCTTCGCCGCCGAGGTCGCCAGGGGGCACCTGGTGTGCCTGGGCGAGGGCGAGGACGAGTACCTGGCCCAGCAGTCCATCCGGACGTTCTTCAACGCCTCGCAGCCCGAGAAGCACTATGTGAAGACGGCCCTGTCCGTGATCAACATGGGCTTCATGCGCGGGCTGTCGGCCGCCTACATGGAGGCCACCCCGGCGATCAACGACTGGCTGGCCCAGCTGATCGACAACGACCCGGTGCTGAAGTCGAC
This sequence comes from Streptomyces sp. NPDC006458, assembly GCF_040612135.1. Classification (NCBI taxonomy): domain Bacteria; kingdom Bacillati; phylum Actinomycetota; class Actinomycetes; order Kitasatosporales; family Streptomycetaceae; genus Streptomyces; species Streptomyces sp. NPDC006458. The sequence goes on along the minus strand of NZ_JBEXPR010000002.1, from coordinate 53,865 downwards.
GGGCCTGACGATCATCCGCGAGCGCGCGGCCGTCGGCTACCGGCACCTGGAGTACGAGCGGGCGACCGACCGCTACTCGCCGTACCGCAAGATGCTGGCCGCCCTGTGGCGCGAGAGCCCCGTCGCCTCCCTCCAGGACGGCGAGTCCCTCGCCACGATGGCCTCACTGCTGCACGTCGACCACGAGGGCCGCGGCCTGGCGGCCGCCCTGATCGAGCAGTCGGGCCTGGCCCCGGTGGAGTGGCTGCGCCGCTATCTGCGGGCCTACTACGTCCCGCTGCTGCACAGCTTCTACGCCTACGACCTGGCCTACATGCCGCACGGCGAGAACACGATCCTGGTCCTGAGGGACGGCGTCGTGCAGCGCGCGATCTACAAGGACATCGCCGAGGAGATCGTGGTCATGGACCCGGACGCGGTGCTGCCGCCCGAGGTCACGCGCATCCGGGTGGAGGTGCCGGAGGACCAGAAGCTGCTGTCGGTCTTCACGGACGTCTTCGACTGCTTCTTCCGCTTCCTCGCCGCGAACCTCGCCGCCGAGGACGTCCTGGAGGAGGACGGCTTCTGGCGCACGGTCGCCGAGGTCACCCGCGAGTACCAGGAGACGACGCCCGAACTGGCCGACAGGTTCCGCCAGTACGACATGTTCGCCCCCGAGTTCATCCTGTCCTGCCTCAACCGCCTCCAACTGCGCAACAACAAGCAGATGGTGGACCTGGCGGACCCGTCGGCCGCGCTCCAACTGGTCGGCACGCTGAGAAACCCGATCACCGGTTACTGACCCTCCCCCACCACACGCCCCCTCCGGAGACGGTCCTCCGGGGGGGTGCCCCGTGAAGAGGCCACGAGGAACCACCCAAAGGGCCGCGAGGAACTACCCAAAGGGCCGCGGGGAACTGCGCAAACAACCCCCACCGACCTGAAGGGGCGCGAGGAACTGCGCGACCAGCCCCCACCCGCCCGCACCCAAACCAGAAGGATCGCGACCCAAAAAGGGGCGCGGGGAACTGCGCGAACAACCCCCACCGGCCCGCACCCGAATCACCGCCCCCGCCAGGCATGGACCGATGAAACAATCGCCCCCATGGCGGAAATCATCCAGAAGGACGGCACGTGGATCTTCGACGGTGACGCCCTGCGTCTGACACCGGGCCGCGACAAGAGCGTCGGCCTGCTACGCCGAGACCTGGGTGAACTCGTCGTACCGCTGGAAGCCCTGGCGGGGATCTCGTTCGAGCAGGGCAAGAAGACCGGACGCCTGCGACTGCGGCTGCGAGAGGGCGCCGACCCGCTGCTCCAGGCGACCGGCGGACGGCTGGGCGATCCGCACGACCCGTACCAGCTGCTCGTGGAGTCCGACCGCTACGGCGTCGCCGAGTACTTCACGGACGAGATCCGCAACGCCCTGCTGCTGGACCAGGTGCCGGCCGACCCGGTGGACCGCTATCTGCTGCCGGGCCCGTCGGTCCCGCTGTCGGCGTCCGCCGGGGACGGCACGGCCGCCTTCGACGGCGAGCAGGTGCGGCTGGAGTGGAACTGGAAGACGGAGGAGGCCAAGTCCTCCGCCGGGAGCCGCACGCTCGCCATGTCCGACATAACGGGCGTGGAGTGGCAGCCGGCCGCGGGCCTGGAGAACGGCCACCTGCGCTTCACCGTGCGGGACTTCCCCAGCAAGCTCTCGCCGAAGTACGACCCGCACGCGGTCGAGCTCTGGGGCTTCAAGAAGGACCCGCTCATGGCGCTGGTGGCCGCCGCCGTCCAGGCCCGCCTGCCGCACCCGGCGGCGCCCGCCGACGACACGGGCCGGGCACGGCCGGACTCCCCCGCCCCGGCCCCGCCCGAGGACGACCACGACGCCCTGCTGCGGCGGCTGCGCGAACTGGGCGAACTGCACCGCTCGGGCGTGCTCACGGACGAGGAGTTCACGCTGGCGAAGCAGGCGATCCTGAAGAGAATGTGACAAAGCAACCCATTCGCCACCCGCGCCTGCCCGAAATCGGGCAGGATGGTTGCGTGAAGCGTTCAGCTACTCCAGGATCTACGGGTGCACGACGAACTTGTTGATCATCTGACGCGGTCCACGCCCCTGAACCGGGGCGAGGCGCTGCGGGTGGTCCAGGACGTGCTCGCCTATTTCGACGAGACGACCACGGAGTTCGTCCGTCGCCGCCACCGCGAGCTCCAGGCCCAGGGCCTGCTCAACGCGGAGATCTTCGAACAGATCGAGGCGGACCTGAAATACCGGGCGGTGGCACCGCCGGAGCTCTCGCTCCGGCAGCTGCGCCGCATCGTCTACGGCTAGGAATACCTCTGTATGTGCGGAATCGTCGGATACATCGGCAAGCGTGACGTCGCGCCCCTCCTCCTGGAGGGCCTGCAGCGCCTGGAGTACCGCGGCTACGACTCGGCCGGCGTGGTCGTCTCCTCCCCGAAGACGCCCAACCTGAAGATGGTCAAGGCCAAGGGCCGGGTGCGCGACCTGGAGGCCAAGGTCCCGGCGCGCTTCAAGGGCACCACCGGTATCGCCCACACCCGCTGGGCCACCCACGGCGCCCCCTCCGACGTGAACGCCCACCCGCACCTGGACGCCGAGGGCAAGGTCGCCGTCGTCCACAACGGCATCATCGACAACGCCTCCGACCTGCGCCGCAAGCTGGAGGCCGACGGCGTCGAGTTCCTCTCCGAGACCGACACCGAGGTCCTGGTCCACCTCATCTCCCGGTCCCAGGCGGAGAAGCTGGAGGACCGCGTCCGCGAGACCCTCCGGGTCATCGAGGGCACCTACGGCATCGCCGTCATGCACGCCGACTTCCCCGACCGCATCGTCGTCGCCCGCAACGGCTCGCCGGTCGTCCTCGGCATCGGCGAGAAGGAGATGTTCGTCGCCTCGGACATCGCCGCCCTGGTCGCCCACACCCGCCAGGTCGTCACCCTCGACGACGGCGAGATGGCCACGCTGAAGGCCGACGACTTCCGCACCTACACCACCGAGGGCACGCGCACCACCGCCGAGCCCACCACCGTGGAGTGGGAGGCCGCCTCCTACGACATGGGCGGCCACGACACCTACATGCACAAGGAGATCCACGAGCAGGCCGAGGCCGTGGACCGCGTGCTGCGCGGCCGGATCGACGACCGCTTCTCCACCGTGCACCTCGGCGGCCTCAACCTGGACGCGCGCGAGGCCCGCCGCATCCGCCGCGTGAAGATCCTGGGCTGCGGCACCTCGTACCACGCGGGCATGATCGGCGCCCAGATGATCGAGGAGCTCGCCCGTATCCCCGCCGACGCCGAGCCCGCCTCGGAGTTCCGCTACCGCAACGCGGTCGTGGACCCCGACACGCTCTACATCGCGGTGTCCCAGTCGGGTGAGACCTACGACGTGCTGGCGGCCGTCCAGGAGCTGAAGCGCAAGGGCGCCCGGGTCCTCGGCATCGTCAACGTCGTCGGCTCGGCCATCGCCCGCGAGGCGGACGGCGGCATCTACGTGCACGCCGGCCCCGAGGTCTGCGTCGTGTCGACCAAGTGCTTCACCAACACCACGGTCGCCTTCGCCCTGCTCGCCCTGCACCTCGGCCGCACCCGCGACCTCTCGGTCCGCGACGGCAAGCGCATCATCGAGGGCCTGCGCAAGCTGCCGGCGCAGATCGCCGAGATCATGGAGCAGGAGGCGGAGATCGAGCAGCTGGCCAAGGCCTACGCCGACGCCCGCTCGATGCTCTTCATCGGCCGTGTCCGCGGCTACCCGGTCGCCCGCGAGGCCTCCCTGAAGCTCAAGGAGGTCTCCTACATCCACGCCGAGGCCTACCCCGCCTCCGAGCTCAAGCACGGTCCGCTTGCCCTCATCGAGCCGGCGCTCCCCACGGTCGCGATCGTCCCCGACGACGACCTGCTGGAGAAGAACCGCGCCGCCCTGGAGGAGATCAAGGCCCGCAGCGGCAAGATCCTCGCCGTGGGCCACCAGGTCCAGGAGAAGGCCGACGAGACGATCGTCGTCCCGAAGAACGAGGACGAGCTCGACCCGATCCTGCTGGGCATCCCGCTCCAGCTCCTCGCCTACCACACGGCCCTGACCCTCGGCCGCGACATCGACAAGCCCCGCAACCTGGCCAAGTCGGTAACGGTGGAATAACCACCCCACCCACAAGGGGCGCGGGGACCTGCGCATCTTCAGGGTGCGCGAGGACCCGCGCACCTTAGGTTGCGCGGGGAACTGCGCACCTTAGGGGCGCGGGGAACTGCGCATCTTTAAGGGACGCGAGGAACCAACTGCGCACCCTTCAGGGACGCGAGGAACCAACTGCGCACCCTTCAGGGGCGCGAGGAACCGCGCAGGCAGGGGGCGCGAGGAACCGCGCATCCTTAGGGGGCGCGGGGAACTGCGCATCCTTCAGGGGCGCGGGGAACTGCGCGACACCCCCCAACCCCCCGGACCCCAGGGGCGCGAGGAACCGCGCAAAAGCCCCACCGCCCCGCCCCGGGCAAGAACACAGAACGGCCCCCCACGTACGCCACCGAACACGTGGGGGGCCGTTCCATGAGAGGGGCCCAGCCAGCGCCGCGCCCCCGCGCCGCACTCAGCCGGCAGCCGTCACACCCCGACCAGCAGCGCGCTTCGGAAGCACCGTCGGCCAGTGCGCGAGCGCAGCGGTCGCGGTGTACCAGGCAACCGCCCCCGCGGCCACGGCGAACCATCCACCGGCCTTGGCAAGACCCCCGCTCTCGGCGAAGGCGGCGACAGCCATGAGCACCAGGCCGACGAGGAACAGCCCGTACATGCCCTGCGAGAGCTGATCCCCGCCCGCGACCGCGAGCGAGAGCACCACAAGGGCGAACAGCAGGTAGAACAGCCCCGCCGCGTTGGCGGAACCCGCGTCGGTCACGGCCCAGGTGAACCAGAGCGCGCCGAGAACCGAGAAGGCCGTACCGGTACCGGAGTCCTGCTCGCGGAAGGCGAACAGGCCGGCGACGAAGAGTGCTACGCCGCCTATGTAGTGGGCGATGGACACGGCGTCGGCCGCCGTGACGCCGTCGATCACGTCCACGGACCCCAGCCCGAAGGCCAACAGGGTTATTCCGAGGGCGAGTCGGCCGGCGATCGTGGTCGTGGTGCTTCCCGCTGAGACGTCGTTGGCCACGGCGGGCTCCCTTCTGCCATGCAGTTGCGCGGTGACCGGTATATGCCCTTCACAAGAGCACAAACACCTCTACGCGCGAGTAGATTCGCGCGGCGCACAAAGGGAGTTGGTTCGGCGGACCCCGCATCTCACCTGGGACAGGGGCGAGTTACGGAATGACGATGACCGGTCGCTTGGCCCGTTTGGCGAGCCGTCCGGCGACGGAGCCGAAAATGCGCCCCACGATGCCGTGGGTCGACCCGACCACGATCGCGTCGGCCTCGTACTCGCGGCCCACCTCTTCGAGTTCGTGGCAGATGTCCCCGCCGCGCTCGACCAGGATCCACGGCACCTCGGCGAGGTATTCGGCGCAGGCGAGCTCCAGGCCCAGCACCTCGGTGCGGTGGTCCGGCACGTCCACGAAGACGGGCGGCTCGCAGCCGGCCCACACGGTGGTCGGCAGCCGGTTGGCGACATGCACGATGATCAGGCCCGAACCGGAACGGTGGGCCATGCCGACGGCGTACGCGAGGGCACGCTCGCTGGAGGTCGAGCCGTCGAAACCGACGACGACGCCGTGCTTGAAGGCTGGGTCGCACGGATGGCGTGGCTCTTCCGCCGCCAGGGGATCGGCCGCCGTGGGGTCGGCGACCGGCCGCTTGCGGTCCGCGGGTTCGAAGAATTCGTGACCGGCCATGGCTGTCTCGGCGTCGTGATCCTTAGGTGGGTGGGGACGACAGTGTGCGGCGGAGCTGTGTCCGGGAAACATCTTCCCAACCCCATACCCCCAAGGGTACGGCGGCACGCCTCCTTAGCCCAGATCCCGCGCGAGCCGCGCAGGGGTTCCAGGGAGCATGCACGAGGGCGCGCCCGGAACGCAACGGTTGCTGCTCTGTACAGGCTGTTCGGTCAGGATTCAAGCAAATTTCAAGCGGCCTCCGCCCGGCGGCCCATGAAAGCCCCACACCCCGATGGAGCTGGAGCAGATCCGTCCGTCGCCCCGCACGGGCGGCGGCCCCGGCAGTGACCGACCGGTCGAACACGCGTTGACCCTGGCGACCGACCGCACAGGGAGAACGCCATGCCCCCACCCCATCCGTCCCCGCACGGCGCGGCCCGCGAGTCCTCGACCGACGTGGTTCGCTGGGCGGCCTTCAGCTGTGTCCTCGTCCCGGTGGTCCTCGTCGGGTACGGCACCTCGCTCGCGGGGGCCGCGGGCGCCGCGTTCGGCCTCGCGGCGGTGACGGCCGTGTGCCGGGTGCTGCTGCGGCGCTCCGAGCGCTGCGCGGGGCGGCGCAGAGTGCCGCCCCTGGCCGGGCCGGCCGCCGAGGAGAGCCCGGGAGAACACGCTCGGCATCCGCGCGGTGGCACGGTGTCACATCGGGCAGGTCGCCGAGCAGGCGGAATTTCACCGGCTGACTGACCGGTTTTGATACCCCTGCCCACCGGTTTTCAGCCAACTTCTCAAACCCGCCCCACCCCCCTTCCGAACACCCTTCACCCCCCGTTCGACCTGCACGGAAAGGGCCGCCAACCCCTCGCACACCCTACGTGGATCGGCCACGGCGGAGAGGCGCACTTCCCTGCGCGGCCCGTGAGTGCAACCCTTCGTGATCGAATGCTTTACGCCAAGTTGCCATGTCGACAATGGGCGATGAGCCGAGAGTGGTCACCGTGGCACGGCGTGACGCAGTAAATTCGATCTTGTCTTACGGCGGGGGACTCGTGCAGGACCGAGGGGAAACGTGCAGGAGCGACACAACCGAGGAGCCGCGACCACCGAGGGGGGCTTAGCAGGATGAGCCACGACTCCACTGCCGCGCCGGATGCCGCGACCCGGAAGCTCTCCGGGCGACGCCGCAAGGAGATCGTCGCGGTGCTGCTGTTCAGCGGCGGCCCCATCTTCGAGAGTTCCATACCGCTGTCGGTGTTCGGCATCGATCGCCAGGACGCCGGCGTACCGCGCTACCGCTTGCTGGTGTGCGGGGGCGAGGAAGGCCCGCTGCGGACCACAGGAGGCCTGGAACTCACCGCGCCACACGGCCTGGAGGCGATCTCACGGGCAGGCACGGTCGTCGTGCCGGCCTGGCGGTCGATCACCTCCCCGCCGCCGGCGGAGGCGCTCGAAGCGCTGCGCCGGGCGCACGAAGAGGGAGCCCGCATCGTCGGACTGTGCACCGGGGCCTTCGTGCTCGCGGCCGCCGGTCTGCTGGACGGCCGGCCCGCGACGACCCACTGGATGTACGCACCGACGCTGGCCAAGCGCTATCCGTCGGTGCATGTGGATCCCAGAGAACTGTTCGTCGACGACGGCGATGTGCTGACGTCGGCGGGCACGGCGGCCGGGATCGATCTCTGTCTGCACATCGTGCGGACGGACCACGGCAACGAGGCGGCGGGCGCGCTGGCCCGCCGGCTGGTGGTGCCACCGCGCCGGTCGGGCGGCCAGGAGCGCTATCTCGACCGGTCTTTACCGGAGGAGATCGGCGCCGACCCGCTCGCTGAGGTCGTCGCCTGGGCGCTGGAACACCTCCACGAGCAGTTCGACGTGGAGACCCTGGCGGCCCGCGCGTACATGAGCCGTCGTACGTTCGACCGCCGCTTCCGCTCGCTGACGGGCTCGGCCCCATTGCAGTGGCTGATCACCCAGCGGGTGCTCCAGGCACAACGCCTGCTGGAGACGTCGGACTACTCGGTCGACGAGGTCGCGGGGCGCTGCGGCTTCCGCTCGCCGGTGGCCCTGCGCGGCCACTTCCGCCGACAGCTCGGCTCGTCCCCGGCCGCGTACCGGGCTGCCTACCGGGCACGCCGGCCGCAGAGCGAGCGGGTGGACTCCGGTGAGACCGTGCCGAGCCCGGCGACGGCCGCGTCGGCGGGCCCGGCGGGCCAGCTCATGGCCCCGTCCGCGCCGCCGCACATCCTGCACCCGGACGCCCCCGTCCCGATGCAGGCCCGCCGCACCGCCACCGCGGGAGCGCTGCCACTGGCGACCCTGCCCGGCCAGCGCACCGGGATGTGATCCACCCGGTACGACATCGCTGCCCCGGCACCCGGCCTCCCGGCCGAGTGCCGGGGCAGTGCGCGTCCCACCCGCGTCAAGGCTCACGCGCACTCCTCACCCCACCCCGGGCCCCGTAAGGTGAGACGCATGAACGACCGCATGGTGTGGATCGACTGTGAGATGACCGGCCTCTCGCTGTCGGACGACGCGCTCATCGAGGTGGCCGCCCTCGTCACGGACTCGGAGCTGAACGTGCTCGGGGAGGGCGTGGACATCGTCATCCGTCCGCCGGACTCCGCGCTGGAGCAGATGCCGGAGGTGGTGCGCCAGATGCACACCGCGTCAGGGCTGCTCACCGAGCTGCCGAACGGCACGACGCTGAAGGATGCCGAGGAACAGGTCCTGGCGTATGTGAAGGAGCACGTGAAGGAGCCCGGCAAGGCACCCCTGTGCGGCAACTCCGTCGGCACCGACCGCGGCTTCCTGCTGCGGGACATGGCGACCCTGGAGGACTACCTCCACTACCGGATCGTCGACGTCTCCTCCATCAAGGAACTGGCCCGCCGCTGGTTCCCGCGGGCGTACTTCAACAGCCCGGAGAAGAACGGCAACCACCGCGCCCTCGCCGACATCCGTGAGTCGATCGCCGAGCTGCGCTACTACCGCGAGGCCGTGTTCGTCCCGCAGCCCGGCCCGGACTCGGACACCGCCAAGGCCATCGCCGCGAAACACGTGCTGCCCGCCCGCTGACGGCCGCCCCCGGGCCCCTCGTGGGCCTCGGCGAAAAGCCGTGCGCGAGCACCCCTTCGGACCCTGTACACTTTTTCTCGGCCGGTCAGGGAAGCAACTGATCCAAGAACCGGTCATGGTGGGTGTAGCTCAGCTGGTAGAGCACCTGGTTGTGGTCCAGGATGCCGCGGGTTCGAGTCCCGTCACTCACCCTGAATGATCAAGGGGTGACCTGCAAAAACAGGTCACCCCTTCTTCATGCCCAGATTTTTGGGAACATCTTGGGAACCGATCAAGGGATTCCCGGCCTATCGTCCCTGGCATGGCGAGCATTGTGGACAGGCCGAAGAAGGACGGCAGCGTCACCTATCAGGTGAAGTGGCGTCAGGACGGAAGCTGGCAGACCGAGAACTTCGGCGACAAGGACCAGGCAGAGCAGTTCCGGAAGCTGGTCGAGGCGCACGACAACAAGTGGCCGTACGGCTGGATCCGGGGCAAGGGGTTCGTCGAGCCGGATGAGCACCCCAACGACGCCCCGCTGATGGACTACGCCAACCGGTACGTCGACCGCCTCACGGGCGTCGACATCCGTACCCGCGAGGACTACCACCGCGAGATCCGCCTGCACTTCATCCACCTCGTGCACACCCGCACTGACGGCCTCGAGGTGCCGGCAACGATCTGCAACATCACCCAGGATGACGTCACCGACTGGGTGCGCCGTGAGCAGGAGGGTCAGCTGGACCCCAAGGACGCCAGCAGGTGGCTCCGGAAGAAGGCCGACCCCAAGAGCATCGCCAACCGCCACGGTCTGATGTACTGCGTCTTCCAGGCCGCCGTCGACGCCACCCCGCAACTGCGTACGACCAACCCCTGCAAGAAGACCAGCCTGCCCCGACAGGACGATCACGTCGATCAGGACATGACCTTCCTGGAACGCGACGAGTACGCCCGCGTCGCCAAAGAGATCACGGATCCGGACGCTCGCGATCTGGCCGACTTCCTGGTGGGCACGGGGATGCGCTGGAGCGAGGCCAGCGCGCTCAAGGTAAAGGACCTGAACCTCACCTCAGAGCGGCCCACAGCGTCCGTCCAGCGGGCGTGGAAGCGCGCCAAGAAGGGGGCCCCGGCGGGAGAGGGATTCTTCCTGGGTCCGCCCAAAACCAAGAAGGCGCGGCGGCTGATCGCGCTCAGCCCGGCCCAGGTGGAGATGTGCCGGCGACTGACGACAGGCCATGGCCCGGAAGCCTTCGTGTTCCGGGCGGCCATGGGCGGGCCCTGGCGACACTCCAACTTCTACCACCGCAAGTGGCAGCCCGCCGTACAGGCAGCGATCGCGGCGGGCCTACCCAAGAAACCCCGCCTGCATGATCTGCGTCACACCCACGTGGCGTGGCTGATCGCCAAGAACATCCCGCTGCCGGCGATTCAGGCGCGGCTGGGGCATGAGTCGATCCAGACGACCGTGGACCGGTACGGGCATCTCGTGCGAGAGCTGGACGATGAGATCACGGCAGCCGTCGAAGGGATCATGTCCGTACCGGCCCCGCGGGCGGGTCTGCGGGCGGTGTGAGGGCTGTCAGCCGCCGGCCTGTGGAGGCTGCCAGTTCTGTTCCCACAGGCCGGAGCGGACGATGTGGCGGAGGTCGCCAAGCATCTCAGCGCGCGCCTGGGGGGAGATGTGCCCGCGGACGATGAGCCAGGCGAAGTGGCCCTCGCGTTCGATGGGCATGACCACGCGGCCTCCGGGCAGGTGGTCCACGTACTCCATGGCTACGTCTGGTGGGGCGTTCTCAGGTTCCGTCGGTCGCGCGCCGTCCGGCTCGTGTTTCGTGGCGCCATGGTCTGCCATTCGCGGTGACCCCCTTGCGGTGTCATCGTCGCGCATTCGCTCGTATGTTCGAATGCCTGGTCATAGTGATCCTGTGCCGCCCCCCAGGCGGATCATTGACGATGCCACACCGGTCACGCTGTGACCACTAGGGGACGGAAAGTAGTACTACCTGTTCACGCTCTGGCCATGGGCTGCAGACAGCCCTCACGGCGACCGGCACCCGGGGCCGGGCGGGCGCCGCGTGAAGCGCCCTGCGGCGGCTCGTACCAGTACTGCACCCAGAGGCCGTCGCGGGCGAGGCGCTCGAGCGTCGCGTTCACGGCATCACGCAGGGGACGAGTGCATGCCCGCTCGCGGATCAGCCATACGCAAGCACCCTCTTCCTCGGCCGTCATGACCGTGATGCTGCTGGGCAGGGCGCTGGCGGGCACGAGCTCCCATCGGGAGGCGGCAGCCCGCTCGCCCTCCGCCGACTCGGGCATCCGCCCGCCGCCGGCCACCCGGTGTCGCCACAGTCCGTTACCAACCTGATGGCGCGTTAGCCGATTGAGGCCTCGGGCCAGTTCGCTCCTGGCGTGGAGCGGGTGCAGATAGATGCCGAGTGTGCCGCCTGGCTGGGCCTGGACGTGAATGAGCTCGTCAGGCCCGAACTTCCCCGGCTGGGCTATGTGGTACACGGCTGACGTGTATTGGTCTGGCATGTTGCCCCCTGCCGCTCGTCCATCGCGAGCGCTAGGACCCAATGGTCATCTCCACCCCCCAGGCGGAAAGCCATTAGACACCGGGCAACAACAAGCAGCCAATACGGGAAACACACTGCGTAACCGGATGGGCGACCGGTTATAGCGCAACTCCGCTTCACTCCAAGGGAGTTGGGGAAAGACTTGACTCAGATTCGATAAAGCGGAAGGCGAGGCTTGAGCGATGCTCAAGTCAGTCTCGCCTCAGCCTCCGCCAGGACTCCATCATCGCCAGGACTCGCTCCTGATCCGCTTCGTCCAGTTCGCGGAAACCATGGACAAGCGTCCGGATTTTACCGTCGTGCGACCAGACCGTGTCGATGCCGACGAACTGAGCGCCGGTGGCCTCCTGGACCAGACCGAGTGGGACCCGAAGGCCAGCCTTCAGCGCGCGGAGCTGCGGCAAAGTAGGCGCCTTGATGCCGACGCCCTTCTCCAGGTTCTCCAGGGTGCTGCGCCCCCAGAGCGGGCCGGCTTCCGGGTCCTCTGGGTCAATGCAGGCCTCGGCGAGGCCGCGGTAGCTCATACCCAGCTCCAATCTCCGCTTTCGCACGAGATCGGAGAGGTCGGTCCTCTGCGTCGTCCCCTCGTCCGTCATCATGTCTGTCTCCTGGTCGCTATGGGCTGCCCGGTGTCCATGTGACCACTGATACGCAGGCGGCATATGCACTGCTCAGCGCGCTGCCACCCATGCTGGCCTTGGGCATAGTGTCCAGGTTCTTAGCCACGTTTCGCCAGTCCGCCCGGCCGGTTTGACCAAATCGGCACGCGCACTCTGCCCAGAAATCTGGACAGGTCGCCCACATTTCTGGCACGGTAGAGCTCTGCCCGAATTTCTGGTCACTCTGCCCGTGAGGTGTGCCAATGGCCTCAGCCCCCCGACACCTGCTCCGCAAGCCGGATCTCCTGCGGGAGCTCATGGAATGCACCGGGACCGGGGCGCCCATCAGCGGACGTGAACTCGCCGCCGCGGTACACGTTCCCCCGAGCACCATCGACGCCCTCGTCAACGGGGTGACCAGGACCCAGCCCAGCCACATCGCCGAGCGGATCGCCAGCGTCATCGGTGTGGACCTGCTGATCCTCTGGGCACCCACCGGCCGTGCCGTCCCGAACCCCGAGGCGGCCACGCCCACCCCGCACCGCAAGGCGGTACCGGCATGAGCCGCCGCCGCCTCAAGTACCCGCAGGCTGCGGAGGAACTGGGCATCGACGAGAGCTGGCTGCGCCGGCACATCAAGCGCCTCCCCCACTCGAAGCTCGGCCGGGTCGTGTATTTCACGGACGCCGACCTCGAGCGCATCGACGCCCAGTTCCACCACGAGCCCACGACAGGCCCGCTCGCAGCCGCCCCCATACCGGCGCCGAGCACCACGCCCCACCCGCTCAGCCACCTGCGCCCCCTGCCGCCAAGGCGCCAGGCCGCACTCACCAGCTGACCCCACGACAAACGGGACCGCCCAGACCCTGCCCGGTCCAAACGGCCCCGCTCGAGACGTCACCTCACTCCAACCATCTTGAAATGAGGTTCACGTGAACCAGGCTACCCAGCCCACCGCACCCGCCGCACACGAGACCGGCGCCAGCCGCGCCTCCTACGAGCGGGCCCGCGTCCTCGCCGACCGGCTCGTCGCCCAGCTGACGACCCTGCCCACCGCGGTTGAGGTCCACCGCTCCTTCGCCCTCGACTCCTTCGAGGTGCGCCTGCACTTCGGCGCCGGCATGACCGCTGGCCGCGGCCTGCTCGAGGCGGCGGCCGCGATCGACACCGAGGTCACCCGCGAGGACAAGTACGACCAGCGCAGCCGCCTCGTCGGGTGCTGGCTCCTCGCTCGCACCGTCATGGACGGTGTGCCCGTGAGCGCCTGGGCTCTGGCCAGCGAGGACGACGCCGACCAGCTGCTGCAGGCGACGCCCACGGACGAGGACACCGCGACGTCGGAGGCCGACACCGCGGCGACGCAGCCGATCCCCACCGTCGGCACCGACCCCGCCGCCATCGTCGCCCCGGCCATGACTGCCGTCCGCACTCTCGCCTCGGTCGTCCGCCCGGTCGGTGACCGGTGACCCGGCCCCTGCAGCACCAGCTGCACGGCCGCCTCGAGCTCGCCGCCCAGGTCCTCGACCTGCCCCTCACGGCCGACCAGCTCGAGCGCCTAGCCCTCGAACTCGCGCCCGCGGTACGGGCGATGCTCGCCGAGCAGGCCGACAGCCTGACCGCGCAGGTGCCCGTCACCTACGCCGTCGTCGGCACCGACGTCGACCGACAGGCCGGTGTGGCGATCACGACGTGGGCGCAGTGCACCTCCGCGATCGGTACCGACGTCGACCACGAGTCGCCCGCTGCGCTCCTCGCTCACGAGCTGCGGTCCCGCCAGCCGGACGTCATCGGCACCGACGTCCCGACCGGCACGTACCTCGGGCTGACCGTACGGCCGCAGTCGCTGAGCGCCTGGCGCTGGTGGCTCGACCGCCTGAGCATCGCTGCCGAGGCGGTGACGGTGCAGGACACCGACGCCTACGCGGTCGGCGTCGTGGGGGACATCGCCGTGCAGTTGTGCGGGCAGGGCGTGGCCGAGCTCCTCGCTGACCGGCCCGTCGCCCGCCTGATGGGGATGCTCGCCGAGTCCGACACGGCCACGCCATGAGCACGGTCACCAGCACCGCCGAGTGGGTGCGCTGCGGTGGCATCGGCGTCGGCGCCTGGGCGGTGATCGCCGTCCTGGTCAAGGCCGCCGCCGACGCCCCGCCCCGCACACAGCCCGCGCCCGCCAAGACCGAGGCCCCGGCCGCGGTCCCGCCGATGCCCGCGTTCCCGCCGTCCACGGCACGGCACGCCGGCATGGCGGCCGCCGAGGAGCAGCTGCTCCTCACCCCGTCTGTCTCCCTCATCAAGGCGGAACCGTCATGGATCTGATCACCGAGACCTACCTCGGGTGGGACCCGCTCACCCACCTCGCCCACTGCCCTGCCCCGGCCTGGGACACCGTCGAGGTGCGCCGCACCGACGGCATCCGCGCCCAGTCCATGGGCGCCTACCACCACAACTGCGAGCACCCCAACTGCGAGCACGCCGACGCCTTCCAGCGGGTCCAGCTGCGGCTGGCGTGCCGGGACTGCGGCACCGTCCACGTCATCTCCGGCGAGGGCCTGACCGAGGCGCACACCGACACGTCGCTCACCGGCTGGGGCCAGGCTCCCGCCCGGTACGGCGACGTGTGGTTGTGGCCGGGCCGCCCCGCCGTCCCGGGCGGCAGCCCGCACGAGTACCTCGTCACCCGGCAGGAGACCGCTGTCACCCGCGCCACCCTGTACGGGATCGTCATCGCCTACCGGGACAGCAACGGTGCCCGGTGCTGGCTGGCCGCCGCCGAACCGGCCGACGACGGGGCGCACCAGGTGTCCACCCTGCGCTGGCGCCACGCCTCCACCTCGCTCGCCTCCATCGAGGAGGCGGCCGAGTGGCTCGGCGTCACGGCCGGCTTCCAGCAGCGCCCGCTGGTGGTGGCGTTCTGATGCCCACTCGTGCTCAGCGCCCCCGCCTGCCGGAGGTCAGCGACAGCCAGCGCAAGGCCCGGCAGGAGTGGAACAGCGGCAAGGTCGGCCAGAGCCGTACGCCCGCCGACCTGGCGGTCGTCGAGGTCTGCACCGTCGACGGCTGCGGCGACCTCGCCGACCAGCCCCGCCCCGCCGCCGGCATGGTGCGCGTGGAGGTGGCCGACTCCCGCGAGCCCGCCCGCTGGTACTGCCCCGTCCGCTGCGCCGCGATCGGCCGCGCCCTCGCCGACCTCGCCACCATCCCTGTCCGGGGGGCCGGAGAGTGACGGCCCGTACCGAGACCATCGCCTCTGTCCTCCAACGCCCCCGTCTGCTGCGCCCGGTGCTCGCGCACGAGCTGCGCGAGCGACTGGTGCAGGGGATGGGCGCGGGCACCACCGAGGTCGAGTGGACGGCGACGGTGCCGCAGCTCGCCGAGGCGATCGACACCGAGCTCACCAGGCACGAGCAGAAGGACAGCCCCACGCGGCCGCCGGTCGCGGTGGGGTCGGCGGACACTGCCCGTGCCCAGATCCTCGCCGCCCTGCAGGCGGCCGGCCACAGCGAGACAGCGGCCCGCGAACTCCTCGCCAGGGCGTTCCGCGATCCGCATGCCGACCCGGTGGCCGGCCACCGCCCCGAGACCCTCGTAGGCGGCCACGCCCTAGTCGTCGAGTACGGCGACCAGGACGTACACGGTGCCTGCCAGTGCGGCCGCCGCCTCGGGCGCATCACCCCCACCGCGCACCTCGACAGCCTCGCCGCCCTGTGGGAGCGCCACACCCTGACCGAGCTCGCTGCACAGGGGAGCTGCTCGTGAACGTCATGCGCGGGAGCGACTACCGCGTAACCGCCCACAGCCAGGTCAGCCCGCATGAGCGACGTCAGGCGATGCAGTACGTGCGCCGCCGGGCCCGCTCTGCCGAGGACCGCCAGTTGCTGCTGACCACCCTCGGCCTGAAAACCCACACCGCCAAAGGGGACTTGATGACTCGCGCCCTGCCCCACGACCCGTACATCACTGCCGTCTGCGACGCTCTCACCGCCGCTGGCCTGGAGCTCACAGGCAGCTCCTGGACCGACGACGGCGAGAGCCGCGGCACGTACTGCTACCTCAACGCCGTCATCACCCTCGACCCCAGCGGCACTCACGACACCGACGACACCGACGACGAGGACCTCCCCGCAGGCACGCCCTGGCGCCACGGCCTGCTGCTGATCTGGGAGTGGCACACCGGCATCGAGGAGGAGGACGGCGAGCCCGCGCGCGGCCCCCTCTGGCTGTTCGCCGAGCTGAGGGCGGACGGCTCCAATGAGTACCCGACCACCTTGCCGGTCTACGGGTACGCCAGCCCGGCCGCGATCGTCGAGGCCACGCGCAAGGTGATCAGCCGGGAGATCGGCGCTGGCCACTCTTTCAACGGCGGCACACCGACGTGGGACGGCCAGCTCATCGGCGACTCGTGGGAGCAGCGCGCCGAGCTGGACACCGCGTGCGAGGCGTGGGGCAACGACGAGGCTTCCAGCGGATGATCCGCCGCCCGGGCGCATGCACGGCAGTGCGGAAGCCGCCTCACGCCCTCACCTACGCGCGCCTCTACCCGAGTGGCTGGTGGTGCGCACGCCATACACCCTCCGCGATGGCCGGCCTCCCCGAGGCCCCGCCCGGCCCGGGCTGGCCCGTCTACCGCCAGCCGCCACCCGACGCCGACACCGCGACATCGGCGCCCACCAGCACCACCGAGCACAGGCAGGACCAGACATGACCTCACCGGCCGCGCCCCGCCGCATTCCGACCCCCGCCGACATGCTGCGCGCCCGACCCGCCCCGTCGCCCGCGACCACCGGCCAGGCCGCGGATACCCGCACCCGGGGTGCAAAGCAGGCGGCACGCCGCGCCGTCCGCGCTCTCGTGCCGTACGAGCCGAAGCGGCTCAGTGTCGAGGAGTCCCTCGCTCCCGGGAAGCTGACCCGTCAGGAGCACTTTCGGCGGTGCTTCCTGTTCGGGGTGCGGCTCAGCAGCATGCCCGCGAGCAGCCGTCTCCTCGCGCATGACCTGATGTGGCGCGCCAGCCACTCCACCGGGCGGGTGCCCCTGAACATGCAGCCCACTCGCGAGCACCTGGCTCAGGCCACGGGCTTGAGCCTCTCCCAGGTCGACGCCGCCATGAACACGCTGGCCGGTCGTGGCTGGCTGCAGCGGCGGCGCCGTACGGAGGCCGACGGCCGCCGCCTCGGCAGCGAGCAGCTGGTCCTGACGATCCCGGCCGGAGCGCTCGAGGACGTCCGCGCATGGGCGAGCACGCACCGCAACCGCGGCATCGCCCGCTGACCTGCTGGGCGGGCGATGACCGCTCTCGCCCGCCCGGCATCAACCCGCATCCCCCCTTTGGAGAACACGTGATCTCGCTCAGCAAGATCGAGGCCCAGGCGCCCGACATGGTCCGCCTCGCCAAGACCGCCGGCGTCAGCCTCACCAAGCACGGCCTGGCCGGGCAGCGCGCGGCCGTCTACCTCGTCGTCGACCGGTCCGGGTCCATGAGCGGCTACTACAACGACGGCTCCGTGCAGCACCTCACCGACCAGGCCCTCGGACTGTCCGTGAACCTGGACGACGACGGCACGGTGCCGCTGGTGATGTTCGACAGCAGGCCCTACCCGACCGTCACTGTCGACCTCGATCGGTACCAGGGCGTCATCAGCCAGCAGCATGAACTGCACGGCGGGCGACGCACTATGGGCGGCACCAACTACTCGGTCGCCATGAACGTCGTGGTCGACGACTACCTGAACTCCGGCATGGGCGCTCCGGCCCTGGTGATCTTCCAGACCGACGGGGCTCCGCAGGACGCCGAGGTCGCCGCACAGCTCCTCGCCCGCCTCTCGAGCCGCCCCATCTTCTGGGCGTTCGTGGGATTCGGACGCACAGAGGTCCCGTTCCTGCAGCGCCTCAACACCCTGCCCGGCCGGGCCGTCGACAACTCCAGTTACTTCCACGCGGGCGCCATCCCCCAGGCGATCGACGACGCCGTTCTCTACGACGGCATCACCGCCGAGTTCTCGCAGTGGCTGCCCGCCGCGCGCGCCCTCGGGATCGTCCGGTGAGGCGCACTCTCGCTGCACTCGGCGCGGCCCTCACCACCACAGCGCTGCTGCTGACCGCCTGCTCGGACACGCTCGAGCAGGGCCCAGCCGGCCGCGTCGTCGCGAAAGACCGCCACTACGAATGCCGCGCCAGCAGCAGCCGCAAGGCCCGCCGCTGCCACTGGGAGTACGAACTCACCACCCGCGACGAGCACGGCCAGCAGCACGAGTTCGAGGTGCCCTCCTTGGTCTACAACGACTGCCGCCGCGGCTCCGCCTACCCCTCCTGCATCGACCGCTGACCCAACCCACCTGAAGGAAACCGATGTCCGCCGCCGCGCTCGCAGCCCACCAGGCTGCACCGCACGCCCAGCCGCCCAGCGCGGCCGCGGCCGTGCGCCCGCGCGACGGCGGACTCACCGTCAAGGTCCCCCTGCGCCTGGTCGTAGGTCCTCAGTACCCCGATGCGGCCCTGAGCACCTACGTCAAGGTGAAGGCACTGGCCCTCCGCCCGGAGGGCTGCACCGCCCGCGTGGACACCCTCGCCGCCTACCTCGGCGTGTCCAAGTCCAGCGCGGAGCGAGGCCTGCGCCCGCTGCGCCACCCCGACCCCGTGGACGGCATCGTCGAGGTGCCCACCGTCCGCCGCACCGCCCGGGGCGGCACCGGCGAGTCCGCGCACCGCGTGACCCGTCCGCTTGCCGAGGGTGAGTTGTGGGTCCGCATCCCCGTGCGCGCGGCCGAGGCCCTCACCCCGCGCCTGCTGCGCCTGTACGCGCTGCTCGCCTACGCCACCGCCCGGGGTATCCCGGTGACGGTGGCCGAGCTGGGCGAGATGTTGCGCCACCACACCGGCAAGCGCGCCGGCGAGGCCCTTGGCGAGCGGCAGGCCCGCCGCCTGATCGACCAGCTCGGGGCGACCGGCTGGCTTACCGTGCGGCGCCGCGAGGGCGCGCAAGGACGCCACGCCTACGAGACCCACCGCCACCCGCTCCGCACCGTGCCCGCCCCGTCGGCGGTCGCCGACGTTCCCGCGGACCAGGCCGCCGAGCAGCTGCCGCTGTGGGGCGCCGAGGCACCGGTCATTCATGACGGATCGGGTGCGGACGATCTTGACGGATCCCTCGCGTCTAAGGAAGACCCGCAGACTGACCGACCTGATGAGACGCACCCCGTGGGGGTTATCCGCCGTAGGCGAGGTGACCGTGAGTGGGTCGCGGGTCCTGTGGACAACTCCCGCACCGACGCGTTCGGTCGGCCCAGTCTCGTGCTGCGCATGGATGACGAGACCGCTGGCGCGGGCCCGGCCCCCTGCCGCCCCGCCTACACCGGTCCCGCCCTGCAGCTTTCCCCCCGGGTGTGGCGAGTGCTCGCCCCGGTACGGCATGAACTCACCGACGTACGCACCTACGTGCTGCGGAGGATCGCCCGCGAGATCGGCACCCAGCTTGACGCGCCGTTCGGCAGCGAGGACCGCCTGATCGACCGCATCGCCCGCCGCTACGCCACCACTGAGCCCGTCCGCGACATCGGCCGCTGGCTGCTCGGCGCGGCCCTCGTACGGCACGGCTGCGGCGACCCGGCCTGTGAGTCCGGACAGCTGTGGCCCGCCGAGGGCGGAGGCGGCGCCTGGGCGCCCTGCGAGACGTGCGCGCTCAACCGGCAAGTAGAGGCGGCCCGGGCGCGGCGGGACGCCGAGCTCGACCGGCGCGAGCGCGAGCAGGTGGCACGCCTGGCGCAGCGGCTGGGTGTCCTCGAGGACCAGGCGCGGCGAGGCGCGGCGGTGCTCCCGCCGAAGAAGACGTTCCGCGAGCGGGACCGGGCGACGGACGCCGAGATCCTCGCGGCGGCCGCCGAGCACGGCCCCGCCGTCGCACTCCACATGTACGGCCCGCTGCGGGCGCTCCCGCTCCTGCACGGCCGCTCCCCATCACCCGAGACCGGCACCGACCGGAGGACCAATGCTCAGTGACCACGACGTCGCCGCATGCGACGGATGCCGTGCGCGGATCCGGTGGGCCATCACCGCCCGCGGCCGCCGCCAGGCCATCAACGCCGACCCCGACCCTGCGGGCAACTTGGCCGCGTACACGGACGGCCCGGGCACCCTGCGGGTACGCGTGCTGACCGCCGAGCGGCCGACCCTCGAGCACGCCGAGTGGCAGGCCATGCCGCACGCCGCGACCTGCCCGCGCCCGCAGCCGCGCCGCTCGACGTCGAGCAGGCCCGAGCGGCGCGCCGCCGTACGTGCCGGGGACTGGCGGTGGGGACGGTGACCCGCGACGACCAGGTCGCCGCGCTCCTGAAGGCCGGCGCCACCTACGCTCAGGTCGCTGCAGACCTCGGCGTCGGCAAGGCGATCGTCCGCCGTGTGCGAGCGCAGCGAGGCATCCCGGTTCCAGCGGAGCGTGCCAAGCGCGGCCGCGCCGAGATGGACGCCGCCGAGGCGGCGGCGATCGGCATGCTCCGCAGCGGTGCCACCGTGAAGGAGATCCGCCGGGCCACCCGGCTGGGACCCAACCGGATCTCCCGCCTGCGCGCCGACTTCCAGATCCCCACGCCCCGGCGGACGTACCCCGCCCCCATAACGATCGCCGAGGCCCTCGCCCTCCACCTCACGCCGGAGCCCGGCGGCCACGCACGGTGGACGGGATCGCGCTACCGCCGCTCGCTGATCCTTTTCGCCGAGGGCCGCCAGCACAACGCCCGCCGGGCGATCTTCGAACAGACGCACGGCCGTCCGCCAGTCGGCTACGTGACGACCGAGTGCACGCGCTCCTGGTGCGTGGCCGGGGAGCACCTCAAGGACGCGGTCATGCGCGGCACCGCCGAGACGGACGCGTGACGGCATGGCCCTCCACCTGACCGCCGCTCATCCGGTTCCGCCCGCCATCACGCACAGACAGGACGTAATCATGACCGACCCGAACGACAGCGAAGGCCTCGCCCGCAAGATGTTCCTCGCCGAGACCGCCGCCGTACGCGAGCACCTCGCCGAGCAGGAGCAGGCCGCCACCGACCGCGCGGCCGAGCTGCTCGCCCCGATCCAGGCCCAGGTACGCGAGCAGCAGGCGCGCGACCGCGCCGAGCACCGGGCCACGGTCCTCCGCGAGGCCGCCGATTTCGTCGGCAACGACGACGACTGCGACTGCGGCGGCTGCGACAGCTGCGTGCCGAACAAGCTCGCTGAGGGCCTGCGCCGTCTGGCCGACCAAGCTGCACCCGCCGGCCCTTCCTCGGTGTTCGCCGAGATTCGCGACGAGCGCGCCCGCCAGGACGCCAAGTTCGGCGAGCAGAACCACCCCGACGGCACCGGCAACAAGTCCCAGCAGGACTACGCAAAGGCGGCCCGTCGCTGGTGCGAGGCCGCCTTCGGCTCCGGCTACGGCACGTGGGCTGACGTACTCGCCGAAGAGGTGGCCGAGGCCAACGCTGAGTGCGACCCCGCGAAGTTGCGCGCCGAGCTGGTCCAGGTCGCCGCCGTCGCCGCCGCATGGATTCAGGCCATCGACCGCCGCACGCCGTGACCAACGCCGCCCGCGACGCCGCGGACTGGCGCCTGCGGGCGGCCTGCCGCGGACAGGACACCGACCACTGGTTCGACGCCAAGGGCAGCCACCACGCCACCGCCCAACAGGTCTGCAACGGCTGCCCGGTCCGCGCCGAGTGCCTCTACGACGTCCTCACCACCGAGCCACCCCACCACCGCTACGGGCTGTGGGGCGGACTCAACGGAGACCAGCGCAGAAGCATCCCCACCCTGCCCGCCTCGACGGCTGCCGCCCTCGCCGCCCTCCGCGAACACCTCGCCGTCGCCCACCCGCCCGCCGAGAGGACCGAACCGCCCATGTCCCAGCCCATCCCCACCGCCCCGCCCTCGCTCGCCGACGCCGACGTACGTCTCAGGGCGGCCGAGCGACTCCCCGTCGGCCAACTCCTCAAGTGGGGCGCCACCCACCCCGACGCTCACGTCCGCGACCAGGCCATGCGCGCCCAGGACGCCCTCGTCGGCCTCCGCCAGCGCCACGCCGCCGACGCCGAGCTCACCGCGATCACCGACGAGGCCGCCAACCTGGAGAAGCGCCTCGCCGAACTCCGCGCCCGCGAGGCCGAGCTCGCGCCCGCCAAGGCGAAGAAGAAGCGCGCCGTCACCCGCGACTACGAGCCCCGCACCGTCCGCGCGTGGGCCGCCGAGACCGGCATCGACTGCCCCCGCGTCGGCCAGATCCCCAGACCCGTCCTCGATGCATGGCGCGCAACCACCGGCCAGGCCTCGGCGAGCCCGTCGTGAGCGAGGTCGGCACGTACGTCGCAACCGTCATCGCCCTGGCCGCAGCCCTTTGCGGCCACACCAGCGAGCCACTCCCGCCCGCCCTTACGCGCCTGCTGCAGCGGGCCCGCCGCAAGAGGAGCACCCGTTGAGCTACCCAGCCCTGTTCACCACGCCCGGCATCCTCGAGGAGGCCTACGAGGCCGGCGCCGAGCGGGACCTCGAGGAGTTCCGCGCCGAGCTGATCCAGATCGCGGCCGTCTGCCAGACGATCATCACCGACCTCGACCGCCGCGGCGGTGCGCGATGAGGAACCCCCGCTCCTACATGTACTCCGCGGCCGCCGGCGCCGTGCTCCTCGCTGGTGCCGTGGCCCGCTCAGCCCTGCAGGGTGAGCACCTGCACGCTGCGATGTTCGGCATCGGCATGCTCGTCCTGGCCGAGGCCGCACTGCGCGAGCACCGCCGCCTGCGCCGCCGGCGCCTCGAGGCCGAGTGGGCCCGCAGCTGTGCACTCGGGGAGAACCCG
Source organism: Streptomyces sp. NPDC006458 (assembly GCF_040612135.1). Taxonomy (NCBI): domain Bacteria; kingdom Bacillati; phylum Actinomycetota; class Actinomycetes; order Kitasatosporales; family Streptomycetaceae; genus Streptomyces; species Streptomyces sp. NPDC006458. The sequence continues at coordinate 31,025 of NZ_JBEXPR010000002.1, read as the reverse complement.
CCGCCGCTCGAGCCGTGCTGCCTCCTCTCCTTCGCATCCGACGGCCGGGCCCACGACCGTCGTTGCACCGGCACCCACTCCCTGTCCCAGGTCATCGACAACGCAGAACAGCAGCGGAGCCGGCCCTGAGCGAGCAGACCGAACCCAGCGACGCCTGTACGGACGTCGAGGTCGACGGCACCACCATTCGGGTCCGCGGTAGCGGCGAGATGACCAGAGAGGCCAGCGCAGGACTGGCCGCCCTCGTCCGGGCAGCCACCCGACGGTTCACCGAGGACCAGGCCGCCATCGTCCAGCAGGCACTGCATCTTCAGCGGATCTGGCTCGAGGGCGGGCCGCCGCCGCTCGGTACGCCCGTCTCTCGCTGGTGGGACGCCCGCCTCGCCGAACTCCGAGCGGCGCTCACGCCGCCGCAGGATGCGGTCTCCCAGGCCGGAGACTCCCTGCCCACCGTGCAGGACCGGTGGGTGCTCCGGCTCCTATCGGTTCTCTCCGACCTCGACCGCTGCGAGCACGGCCGCCACGAGGGCGACCCCTGCGAATCCTGCGGCGGCTCGTCCGCTGGCAACCCCCACGTCGGACCCGACCGGGTCATCGGCTACGGCCGGTACGGCACCCCGCTCGTCCTGCCCACCCGCGGCAGCAAGACCGACCCCGCCGCCTGGCGGCAGACCAAGGAGAACAATTCGTGAGCGACCCCACCATCCCCGGCCCCCGCGAGCACCAGCCTGCGCCCGACGACGTAGACGACGCCGTCCGCCCCCAGTACGACGCTCTCCGCCGGCGTGCGGACAAGCTGCTGAACGAGCGGGACGAGCGCGTCCGCATCCACATCCAGGCCGTCATGACGGCGGTCAAGGAGCACTCGCCTGAGCAACTCGCGCAGCCTGCAGGGCTGTTCATGTCCGGCATGCTCACCGGCCTCGCCTCAAGCCTGGAGATCCTCGGCGGCACCGCCGAGGGCGCCCTTGAGAACGTCAACGCCCGGCTCACCGCAGCGGTCGGCGAGGCAGGCCTCGCCGGCACCCTGCCCACAAGCAAGCAGAATTCCACCGACCAGACGGACGGCTCCCGCGTCACGGTGTACGGGATCGACGCCGCCGAGTGGGACCGGATGTGGGAAGTCGTCCGCCGCATTGAGACAGCGGTCACCGGATGGCGCGCCCAGGGCCACACCGGACATGGCAGCCCGTGCGAGCACAGATCCGATGGCTCGTGCGCCCAGCCGCCCTCACGGCCGACGGCCGCCCTCAGCGACCACCAGCTCACCCGCGAGGCAGAGATCCGCGGTGTGCAGGGCTGGATGGCCATGGACCTGCACCAGGCCCTCGGGCTGCCGGTCGACGAGCAGGCCGACCACCAGGGCCACCCGTGGTGGGCGGACTGGTGGGCCGACCTGTGCGGCCGCGTACGCCAGCGCACCCACGCCAGCCTGGCTCACACCCGCGCCCTGACCGAGCCGGAAGACCTCACCACGGACCCACTCGTCCCCACCACCGGGTTGCCGCCCGAGCCCGGGGACCTGTTCTTCCCCATCAAGTACGGCGCGATCCTCGCTGAGGCGCACCCGGCCACGCCCACTGAGCCGCCCTACGTGATCGACCTGGTCGGTGTCACCGACGGCGACCCGCTGCGGGATGTAACGCGCAGGCTCATCGTTCACCGGTCCCTGGCCACCCGCCTTGCGCGGGACCTGACAAGGCTCGCGGGCCCCCAGGCGCAGCCACTCCCTGCCGACCTCGCCTCGCTGGTCGACACGGCGACCAGCCAGATGATCGAGGAACACGCCGCCCCTCCGGGCAGCGACGTGGACCCCTTGGAGGCCCTCGGGTACCACGCCATGGGGCTGGGCCTTGCCCTCGAGCGCGCCGAGGCCGAGCGGGACGGCGCTTACCGCGAGCGCACCCACCTGGTCGCGCTCCTCGCAGCGCTGACCGACGGCGCAGTCGTCGCGCCAGCGCCGGACGTGGACGAGCCCGGCTGGCAGATCGCGTACCTGTACCTCGGCGGCCGCCAGGCGTCCTGGCACATCCACCCCCGCGACGCCGACCTGATCCAGGCGCTCGAGCACGTCCCCACCGACGACCCGCGCGCGCAGTGGGACGGCCACACCACCGAAGCCAAGTTCGCCGGAATGCAGGCCCTCACAGCCGAGCTGATGCAGCGCTGCGGCCCGGCCTGCTCCGAAGCCCACACCTACACCCGCCGGTGCGAGGGCGCCGGCGAGGCCTGCGCCCAGCACCCGGGCGCCCCGGTCATCGGTGGCGTGTGTGGCGGCTGCACCCAGTACCCCGACGACATCACGCAGGGAGCCTGACTCATGCCCACCACGGACGAGGTCCTCGCCCAGATCGACAGCGCCGTCCACGACTGGACCGTCAGCGGCGACGCCATGCGCAGCCGCCCCACCCCCGAACCCGCCCCCGCCGTGCCCCTCGTGCCGGCGCCCCCGCTCCTCGTGGCGCGCGCCGAACTGGTGCACCGTCTCGTCACCCACCACGACATGGCCCCGGAGACGGCGCAGCGCGCCCTCACCGACGCGCTGGAGGGCAGGCACACCGAGCACACGGCGGTCATCCACGCGGAGGCGCGCGCGGCCGTCGCCGAGCGGGCTCACATCGCAGGCACGGCCATCGCCCACTTCCTCCAAGCCATGCGGCCCGCCCTCCAGGCCATGGCGGAGGCGGCGCGCCAGGCCGGCCAGGCGATGCGGGCAGCGGCCCACATCGCCGAGCACTGCCACGCCGAGCGACAGCGGGGCCGCCCGGCGTGGCAGTCCCCGTACGGGCCGCGTCGCGGCCGAAAGAAGCGATGACCACCACGCCGTGACCCCGGCAGGCCGTCGCCGCCCAGCATCACCAGCACAGCGAGGAGAACACCGGTGACCACACACCCCTGCGCCGCGGCGACCTGCCACCGCACCCTGCGCGACCACGAACTGACCGCCCACCAGACCCTGTGCACCCCCTGCGTCCGCCTGCTCGGCAGCTGGCTCGCGGAAATCCCGACGCAGATCATCGTCCTCGAGGGCTCCCGCCAGCGGGAGACCACCAGCGCCGGCACCGGCGGCCGCGTCGCCATCCGTACCGCGCCGCTGCCCGGCCGCCCCGACGTCCTCAACCTCCTCGGCCCCGCCGCCTGGACCGACGTGCGCGACCCGCACGGCGACCAGCACGGGCCCCTGCCGATCGCCGGCGTCCTCATCCCCTGGGTCCGGCTCGTCAGCGAGGAACGCCGCTGGAACCCGCCCGCCTCGCTCACCCCGCAGGCACTGTGTGCGTGGCTGGCCGCGCCCCGGCCGCTCGGCTGGGTCTCGCGCCGACCCTGGGCGGGCGACATGCGCGACGAGCTGCACGAGCTGGTGCGGACCATCCGCAACACCACTCGTCTGCGGCCGCAGCGCCGGCCGATCACCCAGCCCTGCCCACGCTGCGACGACCTCGAACTGGTCGAGACCGACCACCAGCTGTACATCGACTGCGGCGGCTGCGGCGCCATGTTCACCCGCGAGGAGCTCGCCCTGGCCGCACGCATCACCGCGGCCGCCCTCGAGGCCGGCGCAGCGTGAGTCTGGAAGACCAACGGACTGGAGCCGCAGGTCACTTATGTGACGCAAGACGGCGCGTACCACCAACATCGTCCGAAAGGGTGACCTGGCTTTGTACGGGAGAACGGTTCTCGCTCTCGCGTACAAAGCCAGGTGACCACTCAAGGCCTTCAGGCGTCCGGCCCGCCGCCCGCCGCGTCCGCCTTCTTCTTCACCCTTCGGACGTACTCCCGCGTCCATCCGGTGATTCGGGCGACAGAGGCCTGTGCGCCGCGCTCTTCCGTTTGGCGGAGTGCGGCCACGGCTTCGGCGTGGAGGTCGGCGCGTGCGGAGTCGAGGGCGCGCTCGGCCTCACGGTAGCGCTGAGCTGCGAGTTCCAGTCTGACGGTGTCCATGCGCCCATCATGCATCAACCGTGTTGGCCAACTCAATAGGCGAACAGAGTTGACAATGCGAACCGAGTTGGCCAACATGGTTCCCACGAGGCGGCGACCGGCGCCACCCACCTCCGAGAGGAACCCGCCATGATGGACGCCAACTCCCTCACCCCCCGCTTCGTCGCCCTCAAGGGCCGCGGGCACTGGTACGTCCTCGACCGCACCACCGGCGCGATCCGTGCGGGCTATGTCCGCGTGGGGGCGATCCAGGTCGCCGACCATCTCAACCGGCGCAACCCCTGACGGGGTGCGGCCGGCGAGCGTCGCTCGCCGGCCGCGGTCAACGCGTCCAGACGTCCGGTCCGCCGCCGCGCCACTCGATCAGCGACGACCGGACCACGTCCATCTCATCCCACTCCTGGAGCCCCGCCTCCTGCATGAACCGGGCGACGTCTTGCACGCTGAACGCCCGGCCCTTGATCACCCCGTCCACGCGCACGCGCCGGCCTCCGTCCTCGTCGGGCGGATAGATCACGACCGGGCGATCAGCGGCCACGCCTTCAGCCTCACCCCGGATCGCGGGCGCCGCACCCTGGGCTACTCCCCGGCCGCCGGCGGCTTCCCCTTCAGGTCCGTACGCCAGCCAGGGTGGTCCTTGTCCCACTCTCGATGCGCCTTGTTCCCATACGCCTGACAGTCCGCGTTGGCCTTGACCAGGAAGGCACCCCAGCCCGGCGTGCCGTGCAGGTTGTGCAGTGGCCCGTCCTCACGCAGCGCGCGCCGCTCCTCGGCCGCAGCCTCCTCACGCGACGCGAACCACGTCACCTCGAAGGAGGCGACGCTCGGCCACCAAGCATGCTGATCGGCGTGGGATGCCCAGCGCCCCATCGGGTTGCGCCCCATCCCCACGTAGAGCAGGCGGCCGGAAGCGTCACTGAGCCGGTACACCGCTGCTCTTGTCACCCACTCCTGGGTGGGGAATCTGCCCCCGCGTCGCGTGCTGCACCATCTGTCGGGTTCTCCTCTGACGGTCGAATGTCGGTTCTCTGCCCCTGCCGTGACTTCCGCTTCCGGAAGTACGGCTCGATGACCCGCCAGTCGAACAGCCTCATGCGGCCGACCTTCATTGCCTGATTGAGAGGCACCGGCCAGTCCGGGTCTTCCTCGGCGAGCTGCCGACAACGCTGCGCGCTGATCTTCTTCAGACCGGCAGCTTCGAGACGCGCGGGCATGTCCGCGAAAGAGATCAAGTCCGGGCCTCCCGTCTCGTCGACTTCCTCCGGCGGAGAGTCGGGCATGACTCCATCCTTCCAACTTCCTTGTTTTAAAACAAGGAAGTTCGCTACTCTCGATCCGGCAACAACGAAGGCCCCGGCCGGAGTTCGCACCTCCACATGGCCGGGGCCGGACCTACCCACAACCGTGACGAAGGAGCAGGTCCGCCATGGAGCGTACCGACGAGCCCGACCCGCCGCCCAGCCTCAAGCCGCAGCCCAGCGGTCTCATGGCCACGCCCGACACCCCCGAGCAGTGCCACGCCGAGTACGAGAACGGGGCCGACATCCGCCGCCGCCTCGGCTGGAGGGACGGCAACTGATGAGCCGCCTCGCCGACTTCGCGCGCAGCCTCCAGCCCGGCCGTGACCGCGAACTCGCTGCCGACCTCTCCGCGCAGCGCCGGCGCGCGCCCCGCCAGTCCATCCCGCGCACCGCCCGCAAGGGGCAGGCGTGGGAGGACGAGGACCGGGCCCGCGACCGCCGCGGCGGCTGGCACCGCCTCCGCTGACCCACCCCGACCGCCGGCCCCGCGAAATCCCCCACGCGGGGCCGGCTCCTTCCCCTCGGAGTCACACCATGAGCACCCCGCCGCCTGTCGGTAAGACGCTGTCGGTCAAGGTCGACCAGGGGCTGTACGACGACCTGGTCACACTGATGTCCACCGGTATGACGCAGTCCGACGCTGTGCGCACCGTCGCCCGCATCGTGGCTGGCACATACCGGGCCGTGTGGGCCGCCGGTCACACCCCGCCGACCGTCCAGCCGCTCATCGATGCCTGGTTCGTCGCACCGTATGACGCAGGTCAGAGTCCCCAGGAGCGCGCAAAGGCGCAGCGCGTCCCACGCGCGTACCGCGCCCGTCCCACCACCCCTCACACGCTCGGTAAGACACGCCCTCCCCAGGTGCGACGGTCTGACTGATGGCCGTCACACGAGACCCGGGGCCGTCCGACGAGGAGCCCCGCGAGCGGTCCTATGGCGACGAGCTGCGCGCCCGCTACTACCTCCACCGCCTCGACCAGTCCGACCGCGCGATGCGTGAGAGCGTCGGCATCAGCCCCGACCCGTCCTGAGAGGATCCCCGTCATGTCTGCTGATCGCGTCACCGTCCGAGTCCTGCTCCTCTTCGGCGACCAGGCCGAGATCGTCGCCGAAGTCCCGGCCGAGGACCGGGCCGCGCCCGAGCGCTACCCGGCCGCCGAGATCGCCGAGACGATCGGCGTGCCCGTGCCCGAACTCGCCGGGATGCGGCTGACCGCCGAGGTCGGTGCCGACCACCGCCTGTCCGGCTGGCGCCGCGCGTAGCACCCCCGCCTCAAGCCCCCGGCCCACTCGGTCCGGGGGCATTCACCACCCAAGAGTGTTGCAAAACCAGAAGCGAATGTTGTAAAGTTAGAGATGTCAGGGCGGGGGGTGAGAGCCCCGCACCAGACGCCAGTTGAAAACTCCACAGAGAGGGAAGCCAATGGCCGACCGCGACGACGAGATCATGGGGGCACTCGCCCACTCGATCTCCGTGACGTACTCGCTCCTGGTCGACGTGTGCGAGGCACTGCCCGTGCCGATCACCATCCCGACCGACCGGCACATCCCCGCAACCAACGCGGTCCCCGCAATCCAGCGGGTGGCCGCACTGGCCGAGGACCAGCCGATGGGCGAGGCGCAGGAGGCGCAGCTGTTCACCGGCTGCATCCACCTCCTGGCCGCCATTGACCTCTACGCGCTGTGCGCGGCGAGGTACGAGGAGACCCGAGCCGAAGGGGTCGGCGCCAACCTGCTATACGCGGACGGCGCGCTCAAGGCCCTCTGGGTCTGGCTCCTGATCAACAGCGACTGATCAATCGGCGCCCCCGGCACCCAGCCGGGGGCGCTCCACTCCCCCTCTCGCAGTTGCAATTCTAGACGCGAGTGCTGTAAAGTTAGAGATGTCAGGGCGGGGGGTGAGAGCCCCGGGCCTGACGGCCAGTTGAAAACTCCACAGAGAGGGAAGCCGAAATGGCTGACGACAAGGAGCGGTTCCTCCGACTCGGAGAGACCGTCATGGGGATGATGGAGTACCTGCGGGGCCTCCTGCTCGACCTCCCCATCCCGGTGGTCCTCCCCGAGCTCCTCGCGGGGGGCAGCCCCGACCCCGAGGCGGTCCTGGCGCTCGACAGGGCGCGCGACCTCCTTGAGGCCGAGCCGATCCCGGGCCAGCACCAGACCGCGCTTGAGCACCTCATCCTGAACTGGTTCATCGCGTACGAGATGCTCGTACTGCGGACGATGGCCGGACCCGCAGCCTGGCGGCTGGACGCCGCCGAGCACGCAATCCGGTCCTTCACGACCATCGCAGAGATGATCGAGAGCGGCGAACTGGAGGACGACGAGTCCTAACCGCCCCGCCCGCCCCGCGCAGCCAGCGCGGGGCGGGACCCTCTCAACTGGCGAACACCGAGCCCGCTCTCACGCAAGCAAACGGGGCCGGCGCTGATCCCCTGGCACGCCAGAGGGTGAGAGAGCGTCGGCCCCACCAGTTGAAAACTCCGCAGAGGGAGAATCCGCCACCATGGTAGCCCCGGCCCGCATCATCACCCCCGAGATCGCCGCGACCTACGGTGTGAGCACCCACACCGTGACCAAAGAGTGGGCCCGCCGCCCTGGCTGGCCCGAGCCCGTCGGCAAACGCGGCCGGTACAAGGAATACGACGCAGCCGCTGTCGCCGAGTTCGTCCGCGCCAGCGTCGACCGCCAGGCCGTCGACCTCGAGCCGGACCGCCTCTACACCGCCCAGGACCTCGAGGCCGCCGGCATCGGCATCAAGGCCGGCACCATCCGTGCCGACCTCAACCGCGGCCGCTGGCCCGAACCCGACGACACGGACCACGGCGTGAACCGGTGGAAGGGGCAGACCGCCGCGGCCGCCATGAGGAACCGTCGAAGCTACCGGCGCAGCACGGAAGCGTGATCGGACGACAGTGACGGGTTCGTGACGCACCCTCCGCCGGGACCCCGACGAACCGCGTGAACTAGGGCAGACCCTATGTACTAGAACGAATGATCGAATCAGGATTGATCATCTGGTCCGGCCGGATCGCCCGCGCAGTACCTGCGCAGCCAACGACTCGCTCGCCTCACGGCGTACGCGACCCGGCGAAAGGCATGCACACATGGCCACCTGGACCCTGCATAGCGGCGACGCACTCACACTCCTCCCCACCCTCGACACCCCCATCGACGCGGTCATCTGCGACCCCCCGTACAACAGCGGCGGCCGCACCATGAGCGAACGCACCGCCCGCACCGCCCGCCAGAAGTACCTCAGCAGCGGCGGCCGCCACCACGGATTCGACCTCGGTGACTTCACCGGCGACAGCCGGGACCAGCGCTCATACACCGCGTGGCTCGCGCTCGTCCTCGCCCAATGCCACCGACTTACCCGCCCGGGCGGCGCCGCGATGGTCTTCACTGACTGGCGCCAGCTTCCCGCCACCAGCGACGCCCTCCAGGCTGCCGGCTACACCTGGCGCGGCATCGCCGTCTGGCACAAACCCAACGCCCGCCCCCAGGCCGGACGCCTCAAACAGGACTGCGAGTTCATCGTCTGGGGCAGCAACGGCGCCATGATCCCCGGCAACGACCCCGTCTACCTGCCCGGCCACGTCACCGGCAGCCAGCCCCGTGGAACACAGCGCCGTCACATCACCCAGAAGCCGCTCGAGGTCATGCAGCAGCTGGTGCGGATCGTCCACGAGGGCGGCACCGTCCTCGATCCCTTCACGGGGTCCGGCACCACCGGCGCCGCAGCCCTCCTCGAGGGCCGCCACTTCATCGGCATCGAGCAGTCCCAGCAGTACGCGGACATCGCAAGGGAACGCCTCGCCTGCATCGCGCCCGCCGCGCCGACGGGCAGCGCTGGACAGTAAACGATCAGCACTGCATACTCTGATGCCAGCAGTACACCTGTGCCCACACACCACACGAGCCCCCGCCCCGGCGGGGGTTTTCGCGTTCCAGGGGGTGAGCACATGGCCCGCCCCGGAGACCGCGAGCCCGCAGCCGGCCGCGAGGACGCCGACGGAAACGTCTGGTTCACCGTCGCCCAGGCCGCCGCATTCCTCAGCGCCAGCCGCCAGACGATCTACTCCTGGGAACGCCGCGGACACCTCAACCGCGACGCAGCGCCCACCGACGAACACGGCCGCCGCATCTACAGCCAGGCCCAGATCGCCGCCGCCGTACGCGCCACCCGGCAGAACACCGTGGCGATCCGCCGCGTCGCATAACCACCGTCTGCCGCCCGCCGGCGGCCACACCCCATGGAGGCCGCCGTGCCCCGCACCGCCGTACCCGTCACGCAGATCACCCGTGCCGGTGTCGCAGCCCCCGCCGAAACCAACGGCGACCCCGTCAACAACCACGTCATCCCGAACAACGGGCGGATGCTCCTCCTGGTCCGCAACTCCGGCAGCACCGTGGCCCGCACGGTCACACTCCGACTGCCCGGCCTCCACGACGGACAGAGCATCACGCCCCGAACCGTCAGCGTGCCGCAGAGCGCCAGCCGCTACATCGGCCCTTTCCCCACCGACAGCTACGGCTCCCAACTCCAGGTCGACGTCGACAACGCCGAGCTGAAACTGATCGCTCTCGGCATCTGATGGCCGAGCAGCCCATCGGCCAGCTGCTCGATGCGCTCGGCGTACAAGCCGACCTCGGAGAGGGCGACCTCCCGACCGATGCGTTCGTGATCCTGAAGATCGTCAAGGCGGACGGCACCGTCAGCATGATCAGCGCCCGCTCTGAAGGCCTCGACTGGATCACCCGACTCGGCATGGTCACCGCGACCCAGCAGATCGAAAACAGCGGCTACCTCGACGTACCCACCGACGACGGATGAGAGAGGCAACCCGCATGCCCCGCATTCAGATCCTCGAACTCCCCACCATCTACCGTGAGAACGGGGACGACGAGACACCCTTCGCCCTTGTCATCGACCAAGCCTCCGAGGAAACCATCAAGGACCTCACCCTGTGGCACGGCGAGAGCGACCAGCCCGCACCCCACCGATCCCTCGCCGAACAGCTCGGTGCACGCGCGGTCCTCTGCTTCGAGGACACCGTCGACATTCCCGCGAACGAATGGCGCACCCCCGCCCCGGCCGAACAGGTCCTGAACGTCCACGTGGACGGGGACGCCGAGCAGATCCGCCGCCAGGTAGAGGAGAGTGCCGCGCGCGCGGTTCGGGCCAACGCGGAAGCCCGGCCCGCATGATGCCCACCGCTGGCCACATGGCACGCCTCACCGCCCGCGAGGCAGCACAGCTCCTCGCCCAGCAAGGCCGGCACTCACACCTGCACTCCGAGCACGAAACCGTCTGCATCAGCGGCGACTGCATCCCGACTCCCGCCGTCCTCGACGGCACCACCCACACCACCATCCGCCCGAGCAGGTACCTATGAGCGGCGGCAGCTACGGCTACCTGTACAGCGCCCTGGACCTCGAGGACCTGCAGACGCATCGGGGCGACCTGGAAGCGATGGCCGAACGCCTGGCCAGCCTCGGCTACGCCCAGGACGCAGCGCGTGAGACCGAGGAACTCCTCGTCCTTTTCCGCCAATGGGAGACCCGCGCTGCGGTGCGCATCACCCGGCTCCGGGATCTCTGGCACGCCGTCGAGCGATGGGACTCCAACGACAGCGGCGAAGCCAGGGTGCGGGCAGCGCTCGAGGCGTACCGCGGCGACCACGCCGGCACGCCGCCGCCCTAGCGCGTCAGTCCTGGAACGAGCCGTCCTTGCGCCGCTGGTGGCGCCCCATCAGGTGCTTGCACTGCGGACAGTTCTTCAGGAACACGGGCTTGATCAGCCACGCCAGAGTGACCAGATACAGCATGTGACGGCCCTGCCGGGCCACCCAGCTCATCGTGCACGTCCGGCAGTCTCGGCACCCACCAGCCACGACCACACCCCCCTCACGCTGGAACCCCTCTGGTCCCAGACACGGCACCGTATCCCAGGACGGGTGATAACCATGGCCAGACGAGCGATGTCCATCTGCTCCACGCCAGGCTGCCCGGAGTACACCAATGGCGGCCGCTGCGCCGACTGCCGCGCTGCGGCCGACCGCCGACGCGGCACCAGCACCCAGCGCGGCTACGGCGCGCGCCATCGCAGCCGCTTCCGCGACGCCGTCCTCGCCCGGGATCCGGCCTGCGTCTGCACGATCACCAGCCACGGCCACGACTCACCCTGCGGACAGCCGAGCAGGCACGCCGATCACCATCCGCTCAGCCGCCGCGATCTCGTCGCCCGCGGCCAGGATCCGGACGACCCGCAGCACGGCCGAGGCCTCTGCCACCGCTGCCACTCTGCCGAGACCGCCGAGCACCAGCCCGGAGGCTGGAATCAGTGACCGACACCGCGACCAGGCCGACCGAGGCCACGAGCCTGCTGCGACGCACGGCGCAGCAGGACATCGCGGCCGCCGCGCTGCGCCTCGCTCGCCTCGGCTTCGACACCGTCGACCGCCGCGAGCCGCCGATCCCGTCCACCTTCCGCGCCCGCTGGTCGCCAATCGGGTTCCAAGATCACGACGCAACGTTTTGATCTTGCCGCGCGCGCCCGCGCGCCCGCGCCCGGGTGGGGGCGCACCCGCGTGCGCGGCTGCACGGGAGACCGCGGGGGAGGGCTCTCAGAACCTGTACGGGTCTGGGAACTTGATCATCTTGCGTTCAACCGCGCCTGTCCCACCCGATCCACGCTCAGCCGCAACGGCGGGCACTGACGCGCCGCAACGGCGCTCACCTGGAGTGATGACCATGGCAGGGAACGGACCGCCCCCGAAGCCGGCCGGACAGCGACGGCGGCGCAACGCCACCATCGCCACCACGAAACTCCCCGTCGAGGGCCGGAAAGGCCGGCCGCCGAAGTGGCCGCTCCTCGACGACGTCGTCCTCACCACCCGCCGCGACATGGCGATGCGCAAGGCCGACGACCTCGAGCTGGCGCTGCTCGAGCCGAACCTCAAGGGGCGCGCGAAGACGACGGCCGAGAAGAAGGCCGACGAGGCGCGGGCCGCGGCGACGATCCTGCAGATGCAACTCGAGGCCCAGCAGAAGATCGAGACCGAACTCTGGCGGCAGCTGTGGGCGACGCCCCAGGCCGTCATGTGGGTGCGGCTGTCCTGGACGCGGGAGGTCGCCCAGTACGTACGGTGGAAGTCCCGCGCGGAGGCCGGCGACCTGGACGCTGCGAAAGAAGCGCGACAGCTCGCCGACCGTCTCGGCCTGACACCGCTGTCGCTTCTGCGGCTGCGGTGGGAGATCGCCACTGACGAGGTCGCCGAGACACGGCAGGCCCGGGCCAAGACCGAGCGGCAGACCACCCGGCGACGCCTGCGGGTCGTCGACACCGACGCGGCGGCAGGGGGCGAATGATGGACGAGCCGCTGTTCGTGGTCTGTTCGCCGACGGCCCGGCATACCGCGGAGTGGCGGCGCGAGATGGGGCTGCCCCGCCGCCGGGTGATGCACGCCGGCTCAGTCAGCAAGGTCGACGGAGTGCACAACTTCGTGGCGGTGTACCTGCCCGGCTTCCACGAGCGCCGTGACGCGGCGCAGATCCGTACGGTCCTGGACCGCTGCCTCATGAAGCTGGCGGCCTCCCGTGCCGTGGCGGGGTCCTGAGTATCGCGGCGAGTTCCCGAGCCTCGGCTGGCTGGTCGGCGAATGGATCGAGCGGCACTGTGTCATCCCGGACGGCGACCGGATCGGTGAGCCGTACGGTCTGACGGACGAGATGTGGACGTTCCTGGTCCACCACTACCGTCTGCGGCTGACGGCCACTCCCGGCCAGCGCGCGGCCGCGTTCGCCTACCGGCGCTCGCAGCTGGTGCGTCCGCAGAAGTGGGGCAAGGGCCCGCTCACCGCCGCCATGGTCTGCGCCGAGGGCGTCGGCCCGGTGCTTTTCGAGGACTGGGCCGAAGGCGGAGAGGCCTACGACTGCCGCGACTACGACTGCGGGTGCGGATGGATCTGGGAGTACGAGCCCGGAGATCCGATGGGCCGGCCGTGGCCCACGCCGCTGATCCAGATCACGGCCAACTCCGAGGACCAGACGGCCAACATCTACTCGGCACTGACCCCGATGATCGAGCTGGGGCCGCTCGCCGAGCTGATCTCGGACACCGGCGAGACGCGGATCAACCTGCCGAACGGCGGACGCATCGACCCGGTCACCAGCCGGGCCCGCAGCCGTCTCGGCCAGCGTGTGACGTTTGTGCCCTGGGACGAGTCCGGTCTGTACACCGTCTCGTCCGGGATGATCGCCGTCGCCGAGACCCAGCGCCGAGGCCTCGCCGGTATGGGCGGCCGCGGCGTGGAGACGACGAACGCGTGGGACCCGAGCGAGGACAGCCTCGCGCAGCGGACGTCGGAGTCCCGGGCGAAGGACGTGCACCGGGATCACCGCAAGGCGGACCCTCGGCTGCAGTACAAGCTGAAGGCCGACCGCCGGAAGATCCACAAGGCGGTGTACGGCGACAGCGCCGGCCGTACCGGCTGGGTCGACCTCGACGCCATCGAGGGCGAGGCCGCCGAGCTCATCGAGCGGGACCAGGCGCAGGCAGAGCGGTTTTTCGGCAACCGCATCACGTCCGGCACCGGGACCTGGCTCGACCGGGAGATCTGGGACCTGCGCCACCAGGCGCGCGAGGTCGAGGCCGGCACTCAGGTCGTCCTCGGGTTCGACGGCTCCGACGTGGACGACTGGACCGGTATCCGACTGGAGACGCTGGACGGCTACCAGTTCACCCCGACGTACGGGCCGGACAAGCTGCCGACGATCTGGAACCCGGCCGACTACGGGGACCAGGTCCCACGCCTCGAGGTCGACGCCGCGATGGACGAGGTGATGAACACCTATGACGTGGTGCGCGGCTACCTCGATCCGCCGTACTGGGAGTCCGAGGTCGACGCCTGGGCCGAGCGGTACGGGGAGACGCGGGTGGTGCGCTGGTACACCTACCGCACCGTGCAGATGCACGCCGCTGCCGAGCGGCTCCTGACCGACGTCACGAAGAAGGACACCACCTTCACGCACGACGGCTGCCCGAGCGCGAGTGCTCACGTGGGCAACGCCCGCAAGGCCGCGCGGCCGTCGAACCGGTACGTGCTGAAGAAGGCCAGCCTGACCCAGAAGATCGACGTCTGTGTGATCTCGATCCTCGCGCACGAGGCGGCCGGTGACGCGATCGCGGCCGGCCTGGCAAAGCCCAAGAAGAAGTCGAAGATGATCGTTATCCGCTGAAAGCGAGGTGAGCTGTGGAGCGCACTGAGCTGCAGTGGCTGGAGGACCTGATCACCTGCCACGACAAGGTCCGGGGTGAGCTCGACAGGCTGGACCGGTACTACGAGGGTGAGCAGGAACTCTCCTACATGGCGCCCGAGCTGCAGGCGGAGCTCGAGGAGAACGTGCGCCAGGTCGTCATCAACTGGCCGCGCCTGGTAGTCGACTCCGTCGAGGAGCGCCTGGACGTCGTCGGGTTCCGCTTCCCCGGGCAGGCGGAGGCCGACGAGGAGCTGTGGCGGATCTGGAAGGCCAACGACCTCAGCGTGCAGTCGCAGCAGGGCCAGCTCGATGCGCTGATCATGAAGCGGGCGTACGTGGTGGTCGGCACGAACGAGGACGACGAGCGGACCCCGCTCGTGACGGTCGAGTCCGCGCAGGACATGTACGCCGACCACGACCCCCGCACCCGCAAGGTGGCGGCCGCCGTGAAGCGGTGGGAGGACGGCGAGGGCCAGGACAAGGTTGAGCACGCCACCCTGTACCTGCCGGAGGCGACGATCTGGTGGGTGAAGAAGGACGGGACGTGGGAGGAGGACACCGACAACCCGCGCGACGATCACGAACTCGGTGTCGTGCCGGTGGAGGTCCTCGCGAACCGGACCCGCCTGAAGAAGCGCGGCGGCGTGTCCGAACTCGCCGACGTCATCCCGCTGTCGGATGCCGCCTGCAAGATCGCCACGGACATGATGGTGTCCGCGGAGTACCACGCCACCCCGCGAAGGGCGGCGTTCGGCTTCGGCGAGGAGGACTTCGTCGACGAGCAGGGCCGGAAGATCTCGGCCTGGTCCCGGATCGCCGGCAGGATCTGGGCCACGGAGAAGACGAAGAAGGACGGGGCGGACGTCGTCCAGTTCCCCGAGGCGGACCTGAAGAACTTCCACTCCACGATCAACCAGCTCGCGCAGCTGGTCGCCTCGCTCGCCGGTCTGCCGCCCCACTTCCTGGGCCAGACCACAGCCAACCCCGCCAGCGCGGACGCGATCCGCAGCGCCGAGTCCCGGCTGGTCAAGCGCGCCGAGCGCAAGCAAGGGTCGTGGGGCGGGACGTGGGAGCGCGTCATGCGGCTGGTCCTGCGCATCCGCGACGGCGAGTGGTCGGACGACGCCCGGGCGCTGGAAACGATCTGGCGCGACGCTTCCACCCCGACGGTCGCGCAGGCCGCCGACGCCGCGGTGAAAAAGCACCAGGCGAAGATCGTGCCGCTGCGCCAGACGCGCGAGGACCTCGGCTACACCCAGGCGCAGATCCGGCGCATGGAGGAGCAGGACGAGGAGGACGCGCAGAACGCCCTGCGCCGCCTGGCCGCTGGCGATGTGACGCCGCTGTTCGGCACGAAGCCGCAGCCGCAGCCGGACGAGGCGCTGCCGGAGGCCGACCATGGCGACGCCGCCTGAGCTCCCCGCCTCCGGCCGCCCCGGCCCTCCCCCTGTCCGTCAGCTCGGCTCGGCGTCCGAGCTGGCGGCCGGCCGATACGACCACGTGGCGGCGACGATCCGCGCGATCGTCGAGCAGATCCAGGCGGTGTGGGCCACCCTCGCCGCGCAGTCGATCGAGGCCGCTCTCCTCGGCGAGGCAGGCGCACAGATCGCCGCCGCGGCGATCGCCGGGCAGACCAGTGTCGCCCAGGCCGCCCAGGCGTACATCGCGGCGCAGATGGCCGCCCAGGGCGGAATGTCGCTGGCGCAGTCCGCGCTGCTGCCGCGGCTGGTTCCGTCCGCGCTCGCCGGGATCGCTCCGGGCGGCGGGCGGCTGGAGTCGCTGCTGTACGTTCCGGCGATCGGCGTCCGTCGGCGGCTTGCCGCTGGGCTCCCCCCGGAGGAGGCTATGATCGGCGGCCTCGTCGACATGACGATGTACACCTCCACCGCCATCGCAGACACCGCCCGGACCGCGGACCAGGTGGCGATGACCTCGCACCCGCAGTGCGTGGCCTACGTGCGGGTCGTACGGCTGCCCGCCTGCGCGCGCTGCATCATCCTTGCCGGGCAGATCTACTCCCACTCGGAGGGATTCCTGCGGCACCCCAACTGCGACTGCCAGACCCTGCCCCTGCGCGAGCACGAGTGGCCCGGCGTGTACACCCCCGAGCAGCTGTTCAACCAGCTCGACAAAAGGCAGCAGCAGAGAGTGTTCGGCGTCGCCGGGGCCCGCGCCATCCGCGCCGGCAGCGACATCGGGCAGGTCGTCAACGCGCGCCGCGGCATGTCCACCGCTCACGTCCACGGCCGTGACATCCAGGTCACCAGCGAGGGCGCCACCCGGCGTGGCACGTTCGGCCGCAGCCGGGACCGCGCGGGGGACCGGTTCGCCAGGTTCGCCGGCCAGCGCCACGGCCAGGCCACATCGACCCGGTACGCACGCTCGACGTCCACACCGCGGCTGATGCCCGAGGAGATTTTCCGGATCGCGGACACCCGCGACGAGGAACTGCGGCTGCTACGCCGCAACGGCTACATCTCGTAGCCGCCAACCCGCCTGACCAGGCGCAACGCCTGGCCACCGATCCCGCAACGGGAGAGACACCACCATGCACGCAACCCGTACCAGCTGGCTGCCCGCTGCTCACCGCGTGGGCTGGTTCCGGCTCGACCGGCACGACGACCCCGAGCCGGCCGCCCCGCCTGCCGACCCCGCGGCGGACCCGGCCGACCCGTCGGCGGACCCGGGCCCCGCTCCTGCCGACCCGCCTGCCGACCCGGACGGAGCCGACCAGCTCGGCGACGCCGGGAAGAAGGCGCTCGACGCGATGAAGGCCGAGCGCGCCGAAGCCAAGAAGACGGCAGCCGCCGAGAAGAAGCGCGCCGACGACCTGGCGAAGCGAGTCGCGGAGTTCGAGGACCGCGACAAGTCGGACCTGGAGAAGGCACAGCAGGCCGCCGAGCGGGCCTCGGCCCTGGCGGAGGCGGCCACCAAGCGAGCCGTGACCGCTGAAGTACGGGCGGCCGCAGCGGACTTCGCCGACGCCGACGACGCCATCGCGTTCCTCGACCTGGCGTCGTACTCCGACGACAGCGGCGAGATCGACACGGACCAGATCCGTACCGACCTCGACGCGCTCCTGGAGCGCAAGCCGCACCTGCGCAAGCAGACGGCGACCGCGCCGGAGCCGGAGCGCAAGGGCCCCCGCCCGGACCCGAGCCAGGGCGCACGGCCCCCGGCTCCGCCGTCCGACTACCGCAGCGCCTCCAAGGAGGACTACGCCGCGGCGATGGCCAAGCTCGGCGTGGCGCCCCGGCGTTGATCCGCATCACGGCACGGCTCTCTGACGGCGTCACGCGCCTGGAAGTCGAGGGCCACGAGGGTCACCTCGAGGACGGGCGGGTCTGCGCGGCGGTCAGCGCCATCACACAAGCCGCGCTGCTCGGCCTCGAGCAGGTCGCGCAACAGCATCCGGACCTCGTGTCCATCGACATCCAAGAGGAGTAGCTATGTCGCTCGCGACGCTCCCCACGCGCAGGACCTGGTTCAACCTGGCCCGGCACGACATCCGTTCCACCCTGCCGGCATCGATCCGCGAGATCATGCAGAACGGCCTGCTGTACCGGGCCTTCGAGGAGGCCCTCCTCCCGGAGTTCCTGTTCCCGTCCATCGCGACCCCGCGGCCGTGGTCGCAGAACGTCGGCGACACGGGAACGTTCACCCGGACCGGTCTGCTCACGCCGACCACCACGCCGCTGGCCGGGGCCGACCCGGCGCCGCAGACGTACAGTGTCGAGCAGTACTCGGTCACCATGGACCAGTACGGCATCACGATGGACACGAACATGCTGACCAGCCGCATGGCGCTGGCCAGCAAGTTCCTCGAGGACGCCCAGAAGCTGGGCATCTCGGCCGGTCAGTCCCTCAACCGGATCGCCCGCGACAAGCTCTACAACGCGTACGCGGGCGGCCGGACCTGGGCGACGTCGGCCGGCTCCTCGGACACCAGCATCGTCGTGCAGTCCGTGCGCGGCTTCGAGTACGTCCTGGTCAACGGCAAGCCCACCCCGGTCTCCGGCGCGAACCCGCTGACCGTGTCCATCGAGGGCGTCGCCAACACGGTCACCGGCGTCAACGCCGGCACCAGCACGCTGACCCTCGGCACCGCCCGCGCCGACACCGCCGGTGACGCCGTCGTCGCGGTCAACGCCCCGGTCACCATCCGCCCGTCCAACACTCTGGACACGGCGTACGACATCGGCACATCGAACGTCGCCACGCTCAAGATGTTCCGCGCGGCCGTCGCCCGCCTGCGCCGGATGAACGTCCCGGCGTTCGGCGGCTACTACACCGCGCACATCGACCCCGAGACCGAGACCCAGCTGTTCGACGACGCCGATTTCAAGCAGGCGCTGCAGGGCCGGGTCGACTCCCCGATCTACGAGGGACTGTCGATCGGCCGGTTCGCCGGCATCGACTGGGTCCGCGACAACGAGGTCCCCATCCTCAACGGCGGGTCCGCCGGCAACGTCACCGTGCACCGCCCGATCGTCTTCGGCGCGGAGGCGCTGCTGTCCGCCCCGTTCGACGGGATGGGCCAGCTGCTCAGCGAGGCCGACACCGGCGGCGTCCCGTCGATCCAGATGATCGGCCCCGCCAACGGCGTCCAGGTCGCCTACATCGTCCGGCCGCCGCAGGACCGCCTCGGCCAGATCGTCTCCCAGACCTGGTCCTGGGTGGGCGACTTCGGTGTCCCGTCCGACGCCACCTCCGGCGACGCCAGCCTCTTCAAGCGCGCCGTGGTCCTCGAGCACGCATGACCGCCCGGGCCCGCCCTGCACGGGCGGGCCCGCGCCCGACCCCCAGAGAGGAACCGGACGATGCGTGTGCTCGTGCGGGAGGCCCTCAAGGCCTACATCAACCACCAGCCCGAGGACTTCACCCCCGGGCAAGAGATCAAGGGCGACACCGCCGTGTACCTGCTGCGCAACGGCGCGGCGGTCGACCCCTGCGACGACGAGGCGGAGGAGCTCGCCCAGGCCCTCGCCGCCGAGGGCCAGGACGACGAGCCCGAGGAGACAGAGCCCGACGACGACCAGACGCCTGCGGAGCTGGACATCACGGGCTCCGTACCGCACGTCCTCGCCTGGGTGGGCGAGGACCCCGAGCGGGCTCGCCAGGCCCTGGCCGCCGAGCTGGCCCAGGACAAGCCGCGGTCGACGCTGGTCAAGCAGCTCGAGAAGACCGCCGAACCAGGCCAGTAGAGGGGGCATCGTGCCGCTGCCAACCCTCGCCACTCCCGACCAGCTGCGGGCCTATCCGGGTGTGGGGCAGGTGTCCGACGAGGAGGCCGACCTGGTCCTGCGGCTGGCGTCCGGCGCCATCCGCAACCAGACCCGGCAGGTCATCACCTTCGTCGCGGACGACACCGTGGAACTGGACGGCGGAGAGCGGGTGCTGAGGCTGCCGCAGCGGCCCGTGGTGGTCGACGACGCCCATCCGCTGACCGTGGTGGAACTCGTGGACGGCACGGGCCTGGAGGTCCCTGCCGTCGCCGGCCGCGACTTCGTCCGCAAGGGATCGGAGCTCCACCGCGGCGAGTCCCATCCCACCAGCCGGCTGATGGGCTGGCCCCGCCGCTACCCCGTCGGGATCTGGGCGGACCGCGTCCGGGTGACCTACTCCCACGGTGAGCTGGAGATCCCCGATGACATCCTCGGTATCTGTCTGGACCTGGCGTCCGCGACGGTCTCCAACCCCAACCGGCTCCGGTCGGAGACCTCCGGTGCCACCAGCGTGGTGCACACCGTGGAGACCTTCGGCACCGGCTCACTCACCTCTGACCACATCAAGCTGCTGCGCGCCTACAAGCGGTCGACCATGTCGGTGGCTCCGTCATGAGCGTCCTGTACCAGCAGTCCGGCGTCATCATCCGCCCCGCCGTCACCACCGACCGGTACGGCAACCAGCGGCCGGACTACGGCAGCGCAGCCGAACGCATCCCCCTCGGCCAGATCAACGTGCAGCCAGCCGGCGGCAGCAGCGAGGACACCAGCGACCGGCAGCTCACCGTCACGGGCTGGCTGCTGATCTCCGCGCCCGGCACCATGCCCGACCTCCGCGAGACCGACCGGATCGAGATCGACGGCCAGGTCCTCGAGGTCACCGGCAAAGTCGGCCGCTGGCCCACACCACCGGGCCTGCGCCACATCGAAGCCCAGCTCAAGGAGGTGGCCTAGCAGTGGCTCGCACCACCTTCCGGTACGTGCCCAACCCGCAGGTGTTCCAGGAGATCGCCCGGTCCAACGGCGTACGGGACCTGCTGAAGGACGCCGCCGACCGCGGCGCCACCGTTGCCCGGGCCACGGCCCCCCGCTACAGCGGCCCCACCTACAACCCCGCCATCAGCCGCCACGACGAGTACGTCAACAGCATCTACTCGGCCGCTGTGCTCCAGCCGAACGGCTGGCGCGCCGAGTTCGGGGCGACCGCCCCGTGGGCGTTGCAGGTCGAGTTCGGCACCGGCCAGACCACGGACCGCGCCCGCGACTCCAGCGGCCGGTTCCGGTCCACCCGCGAACGCCCGCAGGGCGGCCACAGCCCGAAGTTCAGGGTCCTCGGCCGCTCTCTCGACTCGATCAGGAGTACGTGATGCCCCGTATCCAGCTCGCCCACTGGCACGGCCAGCATCAGCCGGGCGACGAAATCGACGTCACGGCGGAGGAGCTGGTGGCGCTGCGACGGGACGGCCGGGTCGCCCAGGTCGTCACGGACCCGCCGCAGGCGGCGGCCGCGGCGGATCCCGTCCCGGACACCACGCCGGCGGAGGCCGTCGAGGAACCCGCGCCTGAGCCGCCTGCGCGGTCCAGCCGCAAGAGGCCATGACCACACCGGTCTACGTGTTCCCCGACGCCGAGAAGGCCGCGGTCACCGTGCTGCGGGCCGCGCTCGACACCGGCGTCACGGTCGGCACCGAGTGGCCGGCCTCCCTGCCGGAGCGGCTCGGCGGCGGTGTGGTGTCCGTGAGCCGCGGCGGCGGAGCGACCGTGCAGCGCAACGTCATCGAGGACGTCACCCTCGACATCGACGTCCTCGCCGCCGACAAGGGCGCCGCGCAGGACCTGGCGCAGCTGGTGCGCGCGCACCTGCACGCCGCCAGGGGCAACACCGTCGAGGACGCCAAGATCTACGCCGTCGCGGACCTCTCGCTGATCTGGCTCCCGCACGAGCCGGACCCGGAGACCGCCCCGATCCCGCGGTACGTGCTGGTCATGCAGATGCGTCTGCGTGCCAGGCCTGCCACCTAACCCGCTGTCCCTGTTCCCGTACCCGTCGGCCGCCGGTCGCACGGGCCCCTCGCATGCCTGGAGGCATCCGTGTCCAACGACGCCGACAACGTAAGGGTCGCGCTCAACGGCTCCATTTACCTGGCCCCCAAGGGGACCACCGCCCCGGCTGACCTGACCACCCCGTGGGGTGCGTCGTGGGTGGACCTCGGCTACATGTCCGACGACGGCGTCTCGATGGAGTACTCGACCGACGTCGAGGACATCAACGCCTGGCAGTCCCTCTCCCCCGTACGCCGTGTGCTGACCAGCGTCGACATGACGCTCGGGTTCACCGCCCTCGAGCTGAAGGCGAAGACGATCACGGCGTACTTCCCGGACAGCACGATCACCGAGGTGTCCGCCGGCACCGTCTGGCGCCTCGACATCCCGGCCGCACCCGGACCCGCCGAGTGGGCCGTCGGCCTGGAGTGGATCGACGGCGACATCACGAACCGCTTGGTCATCCCGCGCGGTGAGATCACCGACCGCGGCGCGATCAGCCTCGGCCGCTCAAGCGCGGTCGGTCTGGAGATGACCGTCTCCGCGTACGCCTCCTCGGCGCCGGAGCTCGCGACCTGGCTGTCCAACGACCCGGCCTGGGCCCTCGCCGCCTAAGGCCGCTCGACTCCCCGGCAGGCGTGCGATGCGGGTCGCGCCTGCCGGGGACCCCAACCCGCTGAACCCGCAACCCGTATGAGGAGAACTAGGTGAGCACCACCCCCAGCACCAGCAAGAAGAGGACGGGCCCGGGCACGCAGCGCGTCAGCCTCGACGCGCTCGCACAGCAGAAGCGTGACGCGCTGCCCGACCCCACCGACTACGAGCTGTTCGGCGTCGAGTTCACGCTGCCGCCGATGCGGGCGCTGCCGTGGGAGATCCAGGAGAAGGTCGGCGACCTCAACGACACCATCGGCGTCCTGGCCGAGACCCTCGGCGAGGACAAGGTCAAGGAGATGTACCGGGCGGGCTACCAGCTCGGCGACCTCGAGGTCATCGCCCGCGACTGGCAGAAGCGCTCCGGGCTGGAGCCGGGGGAATCGCAGGCCTCCGCCGGTTCCTGAGCGAACACGGGGAGGCAGTCGAGTGGGACATGGCCCGGTACTGGCCGGGCCGGTCCCTGCTGCAGCTGTACCGGGGCGAGCTGTCCTGGCGTGAGCTGCGGGTGTTCCTCAAGTACCTGCCGGCCGACTCGGCCACCGCACGTTCCGTGCGCGGCTCCACCCCGGAGGACGACTACTGGACCCCGGACCGGCAGCTGGCGGCGGCCGTCGTTGACGCGCTGCGGGAGCAGACGTTCGTACAGATCAAGCTGCACGGCGACCCGAAGAAGACCAAACGCTTGAAGGCGCCTGAGCCGATCCAGCGGCCGGGCGTCGAGAAGCGCAGGAGCACGAAGACGATCCGCTTCGGCGGCCGCCATGGAAGCGGCGCCGCCGAGCTGGCGAGGGTCTTCGGAGGCCGCGCCACCAACCCATGACGGGAGGTGCGCGTGGCTTCCGGAGGTGTACTCGTCGGCCGCGGCTACGTCGGCATCCGGCCCGAGTTCGAGGGCAACTGGTCCCAGGCCGTCAACGCCCGCGCCTCGAACGCAGGCAAGTCGGGCGCGGCTGCGTTCGGCCGCGCTTTCGGCGCCGGCCTCAAGGGCATCGGTGCCCTGGCCGGTGTCGCGATCAGCGCCAACCTGTCCTCCGCGGTCGGGGCCGCGGCAATCCTCGCCCCCGCCCTCACGACCGCGGGCGTGGCAGCCGGCGCGCTGAAGGTCGGGCTGTCCGGGGTCGGCAACGCCATGAAGGCGGCGTTCGCCGACAGCAGCGCGCAGGCTTCCTCTGCCGCGTCCGCGACCCGTGCGGTAGAGGCGGCGCAGCGTGGACTCGCCAATGCGCAGCGGTCGCTGGCCGACGCCCGGGTGCAGGCGGCGCAGCGGGTGCGGGACGCCCAGGAGGAGGTCGCCGACGCCGAGCGGGATCTCACCGATGCGCAGCGTGAGGCGCGGGACGTACAGGCCGAGCTCACCGACGCGCGCCGTGAGGCGACGCGCGAGCTCGAGGACATGAACCAGCGGCTCGCCGAGTCCCAGCTCAGCGAGCGCGAGGCGGTCATCCGGCTGCAGGAGGCGGAGGAGGAGCTCAAGGCCGCCCAGCAGAAGCCGGGCACGGACCCGCGCGACCTCGAGGAACTGGAGATCCGCTACGAGCGGGCGCGCCTCAACCTCGAGGAGCAGCGCAGGGAGACGCAGCGGCTGGCCACCGACACCGCGGCGGCGAACAAGGCCGGCGTCGAGGGCAGCGACAAGGTGCTGGCCGCGAAGGGGCGGATTGCCGACGCCAACCGTACGGTCGCCGACCGCGAGCGTGCGCTGGCCGAGGCGCAGGCCGGCGTCGACGAGGCGCGTGCCGACGGGCAGCGGCAGATCGAGGACGCGCAGCGGGCCGTCGCGGACGCCGCGCGCGCGGTCGCCGATGCGCAGGCCGCGGCTGCCGGGCAGGCGTCCCAGTTCGACAAGGCCATGGCGAAGCTCGCCCCGAATGCACGCAGTTTCGTGGGCGCGATCCAGGGGCTGGCACCCGCCTGGCGGGACATGAAACTCGGCGTCCAGAACCGGCTGTTCGAGGGCCTGGACTCCACGGTCACCACCCTCGGCAACGCCACCATTCCGGTCCTCAAGCGCGGCCTGACCGAGACGGCCGGGGTGTGGAACGCCATGGCCAAGTCGGCGGCCGGCGCGGTCACCGAGATGGCGAGGACCGGCCTGCTCGACAAGATCCTCGACGGCGCCACCGCGAACCTGGCCGCGTTCAAGGACGCCCCCGGGCAGATGCTCACCGCGTTCGGTCAGCTGTCCGTGGCAGCGCAGCCCGCGTTCAACGCGCTGTCGCAGCAGATGGCCGGCGGCATCAAGTCGTTCACCGACGGCATCGCCGAGTCCTTTGCCTCGGGCGGTCTCGAGCAGGCGATCAGCAGCGCGGTCGGGATCCTGTCCGCGTTCGGCACGCTGATCGGCAACATCCTCGGCACCGTCAACCAGATCTTCAAGGCGGCATCCGACGCCGGCGGTGAGATCGTCGGCTCGCTCGGCGCCGTCTTCGGCGAGCTGCGCCGGGTGCTGGGCGGCGACGAGATGCAGGCCCAGATGCGGAGCCTGTTCACGTCGGTCGCGCAGATCGTCTCAGCGATCGTCCCGGTCATCGGGTCGGTCGTCCAGGCCGTCGTGCCGCTGCTCGCCGCGATCGCCGCGCCGATCGCGCAGATCGCCACCGTTCTCGGCCCCGTCCTGCAGCAGCTCGCCTCCGCCCTGGGCGCCGCGCTGCTGCCGATCGTGCAGGCGCTGGGCCCCGTCCTCGTCACGGTCGGCACCGCCCTGGTGCAGATGGTCCAGGCGGTGACGCCGCTCCTGCAGCCGATCGCCGACCTGATCAGCGGCGTCGTCACCGCGCTCGCGCCGGCGCTGACGCCGATCGTCTCCGTCATCACCAGCTTGGTCGGTGTCCTGGTCGGCCCGCTGGCGCAGATCGTGCAGGCCCTGGCCCCGGCACTGCAGCTCATCGGCACGGTGATCACTCAGCTGTTCGTGAGCCTGGAGCCCGCGCTCACGCCGCTGGTCACGCTGATCGGGCAGGTCGCCGAGCTGATCGCCGGCGTGTTCACCGCGGCGCTCGACCAGCTGATGCCGATCCTGCTGCCGCTCGTGGAGACCGGCATCCAGCTGGTCGACATCGTGTTCGCCGCGCTGGCTCCGCTGCTGCCGGTGATCGGCGAGGCGGTCAGCGCGCTGGGCGGTGCGCTGCTGACGATGCTGCCGGCGTTCTCCGGGATCGCGGACGCCGCGGTGCTCCTGGTCGAGGGCATCACCCCGCTCATCCCGGTCGGCGTGCAGCTCGTCACGGCCGTGTTCGACGCGCTGCTCCCGGTCCTGCCGACCGTGGCGGACGCGTTCGTCGGAATCTCCGCCGCGCTGCTGGCGATCGTGACGCCGCTCGCCGAGGTCGCCGGATCCCTCGCCCAGCAGCTCGCGCCGATCATCGCTGGACTCGCCCCCGTCCTGGCGGACTTCGTCGGCATGCTCGCGGGCACCCTCGCCGGAGTCCTCCCGCCGCTCACCGCAGCGTTCCTCACCCTGGCGCAGGCCTTCGCCCCGCTGCTGCCGGTCGTCGGCGAGCTCCTCGGCATGGTGCTGGAGATGGCCGGCGGTGTGCTGCTGCAGCTGCTGCCGTCCCTGATGCAGCTCGTGCAGGCCGGGGTCGACCTCGCGCTGGCGCTGCTGCCGATCGTGCCGCCGCTCGCACAGATCGTCGGCCTGGTCCTCGAGCTCGCCATCAACGTCCTGTCCTGGCTGCTGCCCCCGCTGCTGCAGTTCGCCGGTTTCCTCGTCGGCCAGTTCGCGGGCGCCGTCTCGGGCGCGGTCGGCTGGGTGTCCTCGATGGTGAAGGCGATCGCGGGTCTGGTCACGTGGGTGCGGGAGCACTTGGGCCCGGCGTTCCAGTGGCTCAACGACCGGGTGGTCCAGCCGGTTTGGCGCGGGATCAAGGACACGATCCGGGCTGCCTGGGAGAAGGGGATCAGGCCCGCTTTCGGGTGGATCACGAGCGGGGTCGGGAATCTCGGCACGACCATGCGCAACTTGCGCGACCGGTGGATCCGTCCCATCTGGGACGGCATCGCCGGCGCGATCCGCGGCGCGTACGACCACGGGATCAAGCCCGCTTTCGACGTCCTCAAGGAAGGCGTCGGGCTGGTCAGCGACAGCTTCGAGGACGCACGCAAGTCGATCAAGCTGGCGTGGGACCGGTTGAAGGGGATCGCCAAGGGCCCCGTCAGTTTCATGATCGACACCGTCTACAACTTGGGGATTGTCGGCGTCTGGAACAAGATCGCCGCCGCGTTCGGTGCGCCTCCGCTCAAGGAGTTCCACCCCAAGGGCTTCGCCCGCGGCGGCGTCCTGCCCGGCTACACCCCGGGCCGGGACGTGCACAGGTTCGTCTCCCCGACCGGCGGCACGCTCGACCTGTCCGGCGGCGAGTCGATCATGCGGCCGGAGTTCACCCGCGCCGTGGGCAGCGGATTCGTCTCCTACTTCAACCGCGTCGCCAGGACGTCGGGGACGTCCGGCGTACGCGCCGCCCTCGCCCCCGTCTTCGGCGGCAACCCCCGCACCGGCGTGGACCGTTCACTGCGGTACGCGTCCGGCGGCGTCCACCAGGCGTACGCGGACGGCGGCATCTTCGGATGGATCGAGTCGGCCGGGTCCGCGGTCCTGGGCGCCGGCACCGAAGTGTGGAACCACGTGAAGAAGGGGGCGTCCTGGCTGGGCGACACGCTCGAGGCGTCCGCCCGGGCAGGCGTCCGCAACCTCGTCGACCCCCTGCTGCGCAGCTTCCCCGGCATGGACACCGCGCTGGGCCGGATGATCCGCCGCATCCCCAACAAGATCCTGGACGCCCTGTTCGGCTACTCCGAGTCCGCGGACAAGAAGGGCGCGGGCGGGGTCGGCGGCCCCCGGATCCAGGCAGGCCTGCGCTGGGCGCGCACCCAGGACGGCCTGCCCTACCAGTGGGGCGGCAACGGCAACCCGTCCTGGGACTGCAGCGGTCTGGTGTCCGCGATCGAGTCCGTGATCCGCGGGCAGAGGCCGCACCGCAGGTGGGCCACCGGCGCATTCCACGGCACGACCGCCCCGCCCGGCTGGGTCCTGCACGGCAAGTCGCCGTACCGGATCGGCATCACGAACGCCGGCGTCGGCCACACCGCCGGCACGATCGGCGGCGTCAACGTGGAGTCGCGCGGCGGCGACGGCGTTGTCATCGGCAAGGGCGCCCGCGGCTACAAGGACAAGCTGTTCACCGACTGGTACGGGTTCCAGCCGGGCGTGTACGACCAAGGCGGATGGCTCCAGCCCGGCTGGAACTTCAACGGAATGCGCACGCCGGAGGCGGTGCTCACTCCCCGGCAGCTGAGCACCCTCGAGGGCGCGGCCGCCGTCGGCATCGCCGCCAGCCAGGGCGCCGGCACCCAGTACGTCATCAACGCCCGTACGGCCGACTTCACCGTGGCGGACCTCGAGCGGGTCCAGCGCGTGCAGGAGGCCCGGGCCAGGGTGGGGAGGCCGCGCTAGATGCCCATCATCACCGCACCACTCACAACCCCGCCCGGGCCAGAGCCCGGCCCTCCAGTACTGCTGCCGGAGATCGGCTACGCCACCGCCACCTACACCGACCCGAGCGGGCAGGTTTGGCCGCTCACCGACCGGGACGGCGGCTGGTTCACCCTGGCCGACGGCGTGTCCGGGCTGGGTGCGGCGTCGTACGAGCTGACCTCCGACAAGCACCCACGCGGCGGTGCCCGCCTGCGGCACGCCCAGCCGCAGCCGCGCACGATCATCTGGCCCTTGTTCGTGCACGGGTCCGATCACGTCGACTTCCTGGCGCGGTGGCGGGCGCTGGCCACGGCCTTCACCCGCACACTGCGGCGCGGGCCGGACGGCGTACGGATGCCAGGGATCCTGGAGATCGCCCGCCCCGACGGGGGTCGACGCCAGATCGAGGTGTACTACCAGGAGGGGTTCGACGGGCAGTCCAAGCGGGGGTACTACCGGGACGCCGACAGCGCCGTGATCACCCTGTGGTGTGAGGATCCGTACTGGGTGGACCCCACCCCCGTGACGGTCACCCGCGAGGCCAGCACGCCGAGCGACTTCCTGGACCCGTTCCCGTCCGTGTCGTCGTCGCAGGTCCTCGGCGAGACGGTCGTCCACAATCCCGGCGACGTGGACGTGTGGCCGTCCTGGGTGATCACCGGCCCGGCGTCCTTGATCGAGGCCGCCCACGCAGGAACGGGCGAGGCCTTCACACTCGACCCGGACGCAACGGCCATCGAGCACGGACCGCTCCTCGCCGGGCAGCAGGTCACCATCTCCACCGACCCGCCCCAGGTGCGCTATCAAGACGGCTCCAACTGGATCGGCAGCCTCGACTGGCCCGGCGCCACTCTCTGGGGCCTGGCCCCCGGAGACAACCCGGTTGAGTTCGCACTGACCGGAGCGGGGCCCGGCTCGTCCGTGCAGCTCACCTTCAACCCGCGCTACGAGACGGCCTGAGATGACGATCCAGCTCCTCGTCACCGACGACGCCCTCGCCATCCAGGGCGACCCGCTCACCGGCTGGACCAACCTGGACGCGCCCCGGCGGTTCAACGAGCCCGCGGCCGGAGCGGTGACCCTTCCCGCGCGGTCCGAGGTCATGGACCAACTCCGGCCAGGCAACCGCCTGGTCGTCATCCGGGACGGGCACATCTGGACGGCCGGCCCCATGGAAGTACCGACGGACTACGAGTGGACGGCCGACGACGGCGACCCCGGCACCGGCACCGTCACCGTCAACTTCGTCGACGACTTGGCCACGATCGCCGGGCACATCACCTACCCCACCCCCGGCTCCGCCTGGTCGGCCCAGCTCGGCAGCACCTACCGCAGCTTCACGGCGGTCAGCGCGGAGACCATCATCCGCACCCTGGTCAACGAGAACTGCGGGCCTGGCGCCCTCCTCGCCCGCCGCATCCCGAGCCTGGTCCTTGATACCGCGGCCGGGGTCGCCACCACGACCAGCGTAAAAACCCGGTTCGAGCCGGTGCTGGACGTGTGCCGCGCCGCGGCCAGCAACGGCGGCGGCCTCGGCTTCCGCACCCGCCAGGTCGGCAGCCAGATCAAGTTCGGCGTCTACGAACCGCGGGACCTCACCGCCACGGCGCGGTTCTCGATCGGCCTCGGCAACCTGCGCAGCATCGGCTTCCGTCAGTCCGCGCCGACAGTCACTCACGCTCTGGTCGCCGGCACCGAGACCTCAGGCAGCACGACGCGTACGTTCGTCGAGACCGCCAACGCGGGAGCAGCGAGCAGCTGGTGGCGGGTCGAGAAGTACGTGGACGGCAACGCCGCCAACGACACGAGCGGTGAGCTCACGGTCCTCGGGACCAGCGAGCTCGCCGAGAGCTCCGCGCCGGTCGAGCTGGCGACGGTCACCGTCGACACCCCCGACCTGCAGGCCGGCCGCGACTACGACCTGGGCGACCAGGTCACCATCGCGCTGCCGCACGGGCTGCAGGTCACCGACATCGTCCGGTCCATCCACCTGCAGGCCACCCCCGACGGCGGCGAGACGGTCGCGTCGGTCGTCGGCTCGCAGGACGCCACCACCGACCCGCAGACCGTGCGGATGATCCGCACGCTCGGCCGCAGGCTGGGTCGACTCGAAACGAGGTAACACCCGATGGCACAGAACTCGTGGCCGTCCCCGGCCTACAACGCGCGCGCCGTCACCGACAGCGAGTTCGAGGCGATGGCCTCACGCTGGTCCGACGACGGGGTGTACGGCACGCCCGGCAGCGCCCGCGTCGTCACCGAGGGAACCGGCCTGAACGTGCTCGTGCGGCATGACATGCGCGCCTCGGTCCGCGGCCACCACTGGACGTCGGGCCCGACCTCCAGCACCTTGCCCGTCGGCACCAACGTGTCGGGCCAGACCCGCATCGACCGCGTCGTCCTGCGCCTGGACCGCTCGACCTGGACGGTCCGCGCCGTCATCAGCCCCGGCACACCCGGATCCGGCCCACCGGCTCTGACACAGGACACCGGTGACACCGGCCTGTACGAGATCCCGCTCGCCGAAGTCACCGTACTGAGCGGCGCCGCCGCCGTGAGCGTGACCCGCACCGAGCTCTACGTGGGTTCCCGCGTCCGGCCGTGCACCTCCACCACCCGCAACCCCGTACCGGCCCAGGGTGAGATCTGCTACGAGATCGACACCGGCCGGCTACGGCTGTGGACGGGGTCGACGTGGACGCTAGTCCACCGGCCGCAGACGAGCACCAGCATCGACTCCCCGGTGTCGTCCTGGACCAACTCGGGCGCCTCCGTCGCGGAGCGCCGCGGCGACAGCGTCACGCTGCGACTGGGGAACTTCGAACGCAACTCCTCGCTGGCCGCCGCCTCGGACTCCCGCCTGCCCGTCCTCATCCCCGTCGACTACCGGCACCCCACGCTGAACCACTTCGCACCGGTCTACATTTCGGGCGTCCGCATCGGGAACCTGACGATCTACCCCAACAACCACGCCGACCGCGCCGGACAGGTGTGGCTGACCCAGCACCCCGACATGACCGCGGCCGACTCCGTGCTCGCTACGACGATCTCCTGGACGGTGTGACCCTTGGCTCGATACCTGTACGGCGCCGGTATGGCGGACTACGTCGTCCGGCCCAG